>JBGTHC010000041.1:0-2276 GCA_041746375.1 Woeseiaceae bacterium
TCCTGCGGATTCCGGAAGCGCACCACCGGCGGGACGCCCTCGCGCGGGCCTAGGCGCTCCCGGCAACGACCGTCGTACCGTGTCTTTTGGCCGGCCTCCATCTGCCGGGCACGCAATTCCTCGAGTTCCTCCCGGCTACAATAACAACGGTACGCCTTGCCGGCCGCGAGCCACTGTCCGATCACTTCCGCATAACGATCGAAACGATGCGACTGAAAGATCGGACCTTCGTCCGCACCCAATCCGAGCCACGACATGCCGTCAACTATCGCCTCAACATTCTCGGCCGTACTCCGTTCCCTGTCGGTGTCCTCGATGCGCAGCACGAACCCCCCCTTGTGGTGACGAGCATAGAGCCAGCAAAACAGTGCTGTACGGACGCTTCCGATGTGAAGGACGCCGGTCGGGCTCGGCGCGAATCGCGTTCTGATTGTCATGGCAGCTTTTCCGATAAATTGGGCCGAGTAGCGCGGATGGCGACATCCGCCACCAGCGGCAGATGATCGGAGCCGAATGAAGCTCCCGTGCGAAGCTGCTGCACGTGAAATCCGTGAGGCAGCAAAATATGGTCGATCGGTATGCCGAACGATCCGGCAACTGCCGGCCAAGTGGCAACGTACCCGCGCCCCAGCGCCGCGTTGTCGAGGCCAGCCTGCTGCAACACAGAATAATGCGGCGACCAGGGGGTCATGTTCAGATCTCCAATCAGGATGTTGCTTAGTTCTTGATCCGCTCGGACCATGCCGGCAATTTTCCCGATTTGCCGGTTACGTATGGCTGCCCGCACAGGGGTGGTCGGTGCAACGAGGTGCGCAAGCGTGAGGATTACTGGTTTTTCCAGGAATTCTGCGGTAACAGAAATTGCAGTCAGTTGATTGGCTTCCCGATACGGGCTCGTCCCGAGTTCTTCGATCGGGATACGGCTGAACAAGGCAAGCCCGTACGCGCCTTCTTCCGGCCACGCCACTCGGTACGGATACCGTTCGTGCAAGGGCGCCAAGCCGTCGATCCATGCAGAAGTCACTTCCTGGAGCCCAATAATATCCGGGTTCTCGATCTCAATCAGGTCCAGCGCGCGTGCATAGTCATTGTTTCGATACCGTACATTGGCCGTCAATATGCGTATTCGGGCTTCCTCGGCGTGAGCGTGAGCTACTTGCGGTACGGCGTATGGCAGCATCGGAAACGAATTGGCGACAACGACGAAGCCCGCCATCGCAGCAACCGTAGCCAGGCGGCGGGCTATGGCTGCCGTTATGAGGATCAGGCCGCCGGCAACGAACTGAAACCGAAAATGCGTCAGTAACTCCATTGCCCATAATGTGCCGCCGAACCAGCAAGCCGCTGTGAGCCCGAGCGCTGCTACTGTCGCATGCCGAATCCCCCGGTCGAGCTTGCTGTTCCGCCGATGTTCCGTCATTCGCCGATTTTTCCTGTTTAACCTTTGGATTCTCCGGGTGCCGCGGCCTGTGACACTAGTCACCACGAAATCGCCACCGTGCTCCTATAATAAGAACTATAACGTGCAGGCTGGAACGACACGAAACTTGTCAATTACTTAAACAGGTAGCATTCGAGTGTGCGGTATCGCAGGAATCGTTGGAAGTAACGCCAGGCCTCGCGCGGAGATTTCCGCGATGCTATCGGCAATAGCTCACCGTGGTCCCGACGACCAGGACGTACTAACAGACGGTCACGGCACCTTGGGACACCGTCGACTATCGATTATCGACCTGGCCGGCGGACGTCAGCCGATCTCCAATCACGACAACACGATGCATATCGTCTGCAACGGGGAAATATACAACTGGGCTGAGCTTCGCAAATCGCTCGAGCAGGTCGGCTATCGTTTCAAGACAAAAAGCGACACCGAGGTCATTCTTCACCTTTATGCCGAGTACGGCACCGACTGCCTCAAGTACCTTCGAGGCATGTTCTCCTTCGCGATCTGGGACAGCAGGCAGAAGCGCCTGTTTGCCGCGCGCGATCATCTGGGACAAAAGCCGTTCTTCTATGCCAATGTTGGCGGTGATTTGCTGTTCGGTTCTGAGATAAAGGCGCTGACAGCCGTACTTCCGGAATTGCGCAAAATGTCGGCAGAGACTATGGATCAGTATCTCTCGTTGCGCATCATTTGCCCGCCTCGAACAATGTTTGCCGGCATCCATAAGTTGCCGCCCGCGCATTTCCTCATTCAGGAACCGGGTCAGGCTCCCAGGATAGAGCGCTACTGGGACCTCGACTTCTCCAGTAAAACGACAGCGCCTGAGGAACAG
>JBGTHC010000042.1:0-13040 GCA_041746375.1 Woeseiaceae bacterium
GGCGGTATCGGCCTGCGTGGCCCCGGCGAAACGCAGCTGGAAACGGATCGCCGCCTGATCGGCAATCGTATTCGTCAGCTCAAAGAGCGTCTGGAGCACGTCGACAGTCGTCGTGCCATGAATCGACAGAACCGGGTGCGCGCGGAAATTCCGACCGTGGCAATTGTCGGTTACACGAACGCCGGCAAATCGACCTTGTTCAATGCGCTTACGGCAGCCGGGGTGTACGTCGAGGACAAGCTGTTCGCGACGCTGGACCCGACATTGCGCGCGCTCGAGTTGCCGGACAAGAGTCGCATCATACTCGCGGATACGGTTGGCTTTATTCGAGACTTGCCGCACGAATTGATTGCGGCATTCCGTTCGACCTTGCAGGAAGCGCGTGAGGCAGACCTCATCCTGCACCTGATCGACGCCAGTGACAGCAATCGCTGGCAGCGGGTGCGTCAGGTAAATGCGGTACTGCAGCAACTCGATGCGGCCGATGTTCCGCAGATCAGGGTGTACAATAAGATCGACCGGCTCGACGGCGAGACGCGCCGGACCAAGGCGCGACATGGTACGGCACGTGCCGTGTGGATTTCAGCTGTTACCGGTGAAGGCTTGCCGCAATTGCTGGACACGATCGGCCAGCGACTGGGGCGCGAGAAGGTCCACGGTATTATTCATTTACATACCGGACAGGGCCGTCAGCGTGCGAGACTGTTCGATATGGGCGCTGTCGCGCAGGAGTTTGTGGTCGACGACGGCTGGATGCTGGAACTCGACATGGACGTGCGGGACTTCCACCGGTTCATCAAGCGTGAAAACCTGCCAGCCGATATTCTGCAGCGGGAAAGCGGACCACACGCCGTTCACGCAGTTACGCAACGACAGAGATGAGAATGGCCTGGAACGAACCTGGAAACGGCAAGGACCCTTGGAAGAAAGAGGGTGAAGACGTAAACGATCTGGACCGGATCGTGCAGAACTGGCAGCGCAAAATCAGCGCTATCCTCGGTGGCTCGTCGCGTCCGTCCGGCGGCTCCGCCGGTCCGTATGTGCTGATCGCCCTGGTACTCGTTGCCTGGGCCCTTACCGGACTGTATCGGGTCGATGAAGCCGAGCGGGGTATCGTGCAGCGTTTCGGCGCCTATACGGCCACCGCGATGCCGGGCCTGCACTGGCACTGGCCGTACCCGATCGAGGCCGTTGATATCGTGAATACGGCAGCGGTCGCCAATTATTCATTTCGAACCGAGATACTGACCGCTGACGAAGCCTACGTCTTCATCCAGATGGTCGTGCAGTATCGGCGCGTTGATCCGGTCAAGTTCAGTTTCGAAGTCGTCGATCCGGAAACCACTCTGCAGGACGTAACGGAAAGCGCACTGCGCGAAGTGGTCGGCACCAGCTCGCTCGAAGTCCTGGTTACCGAGCGTCGCGACGAGATTGCGCCACGCACCCAGGAAATCCTGCAAACAACGCTCGACACGTACGGTGCAGGCATCGAGATCACGTCGATAAGCCTTGAGACCCTGGACTATCCGCAAGCGGTGCAGGAAGCCGTCGACGACACGCAAAAAGCACGCAACGACCAGGATCGGTTTATCCTGGAGGCCGATACTTACGCTCAGGCCCTGGTCCCGCAAGCGCGTGGTCAGGCGGCTCGCATACTGCAGGACGCCGAAGCCTATCGCGACCGCGTTATTGCCGCTGCGGAAGGTGAGGCTGCACGTTTTGAGTCGGTTCTCGCGGAATACCAGCAAGCGCCTCGCGTTACGCGCGAACGACTTTATATTGAAGCCCTGCAGGACGTTTACAGCCGTTCAAACAAAGTGCTGATCGATGCTGAAGGCAGTGGCAATCTCCTCTATATCCCGATCGACAAGTTGATCGGCGGCTCGGGCCGCACAATCGTTTCCGACCCCGCCATGCCGCTCGACTCGCCGAACGCGAACGAGGGCAGCCGGAGCAGCGTTGACGAGGAAGAGATGCGCAACCGGAGGACTCGCCAATGAACAATGGACGATTTGCGGCGCTGGTACTTGCCGGACTGGTGCTGGTCGGACTGGGCCTGTCCGCATTTACCGTAAACGAGCGCGAACTGGCGATAAAGCTGCAGGTCGGCGAGGTCGTGCAAGCCAATTACGAACCCGGGCTGCATTTCAAAATTCCGGTAATCCAGAACGTACGCAAATTTCCAAAGCGCATTCTTACCATCAGCGACCGGCCGGAGCGTATTTTTACCGCCGAGCGGCTTGCACTGCAGGTCGACTTCTTCGTGAAGTGGCGCATCGTCGATGCGGTTCAGTTCTATACTTCGACCGGGGGCTCGTTAACGATTGCCAATGATCGACTCTCGGAAATCGTCAAGAACGCCATCGTCACCGAATTTGGCAAACGTACCGTGCAGGAGGCGATTTCTGTCGAGCGTGCGGAGCTTATGCGTGACATGCTGGCGTTCGCCTCCGTTACGGCAAAAGGACTCGGGGTCGACCTCATCGACGTTCGTGTCAAGCAGGTCGAGTTTCCCGACGACGTGCGCAATTCCGTCTACCAGCAGATGCGCGAGGAACGAGCACGCGTAGCTGCGGAGCGCCGTGCCGAGGGTCGCGAGATTGCAGAAGAGCGCATGGCACGGGCAGACAGGGACAGAACCGTCATTCTTGCCGACGCGAATCGCGAGAGCCAGATGATTCGCGGTAACGGTGATGCTACCGCTACCGAAATTTATGCGACCGCCTTTACCAAAGACCCGGAGTTTTATGCTTTCTATCGCAGTATCAATGCGTACCGGGAATCAATGGGCAGGTCCGGCGACATTCTGGTTATCGATCCGAACAACGAGTTCTTTCGTTACCTCAATCAATCGGGTGGTGACAGATAGACGCCCGTTGCCGTCCTGTTGCCACGCTAGCGCCGAAGGTTTGACCTTCGCCAGTCCGGTATAAGAACCGCGATGTTGCAGGATGTCCTGACGGCGTTCGCCCTGTACCTGATCATCGAGGGCATGATTCCGTTTGTCGGGCCAGCCCGTTTCCGCCGCACTGTCGAACAGATTTCAAAGCTGAATGACAATAACTTGCGCGTCGCGGGTCTCGTAGCAATGGCGGCCGGGCTATTGCTGCTGTTCATAGTTCGGGCCTGACGGCGGCCTGTCACCAGACCCTGATAACGGGAATTTGCACATGGGAAGAAATGTAGTTGTCGTCGGAACGCAGTGGGGCGACGAGGGCAAGGGCAAGATAGTCGATTTGTTGACGGACAAGGCCGCAGCAGTGGTGCGTTTTCAGGGCGGACACAACGCGGGCCACACCCTGGTGATTGGCGGCAAGAAAACGGTACTGCACCTGATACCATCCGGAATTCTCAGAGACGGCGTGAATTGCCTGATCGGCAACGGCGTGGTGCTCTCGCTCGAGGCGTTGATCAGCGAGGCAGAGGCCCTGACGAAAAACGGCGTCCCTGTTTTCGAGCGCCTTAAAGTGAGTCCTGGTTGTCCGCTGATTTTGCCGTCGCACGTCGCTCTGGATGTGGCGCGCGAAAAAGCGAGGGGCGCAGCGGCGATCGGTACGACGGGTCGTGGTATCGGCCCTGCGTACGAGGACAAGGTCTCTCGCAGGGCCTTACGGGTGTCCGATTTGTTCGTGCGCGAAAAGTTTGCAGCCAAACTGGGCGAAGTTCTGGATTTTCACAATTTCCTCTTGCGCAACTATTTCCGTTCCGAACCCGTCGACTTCGCACGCACGCTGGATGCGGCCATGAAATCGGCTGAGCTGATTGCGCCGATTACTGCTGATATCACGCAGATATTGCAGGATATGATGCGCGCTGACCGCAGCGTCCTGTTCGAGGGCGCGCAAGGCGCCTTTCTCGACATCGATCACGGCACCTATCCGTACGTAACCTCGTCCAACACGGTGGCCGCAGCGGCGAGTACCGGCACCGGCGTCGGACCACGTGATCTGCACTACATTCTTGGAATCGTCAAGGCCTATACGACACGCGTCGGTGCCGGCCCGTTTCCTACCGAGCTTTTCGACGACCAGGGTGAGCACCTGGCGACCGTTGGTGCGGAATTCGGCGCTACGACCGGGCGACCGCGCCGCTGCGGCTGGTTCGATGCCGTGGCATTGCGCCGCTCCATCGTCAACAGCAGCGTCTCAGGCCTTTGCGTTACCAAACTGGACGTGCTGGACGGACTTGAAACCATCAAGATCTGCATTGGCTATGCGATCGATGGCGAACCGATCTCCGGATTGCCGATATTGATCGATCGCTTCGCCGACTGCCAGCCGATCTACGAGGATCGACCGGGGTGGACGGAATCGACCGTTGGCATTACGCGCTTCGAGGAATTGCCGGCCAATGCGCGCAGTTATCTGGCACGCATCGAGGAACTGGCCGGCGTGCCGCTCGATATCATTTCGACCGGCCCCGATCGCGAGCAGACCATCGTCAAGCGTCACCCGTTCGAGTAGACCTCGGCCGGAAACCGGCGGCCAGCAAACACAACAACAGCAAGCAGCCGGCCGCTCCGCCGCCTGAGCTTCCGCTGCTTGTGTTGTCTTCGCGCGTGACGGTAACGGTGATGGTGGCGGAGTCGCTCAGACCTGACGGATCGGTCACAGTCAGGCGAAACTGCAGCAACGTGTCCGATGTCACCGCCGGTGCCATGAAGTTTGCATTGGCAGAATCGGCGTTATCCAGCGTTACGTTCGGTCCGCCGGTCTGCAGCCACTGGAAGTCCAGCGTATCGCCATCGCTGTCGCTCGATTGCGTGCCATTCAACGTGACGACGGTGTTCGCGGCGACGACCTGGCTACTTCCGGCAATCGCGTTCGGGGCGGTATTGCTGCCGCGTCCGTCGGCAATCGTCACACGGACTGACGAACTACCGCCAAGCGTTGCGCCGCTCGCATTGCTCAACTGCAAGTCAAAGTACTCCATGTCTTCGCCGGTGCCGTCATCGATGATGCGGAACGAGAGATTCTTCGGCGCTGCGTCCCCGTCACTCCACGACACGCTGCCGCTCGCCGGACCGTCGTAGTCGCTACCTGGCGCGGCGCTGCCACCCGTTACCGCGAAGTCAACGCTGACTGCGCCTTCGGCACTCCCGGTGCGATGCAGAACTACGACGGCCGTTGCAAAACCACGCTCAGCTATTTCAATGGCGTCGCTGAAAAACCGGATCTGCGACGTCGTACCCGGGTCGCTCACATAAACGTTGGCCACACTCTGCGCGCCCAGCGTTGCACCGCCTTGCGGATTGACCAGCCGAATCAGCAGATGTTCGAGAGTTTCACCGCTGCCGTCGTTGACCAGGGGGACCGATACGACCTGATTGTCGGACACGCCGTTTCCCCAGGTCACGCGATCGGTCACGGTCTGGATATCGGCGCTGCCAGTTGTTGCATGCAGTACTTCGATTTCCACGCTGACCTCGCCGTCGGTACCGCCGCTGCGTTGCACCGCTAGTTGTACAGTCTGTCCCTCGGCTGCGCCTGCCGACGGTGTAACAAACGACAGCCCGCCTTGCGGCACGTCGATGCTGCGATCGCGCGCGAGGTAGAGCCCCGTATCGATATCGCTAATGGCGACGGTGTCGTTCGACAGGTAGGGGTAGACACCCCACGCACCGACGAAACTGGTGCTGTTGCTGAACGGGTAGGTGTCCAGTTGTCCGACGGCCACCGGGTCAGTCGGATTCGAAATGTCGAGAATGGTCAGGCCGCGACTGTAATTGGAAACGTAATAGCGGTTACCGCGCACGAAACCATTGTGATCGATCGCACTTGTTGGACCGGTCCATGACCCGACCTCTGCAGGCACTTGAAGATTGGCGAGCGAGAATATGCGCACCGTCGTTTGCAGACCGCGCTGTTGTTCGTCGAGTTCATCGTGCACGAACAGGTGCTGGCGGTCTTCGGCAACCCAGCCCGAGTGTACATAGCTTGCATTGTTGTACGGTGTGCGACTGAGGCGCGACGGCTGCGAGGCGTTGGTCACATCCCAAACATCGACCGTATTTTCGTTGAAATCGATCATTACCTCGCAGTACGACGTGCCGTTTACGCACTGAGTATCCTTGCGGTTATCGGTGATGATCATGGATGCCGCATCGTGCATGTAGTCCGATGACGAAGCACCACCCACGAAGGCCGGCGTCGCAGGGTTCGCCAGCGAATAGGCGCGATAGCGCCCGCCGCCGAGGTTCGAGCCGGCAATAATTAATGTCGGTGTTGCCTCGGATAGCGCGATACCGGTGCGGTAGTCGGTGTTTGTCGCGTAGACGTTATGGGCACTGAAGAAATCGCCGGCATACCCGGCGCGGCGCACACTATGCGGCAGGTTGGTCATGTCGATAACGAAGAGGCCATCGCTCGATCCGTCTGTTGTGACATAGGCGTACGACATCCAGCGGCTTTCGTCGGCATCGAAGTACTGGTACACCTTGACATCGCGCCAGGACGCGCGCTGTCCATCGATAAAGCCGACCTCGATCGGATCCGCAGGATCGGTGACATCGATCACAGCAGTGCCGATGTTGTAGGCGACGATTGCGTATTCACGATCGGTATTCAGGTCGACAAAGCCCCAAACATCTGTAGCTGACGAGGGTGGGGTGCTGATATCGGCAAATGAAAAATGTGCGAGCAGGTCAACGGCGTCACACTCGAGTTCTCCGGCCATGCCTGCAACACAGGGGCTCGCGGTTGCACCGGCTTTAAGCTGCCGATGCAGGCTGAGGAGCTTTTCGGCTTCTGCGACTATCGGCCCGTCGATATTCTTGCGGTCCGCAATGACGTGCAAGCCGCGATCTCGCAATAATTCTCGATACTCGACCGGAATGCCGGTGAGGACGGCGACACCGTCGGATGGTCCGCGAAACTCGTTGCCCGGCGCCACGCCGCCAACCACGTCAATCATGCCGCTGACGATATGAAAGAGATCACCGGTATCGGCGACGGCGTAGGTACCCGGCGCCAACTGCACGCGTGAGCCTTTGCCGGCGACCGCCAGTGCATAGCCCAGCGTTCGGCAAGGCTCACGTGGATCCAGGCAGCGATCGCGGTCGGTGCCGGTCTCCGCTACGTACAAGGTTTCGTCCGCGCCGCCGTGCGCGTGCAACTGGTCCGAGGCAATGAGTGCATATAAAAGAAGCATCGGCGCGGGCCAGCGTGCTTGACCTGGCACCCGACCGACAACGCGATTCGACATAAGGAAACCCTGACTACGCATAAGTGGACGATTGTAACGTGGACCTTTGCAAGCGGATACGACCCGAATCAGCAGCAGAGGTTGCAAGGCAGGCGCAATCACGGCTCAATTGGCAGCGCTTCCCGTTGCACGGACCAGGACCTTGTGACTATCAATCGATCGACGCCCGTCGGGCTGTTGCGTTTCAAAGCCGGGCCGGGCGCATATGAGGATATTCGCAAGCGTGGCTTCGCAGAGGAACGAATCGGTACGATTGCCGGTGCGTCCGGGGGTGCCAAGTGGCTGGTGTTAAGCCAGCTAGACCGCGTGATCGTCGAGCGAATTTTGCCGCGCCTCGCCGGGCCGGTGCACCTCGTTGGATCCTCAATCGGCGCGTGGCGTTTCGCCTGTTATGCCCAGGCCAATCCGCTGGCAGCGATCAATCGTTTCGAAAATGCGTATCTGGAGCAAAGTTACAGTGCGCGACCCGATACAGTCGAGATTACACAAAAGACGCGTGAGATCCTGCATGAAGTGCTCGGCGACCAAGGGCCAACCGAGATACTCACTCACGCACAATTGCGTTCGCACATTCTGACGGTTCGCAGCCGCTACCTCACTATGAGTGAACGGCGAGTCGTTCTTGCCTCCGGCCTGTTGCTCGCCGCTGTTGCAAATGCCGTCAGCCGTCGTTCGCTCGGTGCATTTTTCGCACGTGGCCTTTTCTACGATGTGCGCGACTTGCCACCTTTCTACAATGCAACCGGATTTCCGCTGGAGCGGATCGCCCTTACCGAACGCAATCTGGCTGATGCGATCGCCGCGTCGGGCTCTATTCCCATGCTTCTGACCGGGGTCCAGAATATTCACGGCGCACCGCCAGGTGTCTACCGTGACGGCGGCGTTATCGATTATCACCTTGATTTGCCCCTGGGCGAACCCGATCGATTGACCTTGTTCCCGCATTTTTTCGAGCAGCTCACACCCGGCTGGTTCGACAAGCGCCTGCGCTGGCGCAAGCACAACCGGCTGCATCTGGACCGCACTATCCTCGTGTGTCCGTCAGCCGAGTTCATCGCCCGCTTGCCCGGTGGCAAGATTCCAGATCGCTCGGACTTCGTGCGCATGACACCTACTCAGCGCGTCGCCACCTGGCGCTCGGTAATCAATACCTGCCGCGCATTGGCCGACGATCTCAACGACGTGCTGGACCATGATCGGCTGGCGGCGCGCCTGGAGCCGCTCTGATAGGCTTTTTAATATCAGTTCACCCGTTGCCGGCGAAGGAACCTATCCCGAACTCACCTGGGTTGCCGTCACTGTCGGCTGGTTTCTCGGGGTCATCATCGCCGTGTCGATCAGCTATGCGGCGCTGATACTCGGCTTTTCCATCGAGGGATCCGAACTGGCGGCCATCCTCGGTTTCGGCATCTGGTACCTGCCGCTGATTACCAACACCATCCGCTCAATGCAGAACGCGTCCGGCCTGTCGTCTGACGCATCTGCCGACGAGATGCCCATCCGCATGCTGTACTTCGCCATTATCGGAGCCGTAATTGTTCTTATCGTGGTCATCGGCGTGATTATGGTACTGCACGAAGCCTTCACGCTTGGTTCCGAACGATTGCCGGCGCCGCAGGGCCAGGCCCTGGCCAGCATGATCGAGGGCATACTCGGCGGCAACGTACCGGTCGAAAAGTACACGGCCGGCGCCGTACTTGGCGGCATGCTGTCGGCGGTTGTCGGTGGCCTGGGTATCACGGTAGGACTCGGTTTTTACTTGCCATTCAGCATCGTATTGACGTACTCGCTGGGCACGCTCGGCAGGGAAATCGCTGACCGCTACATGGGTAAGTCCTGGAGCGAGGGCGTCGGCATCCCGATCGCTGCCGGGTTGATTGTCGGCGAAGCCCTGGTCGGCGTCGGCTATGCGCTGAACTACGTGTTATCGAGTGGCTGATCGGGGGAAGCATGTGATGAAAGGCACGGGTTTCATGTTGCTTATCGGTGGCTTCCTGGCAGCGGCTTTTGCGACCGCGCTGGACGCGGACGCCACGAACTGGGCCTTGTTCGTCCCCGCCGCACTGATCGGATGCTGCGGTGTTTTCCATATCGAGCGCCAGTCCGAAGGCGCTGCTCGTTCCGCAGAGGTTCTTGCTGCGAATCGCAGCGAATTGCATGAGTCGCTCAATAGCATCGTCGCGGAACTGGAAGCGATATCGTCAGCGACCGATCTTCCGGTTGAAGAATTGCGACTGGAGATTGACCGTCGAATGCGCGATGACCTGCGCCGTTTTGCCGACGCCCGCGAAAGTATCGTGCACCTATTCGGTTTGCAATCCTATGCGGACATCATAAGCGACTTTTCGGCCGGCGAACGTTACGTTAATCGTGTCTGGTCGGCGTCGGCCGACGGGTACGCTGAAGAGGCAAGGCGTTACCTGCAGCGCGCCGCCACTCGCTTTCATGCAGCGCGAGAGCGACTTCACAGCAGTGCAGCGAAGGCGCGATGACGCTCGTCCCGTTGTCCGCAACAGGTGTAAAGTAGTGCCATGGTGCGAACGGTGATGTCCGATTGCCCAACTGCCTCCCGGCGATCGAGTCGAGAATATCGGCATCAGTACCAGCCACTTCGGCATGGGATTTAATCCTGCGGTCCTGTATGCGATTGCGGATGGTCTGCGGCAACCCCCCCGGGCAATGGCGGCCATTCGAGTTCTACGGCATGCGCAGCCTTTTTTATTACCAGGGGCCGGGGCGGGAAGAACCTCATGCAGCAGCTGTCGGGTCTGGATTCCTCTTTCCTCTATCTGGAAACCGGTAGCACGCCGGAGGCGACCGCCGCACGCAAATTATAACTGTGAACTGCATCACGCTTGCAGAGCCGCGTGCCGTAGAAGACCCGCCGTCATGGCGAACGGCCCCTTATTTGTGAGTGCGGTCACGGCACCCGGAAACGCTCCGCTGCTACGGTACCCAATTCGGCTGAAACTTTGCTGACCAGTCCCGCGCAGTCGATTGCGGCGCCGGTCGAGCGGGGAGGCGACGATGAGTACCAGAACCTTTACTTTGGCAGGTCTGATTGTACTGCTGGGAACCGGTGGTTGTGCCGGCATGAGCGCCGACGAGTGCGCCGTCAGTGACTGGCATATGATCGGTTTTGAAGACGGATCGCGGGGTTATACGGCAGATCGTCTGGGCGAGCATCGCAAAGCCTGCTCGAAGCACGGAGTTGTGCCGGAATTTTCAGCCTACCGGTCGGGTCACGCCGAGGGCCTTCGCGACTACTGCCAGCCGTCGCGCGGCTTCAATATGGGTTCCAGCGGAGGTCGCTACAACGGCGTCTGTTCCGACAATCGGGAAGCGGAATTCCTCGATGCCTACAATTCCGGCTATCACCTGTACAATCTGCGCAGCCGGGTGAATGCAGCGAGTGCACAAATAGGTGCCAAAGAAGCTGAACTCGAACAGACGCGACAGGAAATTCGCAGCACCGAAGAAGCCTTGATCAGTCGCGATACCCTGATCGAAGATCGCGTACTGTTACTGGCGGACCTCAAGGAATTATCAGAGCGTACCGGCCAGCTTGAATCCGAAATTTACATACTGATCGAAGACCGGGCACGACACGAGCAGCAGTTATCGTCGTACCAGGCCGTGCTGGCCGACTCCGGCTACTGATCCGGCGATTCGCCAGTTTGCGTCCAGCCTTGGATTCCTGATTGGACGGTCAGGAGTCCGGTGGCTCGCGCCGACGATCATTCGCGCCTCGCTGATCCTGCCGGAAGACGCCCGTGTCCCGGCTGATGCTTGACGGGTAGGGTGATCGGCGCTCTTCGCCGGTGCGCCGGTCCGCATGGTGCACGAACTTGCACTGGCAACCGTCGACATCACAGCCTTTCAAAGGTATCAGTGGCGCGGCATCGGAGAGGAATCGCTCGCCGTGCAACGCGCGGGCCGCGTCACAGGCGATAAGCCCGGTACGAATCGAAACCGCGTGAAATTTTGACGTTGTGGCCAGCAGATCCACAGGCTTGTTCGGCGAACTTTTGTCGCCGTTTGCACGGGACCGCCTGCTGCGGTAAATCACCAAAATCGCGATCGTCAGGACCAGGAGACCTATTATCAGAGACATACGGGCATCCACCGGTTAACCGGGGTTTTAAAGCCACCACTGTAAACACCTGCGGCAGAATTATCATCTCCGATATCACTGAGCAGCGTGAGATCGGTGCAACGCGGCCTGTTCATGGCTTGCGCAATGCGACTGTTAGCGCGACTATTCGCCAAGTAAAGGCATTGGAGCAGTCAGCGTGGAATGGGTGACATCACCGGAAGCCTGGGTCGCACTGGCGACCCTGACCATCCTTGAGATCATTCTCGGCATCGACAACATCGTCTTTATCTCGGTGCTCGTCGGTCGACTGCCCGCGGCCGCGCGTCAGCGAGCACGCATGATCGGTCTCACTCTCGCCATGGTCATGCGCATAATGTTGTTAATGGTAATAACGTGGATCATGCGACTGAACCAGACGCTTTTCTCGGTTCTCGGTAATGACATTTCCGGTCGTGACCTCATCCTGATCGGCGGCGGTCTTTTCCTGCTTGCCAAAGCCACACTGGAAATCCACGATTCTGTCGAAGGCACTGCCGAGGATTCGCACTCGGCTGCCACGGCAACATTCGGTGGTGTGCTGTTGCAAATAGCCCTCATCGATCTGGTGTTCTCGCTCGACTCGGTCATTACGGCTGTCGGCATGGCCGATGAGTTGATGGTGATGGTGCTCGCGATTGTCATTGCCGTCCTTGTAATGATGGTTTCCGCCAAGGCCATCGGCGAGTTTGTGGATCAGCACCCCACGGTCAAGATGCTGGCACTCAGTTTTCTCGTCCTGATCGGCGTGGCGCTGGTCGCAGAAGGCATCGACATGCACATACCGAAGGGCTATATCTATTTTGCAATGGCGTTTTCGGTAGGCGTGGAAATGCTCAACCTGAAGATACGGGGGCGCCGCGCGCCTGTCGCTTTGCACAAGAAGGCGCCACGCTGACGGCGCCGCGTAAGCCTGCGAACGCCTCCTACACTTCGAGTGTGAAAATGGACATCTGGCTGGCGCCGCCGTGGAT
Organism: Woeseiaceae bacterium; assembly: GCA_041746375.1. Taxonomy (GTDB): domain Bacteria; phylum Pseudomonadota; class Gammaproteobacteria; order Steroidobacterales; family Woeseiaceae; genus IDS-8. The sequence continues at coordinate 12,310 of JBGTHC010000042.1, forward strand.
CGGATGCTGGCCGGCCAGGTCCGAACAGGTAACCCGATAGCCGTTGCGTGCTGCCACGCCTTGCGCCCAGCGCCTGAACTTCGGCCGCCCCCATTCAAAGCGGTGGTCGGGGTGCCGCAAGGTGCCAGGGTTCATACCCAGCAGCGGGTTGTAGTCGGCGTTCGGTGTGGTGACGATAATGGTTGCTGGCCGCATCGTGCCGAATACGGACCGCTCCAGGACAGACAGTAGCCCCGGATCTGTATGTTCGATCGTTTCCAGCAGGACCGCGCAGTCGTAGCCGCCCAGCCTGTCACCGGCGTCGGTCATCGATGCGTGCAAGAGATCGACCTCCGCGACAGCACGCTCTGACAGCAAATCGAGACGGCGGCGCAAATTGAGCAGTGCCTCCAGCGACAGATCGATGCCGACAATTTTCTCGATACGCGGCTCAACCACCAGCTGCAAAAGAAGGTCACCGTCGCCGCAGCCAAGATCGAGTACCGTCCTCGCGCGGCAGTCCCGTACGGCAGAACGCACGGCGTTAAGGCGCTGTTCGTGAAGCTGCGTGGTCATTTCCGGTACACAGCGATGTGCAGGAGAGTGTGTGACATGGTGCCGAGAAGAGGACTTGAACCTCCACGGGGTTTCCCCCACTGGCACCTGAAGCCAGCGCGTCTACCAATTCCGCCACCTCGGCCAGGCCGTACCGCGTACAATTGCGGTCCTTGCGGGTGGCGCACTGTACTCAA
>JBGTHC010000043.1:0-7138 GCA_041746375.1 Woeseiaceae bacterium
CGCCCTCTCCGCCATATGGTATTGTGTAAATTACTGAACAGCGTTCGCAAGCATTACGTCATCTGCGAAACCTGATATCCGCCCGCAACCTGCGCGACATCGACGCACCCTTCAATTATCCCGCCGCCACACCGGAATTTCCTTCGTCGCGTCAGTTTCCACGATGATCTGTCCTACCTTGCACGGCGTAATGCTGTAGTTGCTGTCGCAGTCCGGCAGTTTGTCGAGCCGTGCCGCATGCTCGCCTGAGGACTCCGGGGGCGCGTTCTGCTCGACCGGCAGAGTCTCCAGGTTTTCGATAGTGCCCAGTTCCTGGTTCGCTTGTTGCAGCGTTCTGAACGTCTGACTTTGCCGCATCGTAGTGAGACACTGTGATTTTTCGGCATTGATAATGATGTTATCGGCGCCAGCACTGTACTCGATAAACTGTTGCAGTACCGCTTCGCATTCAGCTTGATCGTAGAACTGGTATTGCACGACCTGCTCCTGGCACACGGTTTTACCGGCGGGCGCGACACATTCGCTTAACGAGAGGACGAATACCTGAATCCATGCTGTGTCCACGTGCCTTCTCCTTTATTTTCCCTGATCGAAAGCCCGGAGGCCGTCGCTTTGTCGAGCCTATTGTATTTCGACAGCGAACCTTCTACCACCGCGACAGGTGCGAGCGCCGTGCGCCCGACGCGCTACAATGGCACCGTCAGGCTTATGTCGCATAGTGGCGACGAATTGCAGTGAGGTAGCTCATTAACGTGGACGCAGTAGCCGCCGTCATACAACTCTCTGTCGCACCGGTCTTTTTGCTGACCGGTATCGGTGCGTTGCTGACTGTTTTGTCAAATCGGCTCGGCCGCATCACGGACCGCGCCCGGGTTTTGGAACGGCGCATCGCCACGACGCGGTCCGAAGAGCACAGGTCCGTGCTCACCGATGAAACCGCGGTGCTGTGGAACCGCATCCGCATCATAAACTGGGCGCTGCGACTTTGTGCAGGTAGTGCACTGTTGATCTGCCTCGTGATTATCGCCCTGTTCGTTGGTGAATACGCCGACGTGCGAATCGCAGATTTCGTGGCGGTTCTGTTCGTCCTGTCGCTGACCCTTATTTTTATAGCGCTGTTGATGTTTTTGCGTGAAGTTGGCATTGCAACCAAACGCATGCAGGTCGGCCTGGAGTTTACTGTAGGAGAACTGGAAGATCGCACGGATTGATCCAATATTGTGCCGAAAGCGCAAGGTCGCACTAGCGGTCGCCCTGATGGGCTGCGCAATGAGCGCGCACGCGCAAACACAGGACCTGAACGCACTGCATTGGGCGTATTCCACGTATTTTGGTTCCGGTTGGTACCAGATCGGCGATGAAAGCAACGCCTTTGCGCTACGCTATGTGGCGCGCAAACAATTTTCTCAGGCGGAGATCGATGACGCGGGCGTCCGCCATCTCGGTTTCGAACTGCGTTTTCCGGTGACCCTGGGCCTGAATAATTTCCCACTCGACGACCTTGCCGGCTCCATAAATCCGGAGAATTTCGCCAATGTCAGCATTACACCGGCGGTCTACCTGACCTGGCCCGTCAACGAGCGCTGGACATTGCGGCCGATCGCCGCACTGGGATGGGGAACACTACTCAACGGTGACGAATCAGCATGGACGTATTGGGCGGGCGTGCGGAGCCAGTTGGTTCTGATAGACCGGGTACCGCGAGTGTCCTTATTCAATTCGATCGGCTTCGTCGGCTATTCGCCGAGCAGCGGTCCGTCTGAGAATTTCTGGCCGGTTACCACGGCACTGGAGCTCAGGCATCCGGTATTTCGTGGGCTTACCGAACGCGATTGGCGATTGCACTGGCATCTCGCCTATACCTGGTTCCAGGATGACCTGGACCTCGTTCGCCAGACGGCCGGAACGGAACCCATCAGCGACCAGTGGGAATTCGGCATTGCGTTCAGCCGGGAAGATTCGCCGATTCCAATATGGCTCTTCGAATTCGATCGCCTCGGCTTGTCGTACCGATTCAGTTCGGACGGTGAGCTGCAGGGAATCGGTTTGGTCTTCAGCGCGCTTTTTGATCAGTAATTTTGATCAGCAATAGTGAACGCATCCGCATCGAGGTGAAAAGGAAATTTCTTGCGAAAAGTCTCGAGTGGTGCCTTCTCCAGTGTCGCTGACAAAACGGCCGCTTCATTCGCGGCAGCTGCCAGGTCCTTACCCACATAATCGATGATCGCACTGCCGCCAAGATAATCGATGCCGTTGCCATCGCTGCCAATACGATTCACGGCCGCAACGTACGCGAGGTTTTCAATGGCACGGGCATGGATGAGGGTTTCCCAGGCAAGATGGCGCCGATCCGGCCAGTTGGCGACGTAGATCAGCAGGTCATAGTCATTGCGATTGCGGCTCCATACGGGAAACCGCAGGTCATAGCAGACCATCGGACGAATTCGCCAACCGTGCAGTTCGATGGACACGACCTCGTTGCCCGCCGAATAGTGTTCGTGCTCTCCAGCGAGACGGAAGCGGTGGCGTTTGTCGTAGCATTCATACTTGCCATCCGGACGCATAAGGATGAAGCGATTGTAAAAATGGCCGTCCTCCTCGATGATCAGGCTGCCGCACAAAGCCGACCCCAGAGTGCTTGCCGTATCCGCCATCCATCTGACACCGCGACCGTCCATGCGCTCGGCATGGGTTGTTGCGTGCATCGAGAATCCAGTCGTAAACATCTCGGGCAGTACGAACAGGTCCACAGACCCGGTGTGCGCCTGCAAAACGTTCGAGAATTGCTCGAGATTGCGGACAGGGTCGTGCCAGTGCAGGTACGACTGCACGATGGCCACGTTCAGAGCTGACATAGCTTCTCCGCGGCCTCCTCAAGAATTGCATTGTCCTTTGCAAAGCAGAAGCGCAGCTTGCGACCGGGGAAGGGCGCCTCGCAAAAGACGGACACCGGTATGGAGGCGACGCCGATTTCCCGGGTCAGGCGCCGCGCATAGTCCACATCACCTTCACCCGAGATTTCCGAGTAGTCCAGGATCTGGAAGAACGTGCCCGCTGCACGACGAAACCGGAACCGAGAGCGTTGCACCTGTGCACAGAAAAAATCCCGTTTCGCCTGGTAGAACTTCGGCAACTCTGCAAAGTGTTCCGGACTGGTGCTCATGAAGTCTGCCAGCGCGTGCTGTATCGGTGTTACGACCGCAAAGGTCGTGAACTGGTGGACTTTGCGAAACTCGGTTGTGAGCGCCGGCGGTGCGATGCAATACCCGACTTTCCACCCCGTCGCGTGGTAGGTCTTGCCGAACGACGACAGGACGAGTGACCGTTCCCACAATTCGTCGTGGCGGAGCAGGCTCTGGTGAGCAACGCCGTCGAAAATAATGTGCTCATATACTTCGTCCGACAGCAGGAAAGCCGCCGTGTTGCGCACCGCATCGGCGAGTCGGTCGAGGTCGCCTGGCTGCAGTACGGCACCGGTCGGGTTCTGCGGGAAATTCACAATGAGCAGTCGCGTCCGGTCGCTGATGGCGTCGGTCAGTCGTTGCCAGTCGATAGAGAAGTCGGCGCCCGGCTCCGCCACGGTCAGAGGGACGTGTCGTGTTACGCCGCCGGCCAGCGTCACGGCAGGTTCATAAGAATCGTAGGCCGGGTCGAAGACGATGACCTCGTCACCGGGGCGTACGAGTGCCTGGATTGCGCTGAACAAGCCCTCCGTCGCACCCGTGCAGATCGTCACTTCGGTGTCTGCGTCCACCCGGTGGCCATACAGGCGCTCCGTCTTGTCGGCTATCGCCTGCCGCAGGACCGGCACGCCCGGCATCGGCGCGTATTGATTGGTCCCGGAATGCAAATAGTGACTTATCGACTGCAATAGCGCTTCGGGGGGGTCGAAGCTTGGAAAGCCCTGCGACAGGTTGACCGCGTTGCATTCGACTGCGAGCTGGCTCATCACGGTAAAGATCGTCGTGCCAACCTGCGGCAGCTTGCTGGTAACTCTTATAGTCATGTGCTCATGCCGCCTGCTGCGCCTCAGGAGGACCCTGGTACGGTCCAGCCTGCGGGTCGCGGCCCCTGGTCCATGATGATCTCGCGATGTCCGCTCCACGTGCTGACGATGGCCTCCGGCGTGCCAATGCCCGCCGCACGCGGGTCGCCACAAGGGCCGAACCAATGATTCTGCGGTGCGCCGGTCGTACGGGCGCGCATGCCGCAATAGGTGGTGCCGTTGATCGTGGCCGCCAGCAGGCGATTCTGGAACTCGATATCCGCGCTGACGACGGCGGCGGTCAGGTGTTGCGACATGCGCTCCAGGAATTGCAGGACTTCGGGGAGATCGTTATCGCCATATTCGACAACCAGCTGGAACGGGCCGAAGAGCTCCGTGGTCACCAGCTCGAAGTGTTCGCCCGACAAGGCAGACATTGGCACCTGTACGGCGGTCGGCAGCATGGCGCCGTAACGTTCCGGAATCGTGTGACCGGTGAGTGGCTTGCCGCCGAAAAGCAGCCGGGAACCGGGAATCGCGCAGGTCCTCCGGACATGCGCCAGCATCTGGTCGGTGGTCCAGCTCAGCACCGGGCCCAATGTCAGGTCGTCGAGTTTGCGGCGGGCGGCGAGTTCCTCCAGTTTCGGCACGAGGGCCTCGTACCAATTACGATGCACGAAAAGAATGCTTTGTGCAGAGCATTTCTGCCCGGTCGCATTGTAGGCGTCCTGGTCCGATTGCCATGCTACGTAGTCGAGCCATTCAGGGTCGAAATCGGGTCCGATGACCTTCCAGTCGAAACCCGCGTCCTCCAGTCGCACCATACCGCTGTATTGCGTCGCGATACGCTCAGCAACCGTGCTCGAGCCGGTGAACTGCACCATGCGCAAGTCGCCCCTGGCTGCTTCCAGCAGTTTGCCCATCTCGCTGCCGCGGCAGTGCACCAGATCGACGTCGCCGGCAGGGAGTCCGCAATCGATCAGCAGTCGCAAAAATTGCTCGAATACGACGCTGACCTTCGAATCGACCTTGACCAGCGGTTTGTTACCCATGAACAGGGCGCCCAGCACCTGCAGGGACGGGATCTCGAGTGGGAAATTGAACGGCGCAATCACGGCGACGGGTCCGAAAGGCCAGCGATAGCCACGCGACTCCTGTCCAGGGCGATCACCCGGGTTGGAAAAGCCGCGAGCAAGGAAGCGCACACCGTCACCGGCGAAATTCTCCAGGAATATCCTGGTGACTTGCACCTCGTCGACGCATTGTTGCCAGCTTTTCGGCATGACGCGCTGGATCAGTCGGGCGAAATAGTCCTGCACGGCCGGTTGTACGAGGGCTGCGGCTGCGCGAGCGCATACTTGCCCCAACTGCACATAGCGCTGCGGATTCTTTAACGGGTTGTGCAAGCCCGTTTTCGGGCAAGCGCGCAGGCTCGCGAGGTATCCCGCGAAGTCCCGCGTCTCTGGAACCTGCAGAAACGATTCGCCGTTCAGGGGATCGACAACATCCGCGCGCACGGCATCGGTTACGCTCCAGGCGCCCGCCAGCAAATTGCAAACCGTTCCGGGTTCATCACCTGTCATACCGTCAAACGGGTCGACAGTCGCAAAACCTGTTACATCTGGCATGGATACTCCCAATCCGGCGCGCGTGAGCAGGTGTGTCTGCACCCGCAGCTGCGCCCGCCCCCACAAAAACGAAAGAATAACAATTTCATCGCAGCGGTGCGCATTGAGTCTCAGGCCGGCGGAGGCGATAATTGCCGCTGGTCCGCGCCGGTTTCCCCGCGACGGTCAGCCGTGAACCCCGTCAGGCCCGGAAGGGAGCAGCGGCAGCGGTAAAACCGGGTGCCGGGGAGGAGCTGGCGCGGGCCTTTCTATTACCAATTCCGCCAACCGAGTGTCTGCAGGCTATGCCTTGTTCCCGTCGAAGCATCCGATACACTGTCAGACCCGATCGACATCGAGCGTAGCCCCCTGGCATGAGTTACCTGGTTCTCGCCCGCAAGTGGCGACCGAAGAATTTTCTTGAAACAGCAGGGCAGGAGCACGTGCTCAAGGCGCTTTGTAATGCGCTGGACAGCCAGAGATTGCACCATGCCTACCTGTTTGCCGGTACGCGCGGCGTCGGCAAGACCACTATTGCGCGAATTCTCGCGAAGGCGCTGAACTGCGAGACCGGGATCACCTCGCGGCCCTGCGGCAAATGCAGTGCCTGCCTGGAAATCGACGAGGGCCGGTTTGTCGACCTTATCGAAGTCGATGCCGCATCGAAAACCAAGATCGACGATACCCGGGAGCTGCTCGATAACGTTCCGTATGCGCCGGCGCGCGGCCGCTTCAAGGTCTACCTGATCGATGAAGTGCACATGCTGTCGCGCAGCTCCTTCAACGCATTGTTGAAAACACTGGAAGAGCCGCCGCCACACGTCAAGTTCCTGCTTGCAACAACCGACCCGCAGAAGTTGCCGGTGACCGTGCTGTCGCGGTGCCTGCAGTTCAATCTCAAGCGTCTTACGCCCAAGACCATTCGGGAACGCCTGGAACTGATTTGTGAGGCCGAAAAAATTCAGGCAGAACCTGCCGCTCTGTCCATGCTGTCTCGAGCCGCCGATGGCAGCCTGCGGGACGCGTTGAGCCTTCTCGACCAGGCGATTGCCTATTGTGGCGGCGACCTCACAGAAGCGGCCGTGGGCGTGATGATCGGCAACATAGATCGTCAGCACATCGCCGAGCTGCTGACCTTGCTGGCCGCGAACGACGCGCGCGGTCTGGTGCGCGCCATTGCGCGCATTGACGAACAGTTTCCGGATTACGCACATTTGCTGGATGATCTGGCGCGAATGCTGCAGCGAATCGCTGTATTTCAGATGGTTGGCGCCATTGATAGCGACGACGATATTGACGAAGACGAGATAGCCGAATTTGCAGGCCGCCTGAGTGCCGAAGATCTGCAGCTGTTCTACCAGATGGCGCTGATTGGCCGACGCGATCTGTACCTGGCGCCGGACCCGAAAAGTGGCGTCGAAATGACCTTTCTCAGGATGCTTGCCTTTCAGCCGAACCGCAGCCCGGCGACAGCCGCCGGCGAAAGTGATCGCGGCGCAGCAGCGCGCCGCAAACCGTCCCCGCCGACGGCGAAAGCATCGGCCGG
>JBGTHC010000044.1:0-28335 GCA_041746375.1 Woeseiaceae bacterium
CGGGGGCGGTGCTGCCGTTGCGGACCCCGGCGCGCCGGCTGCTGGCAAGCGGTCGGCTGACCTGCACCCTTGGACGAATCTCTTCAATGAGTTCGTCTGGAATTTCTGCAATAAAACGCGACGGCTGCGAGAAACTATCCATGCCATGCAAACGGCGCTGCTCGGCGCACGTTATATAAAGTGTCTGCTTGGCGCGTGTGATACCTACGTAACATAGGCGACGCTCCTCCTCCAGGCCGCTCGGATCCGCAATCGAACGCTGATGAGGAAAAAGTCCATCCTCCATGCCACAGAGAAACACCAGGGGAAACTCGAGGCCCTTGGCGGAGTGCATGGTCATGAGCTGCACACAGTCATCCCAGGCATCTGCCTGGCCTTCGCCGGCTTCCAGCGCGGCGTGCGCCAGAAAGGCGTCCAGTCGTGACATCTCTTCGGCGGGATCCGTATCGAAACTCCTCGCAGCACTGACCAGTTCCTCGAGGTTCTCGATGCGCGTTTCGCCCCGCTCGCCCTTTTCCTTTTTAAACAACTCGATCAGGCCGCTGCGATGGATGACGTGATCGACCTGGTCGTGCAGTTGCAGGCCCTGGGTTTCCCGCGCCATGCGTTCGATCAGGTTAAGAAACCCAAGGACCGCGGATGACGCCCGGCCGCCGGTTTCATCCGCCGCAACGGCACCGGCCGCCCGCCACAGGGAGCAGGCATTCGCCCGGGCGCACGCACGCATCGCCTCGACCGTACGCGCGCCGATGCCGCGGGTCGGGCGATTGACGACACGCTCGAAGGAACTGTCGTCATCGCGATTCGAGGTCAAGCGCAAGTAAGCGAGCGCGTCCTTGATTTCGGCGCGTTCAAAAAAGCGCAAGCCGCCGTAAACGCGGTACGGCAGCCCGGCATTCATGAGGCCTTCTTCAAGCACGCGCGACTGCGCATTCGAGCGATATAGCACTGCTGCATCGGCGCGCGCATTGCCCTGCTCGCTCCAATCTTTAAGGCGACCGATCACGAAATCCGCTTCATCGCGTTCGTTATAAGCAGAGTAAACCCGGATCGGCTCTCCGGCACCTCCCTCGGTCCAGAGGTTCTTGCCCATGCGCGAGCCATTGTTGGCGATCACTGCATTGGCAGCTTTCAGTATCGTCGCGCTGGATCGATAATTCTGTTCCAGCTTGATGACTTTGGCGCCCGGGAAGTCCTTCTGGAAGCGGAAAATGTGCTCCACGCGCGCGCCGCGCCAGCGATAAATCGACTGGTCATCGTCGCCGACGACAAATGGAATACCGCTTTTTCCTGCGACCAGGCGAAGCCACGCATACTGAATCGCATTCGTGTCCTGGAACTCATCGACGAGCAAATGCTGGAAGCGCCGCTGGTAGTGCGCCAGTAACTCTGCATTGTCCCGCCACAATTCGTGTGCCCGTAGCAGCAGCTCGGCGAAATCCACCAGTCCGCCGCGATCGCAGATATCCTGGTAACTCTGGTAAAGCGAAACGAGCTGGCGACGATGCGGGTCCTTTTCGTCGGCCAGGTGTTGCGGTCGCAGTCCCTCGTCCTTTTGCGCGTTGATGAAGTACTGGATTTCCCTCGGTACCCAACGACTGTCGTCCAGTTCGAGGCTGCGCAGCAGTCGTTTGATCAGTCGCAACTGATCATCGGAATCGATGATCTGGAAATTCTGCGGTAGTTTCGCTTCTGCCCAGTGGCGACGCAGCAGGCGATGGGCCAGCCCGTGAAATGTGCCTATCCACAGGTGATTGACCGGCATGTGCAACAACGACTCGATACGGCTGCGCATTTCGGCGGCTGCCTTGTTGGTGAAGGTCACAGCGAGCAGGCTTTGCGGCGAGAAACCCAGTACCTCGATCAGCCACGCGGCGCGGTGGGTAAGCACACGGGTCTTGCCGCTGCCGGCGCCGGCTATGACAAGAAGCGGTACCGGATCGGCAGTTACGGCCTCGCGCTGGGCATCGTTCAGCGATTCGAGTATCGGTGTGACGTCCATCAGCGATTCTTTCCTGACAATGGACAGTTACAGGCCAAAACGTATCAGGAAATAGTGATCGATCAACAAGGCCGCGAAAAGGATCATCAGATAATTGATCGAGTATCGAAACACGCGCATGGGCAGGTCACTGCGGTCGTCCAGCTTCATGCGGACTACCAGGTAAAGAAAACGCACGCCGAGTGCAAGCGCCGTAACGAGGTAAATAAGGCCGCTTAACCCGGACAGGTATGGCAGCACGGTTACCACCAGCAAGAGGACCGTGTAGAGAAGGATGAACTGCCGGGTGAATTCGTCCCCGTGAGTTACCGGCAACATCGGTATGCCGACTTTCTCATAATCGGCCCGGCGCGCGATGGCCAGCGCCCAGAAATGCGGCGGCGTCCAGACAAAGATGATCAGGAACAGCAGCAGTGCATTGGCATGCACGTCACCGGTCACAGCCACCCAGCCGAGCACCGGCGGTGCAGCACCCGCCGCGCCACCGATAACGATGTTCTGTGGCGTGGCTCGCTTGAGAAACACCGTGTACACCACGGCATAACCGATCAGTGACAGGAACGTCAGCGTCGCGGTGAGCGGATTGACCAGAAACCACAGCACCAGCATCGACACCACGCAAAGCAGCAGCGCAAAAGCCAGGGCGCGTCCTTCGGAGAGTTTGCCCTGCGGCAGCGGGCGGCCCCGTGTGCGTGTCATCTGCCGATCGATGCGGGCATCGAGAACATGATTCACGACCGCGGCTGACGATGCGGCCAGGCCGATGCCCAGGGTGCCGAAAACCAGCGCCGCTGCGCCCGGCCCGCCGGGCCCAGCGAGAAACATGCCGACGATGGCTGTGAATACGATCAACAGGACGACCCGCGGCTTCGTCAGCTCGTAATAGTCGCGCCAGTCGGCGGTTTGCCTCAGGCTTCCTGTTTGTATGTCCATGTTCGAATGCTACCGCTCGTTCAGCCGATGCGGGAAAGTTCCAGGAGGTGCTCGATGTCGTCCACCATGCGGCCGGGCACAATGTCGGCTGGAAAATACATCACCAGGTTGCCCAGCGGATCGACAAGAAAGTAGCCGCCGGGCGCGAGCCGGGACGGCCGCCGCGTTGCCAGAAACCGGCTGAGCTCCCGGTCCCGCAGGGCGATGAGCCCCGGATGCTGCTGCTCGATGAACACTGTATCCGGGGGTGATTCACCGTGCAAGAAGACGCGCAGAAGCCGACTCATATCATTGCCGAGCATGAGGCGGGACTGGCGCAGCGTGTAAAGGGCATTGCGACAAACGTCTTCGCAGAGTTGCTCATTCGAATAGAGCAAGATCCAGTGATCCCTGGCCAAGTCCTGAAGTGCGTTATCACTCATCGAATCGTGCACGTTGATGATCGGCTCAAGAAGCGCACCGTGATTGCTGCGTGCGGCGGGTTGGAACGCTTTGCCACCGTAGTAAAGGAAGATCGCAAACAAGAGTGGCACGGCGAACACCGATGCCACCAGGGCCAGCTGCCGCCAACCTGCTTTTCCGGGACGCTCACTCACGTGGGTTACTCTTCCGGCGATACAGGACGATAGCCACAACTACAACCGCCAGAGCGAGTGTGAACCACTGGAATGCATAACCGATATGGCGCATTGGCCCGATTTGTTGCGGCTCCCAGCGACGCACTAGCGTTGTGTCTGCCTCGGGGTCCGCGAGCAACACAAAAGGCAGGACGTCGCGCTGCAGTGCCGATGCCAGGTCATCGAGTGTGGGCCAGACTGCCAACAGGGGCCACGAAGACGTATTCTCAAACGGCGGCCCCGGGCGTATACCCACGCGCGGAAGACTACCGACCCGCCCCCGCACGATTTGTTCATCGTCATTGCTGATTCCGATGTCGGGCAATCTGCCCTGCTCGGGACCTCGGGCAATCCAGCCGCGATTGACCATTAGCAACGGCTCATCGACAGCATATTCGAACGGCGTGATCACGTAATAGCCAAGGCGACTATCCTGCACGATATTCTCGAGAAAGATCTGTCGATCGGACAGGAAACGTCCGGATACATGCAATGGTTGATAGAGCCTGTAGGCCGCGTTTGCCGAAAGTGCCATGTAGTCCCCGCCGGCATCAAATGAGTCGCTGATGCCACGTTTTTCTGCGGCACGATCGAGCTGCCACATACCCAGCGTGACGAAGAGGCCCAGCAACACCAAACCTGCCAGTGGTGGCAATAGCATTAGGGGAGATTTCCGGCGAGGGTGCGAACTGTTCACGATATACTTTAGACCTGCAAACACTGAGCCGGGAATGAATTAATGAAATTTGTTGTGCTGGTCCTGCTTGCTGCCGTTATTGCAAGTCTCGGATCGGCGCTTTACTTTCTTGCCACGGATCGACCGGGATCGCCGCGTATGCTCAATGCGCTTAAAATCCGCGTGGCATTGTCCGTTCTGTTGATTCTGTTCCTGGTACTGTCTTACCAGTTCGGCTGGATAGCGCCGAGCAACTGATTTCCCGTCAGCCGGTAATCGGTACTACATCCAGTAAACGAAAACGTAAAGCGCCAGCCATACGACGTCCACGAAATGCCAGTACCACGCCACTCCCTCGAAACCGAAATGATGCTCCGGCGTGAAATGGCCTTTCATCGTGCGAAACCAGATGACGGTCAACATGATTGCGCCGATAGTGACATGCATGCCGTGGAAACCGGTCAACATATAGAAGGTTGACCCGTAAATCCCCGAGGTAAGCTTCAGGTTCAAGTCCTCGTAAGCATGCACGTACTCGACCGCCTGCATATAGACGAAGAAATAACCCAGGAGGAAGGTCGCGGCGAGGAACACGTTCAGCAACAGGCGGCGATTGTGCTGCAACGCATGATGCGCAATGGTAATCGTTACGCTGCTGGTCAGCAGGATAGCGGTATTGAGGAGCGGCAAGCCGAACGGCCCCATAGCCTGGTAATCACCGCCGACGTTTGCCGGGCCATTGGTTGGCCAGGTGTTCTCGAACCCGGTCCACAGCAACAGGTTGGTGAAGAAATTGTTGCTGTCACCGCCGAGCCAGGGAATCGACATGTTGCGCGCGTAAAAGAGCGCTCCGAAGAATGCCGCGAAGAACATTACCTCGGAGAAAATAAACCAGAACATGCCCATGCGGAACGACACGTCCACCTGCGCGTTGTACTTGCCGGCACGACTCTCTGCGATGACGTTCCCGAACCAGCCAGCTAGCATGAAGATAACGACCGCAGCGCCCGTCAGCATGACCCAGAAACCCGCCGCCGCGCCGTTCAGCCAGGACGATACGCCCACCATCAGGAGCAGAAGACCGACAGAGCCGAGGATCGGCCAGTGACTGCCGTGCGGAACGTAGTAGTTATTATCAACGTGGGCCATGATGATTTCCGGTGGGCAGCGGCTTAGTCGGCCGGAAGGTTGGTACGCCGCACACCTGCGGTATTCTCCGACAGGCGTGCCGTATCAAAAAAAGTGTATGAAAGGGTAATCGTGTCTACATGCTCGGGCAGGTCCGAATCGATAATAAACCGAACCGGCAACTCGCGTGATTCCCCTGCTGCAAACTCCTGCGTCGTGAAACAGAAGCAATCGAGCTTCTTGAAATGCTTCGCCGCTTCCTGCGGCGCGACGCTTGGTACAGCCTGGCCCCGCAGCTCGCGATCGGAAAGATTGGTAGCGACAAACGTAGCATCGTACAGCCCGCCCGGATGCACTGACATGCCCGGCACTGCAGAGTGAAACTCCCAGGGCGCGTACTCGTTGACCGTGGTGACAAACTCGAGTTTGATCGTGCGGTTTGTCTCCGCGCTGGCTTCCATGGTTGCGGGCGACTCGTTGGTGCGGCCACCGAAACCGGTCACCTCGCAGAATGCGTCGTACAGCGGCACCAGCAGAAAGCCGAAGCCGAACATGCCGACTGCGAGCAGCAGCAAGCGCCCGGTCAGGGCGGCTGTGCTTATACTGTCATTCGGCTTGTCTTTACTCATCTCAATTCAGTCTGGTCAATTCAATTCAGGCCCGAACAGCGCCGAGCAAGATGAATCCCAGGTAGAACGCCAGAGCAATGGCGGCAAGTACCAGCGTGGTATTGCGAATTCTCCTGCGGTCGTTGACATCGTTACGAATCAAGAGAATGTCTCTCCGGTCTGCACCTTCGGCGGCTGGTCAAAGGTGTGATACGGCGCGGGCGACGGCACTGTCCATTCGAGACCTTTCGGATCGTCCCACACCGCGCTGGTCGCGCGAGCACCCTTGCGACGAATGCATTTGATGACTACGTACAGGAATAACAGCTGCGAAATTCCGAAACCGAAGGCACCGATGCTGGCAATCAGATTGAAGTCCGCGAACTGGGTAGAGTAGTCCGGTATGCGTCGGGGCATTCCGGCGAGACCCAGGAAGTGCATCGGGAAAAACAGCACGTTGACGAAAATGGCCGTCAGCCAGAAGTGAATCTGGCCGAGCTTTTCGTCGTACATGTGCCCGGTCCACTTGGGCAACCAGTAGTAAACGCCGGCCATGATGCCGAATATGGCGCCCGGTACCAGGACGTAATGGAAGTGCGCGACCACGAAGTACGAGTCATGGTACTGGATGTCCGCCGGCACGATAGCCAGCATAAGTCCGGAGAAGCCACCGATCGTGAACAGGAACAGGAATGCCAGCGAAAACAGCATTGGGGTTTCGAAGGTCATGGCGCCCTTCCACATCGTCGCCGTCCAGTTGAAAACCTTTACACCTGTGGGCACGGCGATGAGCATCGTAGCAAACATGAAAAACAACTGGCCGGTCAGGGGCATGCCGACCGTAAACATGTGGTGCGCCCAGACGATGAAGGACAGGAACGCGATACTGGATGCCGCGTAAACCATCGAGTCGTGGCCGAAGAGCGGTTTGCGGGCGAAGGTCGGAATGATCTCGGACACGATGCCGAACGCCGGCAGGATCATGATGTAGACCTCCGGGTGGCCGAAGAACCAGAAGATGTGCTGGAACATCACCGGGTCGCCGCCGCCGGCCGCGAGGAAAAAGCTCGTGCCGAAGAACTGGTCAGTCAGCAGCATCGTGACAGCGCCGGCGAGAACCGGCATGACCGCAATGAGCAGATAGGCTGTGATCAACCAGGTCCATACGAACATCGGCATCTTGAGCAGCGACATATCCGGCGCGCGCATGTTGATGATTGTCACAATGATGTTGATGGCGCCCATGATCGACGACAGGCCCATCAGGTGGATTGAAAAAATCAGGAACGGAAACGCATCGCCCGTCTGCAGTACCAGCGGCGGGTACATTGTCCAGCCGCCCGCGGGCGCGCCGCCCGGCAGGAACAGTGTGGCCAACAGCATGCTGAAGGCCACGGGCAGAATCCAGAACGACCAGTTATTCATGCGCGGCAGGGCCATGTCCGGCGCACCGATCATCATCGGAATCATCCAGTTGGCGAGCCCGACGAAAGCCGGCATTACAGCGCCAAAAATCATGATCAACGCGTGCATCGTTGTCATCTGGTTGAAGAAGCCGGGATTGACGAACTGCAAGCCCGGAATCATCAATTCAGACCGGATGACCAGCGCCATGGTGCCGCCGACGAAAAACATGACCAGGCTGAACACGAGGTACATCGAACCGATGTCCTTGTGATTGGTTGTGAACAGCCACCGCTGGAATCCCCTGGCGGGACCGTGGTGCTCGTGTTCGTGCGCGTCTGCGACAGCGGATGTCATGCGTCAGTCTCCGGCGGCTGCAACACTGCCAGCCGCGTCCTTTTCTGAATCGATCCAGGTTGCAAAAACATCGGGCTCGACAACCTCGACGACGATTGGCATATAGCCATGATCCATGCCGCACAGTTCTGCGCACTGGCCGCGATAGCTGCCGAGCTCTTTGGCACGAAACCAGGTCTCGTTCATGAAGCCGGGAATGGCATCCTTTTTGATGGCCAGGTCGGGTACCCACCAGGAATGCACGACGTCATTCGATGTCAGGAGTATCCGCACCTTGGCGCCGCGCGGCACCACCATCGGCCGGTCGACGTCGCGCAGGTAGTTGTCGACCGTTCTCGGGTCGATACCGGAATTCTTGCGCCGCGCCTCGTGGCTGCTGCGCGAAAGATTGCTGTAGAACGCGACATCTTCGCCCTGGTAGGCGTAGTGCCATTTCCACTGGTACCCGGTAACGACAACTGTCAGGTCGGGATTTCGGCTGTCTTCGATCTTGATCAGTGTCTCCGCCGCCGGCACCGCCATCAGCAACAGGATGATGATAGGAATGACCGTCCATGTGACTTCGGCGGTCATGCTGTGCGAAAATTGCGCGGCTGTTACACCGCGGGATTTGCGATGTTTGACCAGCGAGAAAATCATGGCGCCGAACACCACGATTGCGATGGCAACACACCACCAGAAAACCTGCATATGCAGGTAGTAGGTTTCGACGCTGAGTTCCGTAACGCCTTTCGGCATATTCAGCGCCCATTCCGCAGAGGCCGCACTCGCGCCGAACAGGCCGGCCGCGTATACAGACGGTCTTCGAATCATCAAAATTTCACCCAGCGGCGTGCCAGCACCCGCAGTTACTCTCGTTCAGTCCAACTTCTTCAGGAGTTCCAACCAGGAAAACATCCATTGACGCGACCGGTGTCGTGACTCCAGCCGGCAGCCGAAACCGACGCGTTCCTCGGAGTCAACCTCGGGGTGTCAAATCGGGGCGCTGGTAACCGCCGCAAGCTGCGCCCATCGTCTGACATAGCCAGTAGTTTCGCCCCCGGGAAAAGTGCGTCGCTTGGATCGAACAATGATCGATCAGGGAACGATCAGGGATCAATCGGGCACGCCGGTCAAAAGCCAGCGAAGTGTACTGAAACGTCCCTCTGCATGCAAACGATTCGCGCTGGTTTCACACTGTAAACTGCTTTTAGAACAATAACTTAATCTTGTCGCGAAGCGCGTTAGAACGAGTCTAACCCTGTCGGCGGCCAATGCTTTCCGGCGCAAACCGGAATTCCCCTGACGGTGCGGGTGGCCCGGCGCCCCAGGCATGCCCGAAAACCAGTTCCAGCGATACCGCAAGCTTGCCATTGTCGACGCGCGTCTCCAGCGAGTTGCGCATGGCATCGAAGCGCCCTCTGCTGGTCAGTCCAAGCGCACGCCCCTGCAGGCAGTTACGCGCGCCTGCGTCAGTCAGGTCCGAAAACAGCGACTGCACACTGCCGTAGGTCACCGCCAGGTGCTCGACATCGACTACAGGCTCGCGCAACCCGGCGTGCATGAGTGCGTCGCCAACGTTGTGCATGTCCAGAAAGGCGTTAACGTGCTCCGCATCGTCGATCGCCCGCCAGGCGTCGCGCAGTTCTGCAAGACTGTCGGGACCCAATGTCGAGAACACGAACAGCCCGTCTTTTCGCAAGACCCGAGCGACACCCGCCAGAAAACCACCGAGGTCATTGATCCATGGCAGCAACAGGTTGGCAAACACAAGATCGATGCTGTCACTGCGAATCGGCAGCGCGATCGCATCTGCCTGCAGCTCCGAAATCCTGGAAAAACGCGACCGTGCGCGTCTTGCTGCCTGCAACATACCGAACGACAGGTCGATACTGATGACATGGCTGCTGCGAAACCGTCGCCGCAGCACGCGGCTGGCGTGGCCACAGGCGGCGCCGACATCGAGGACGCGATTCACTTCGAATTGCATCGGCAACATACGCTCGAGCAACCCGTCCGCGGCCTGTCGATGGACGAAATCGGCACCAGCGAACTTGCGCGCCGCGCGATCGAAGCCCCGGCGAACATCGCTTCGGCTGAGTTGCCCCGGTTTGCCCGACCCTGTTGTCATCGTCTTGCGCCGCTACCCATTCCCGATGCATTACCCTGTGTTTTGCCCTGATTCGCAGTTTGTCGTAAGGCCGGTCCTGCCACAGGCTGGGACCCAATGACCGTTAAAACCATCGCTGGCAAAATCATTCGTGTACTGGCGGCGCACCGGAGACCCGCGGGCGCCACTTTCATACAAGGCGGCCGCAGACTCCTGCAAAACGCCGGCCGCGTCCTTTTCCCCGACAATTGCGTTCTGTGCGGAGGCGCAGCAGTCAGACGCTACTTTTGTAGTGCATGCCAGGGCGAATTGCCGCGCATTCCGCTCGCCTGCGAGCGCTGTGGTCAGCCTGTAACCATCGCTGTACCGCCGGAGACCGGCTGCGCGGATTGCATCGCGCATCCGTCGCCGTTTCGCCGGGTAAGTGCCGCCTTGCTCTACGACTTTCCGGTCGACTCAGCGCTCAAAGCCCTCAAGTTCAATGGACGCCTGTATTACGCGCCCGCGTTCGCGTCTCTCATGATGGTCGAGCTCGACAGCCATTTCCAGCATGTTGATGCACTCGTACCGGTGCCGCTGCACGGCTGGCGCCATGCCACGCGCGGGTTTAACCAGGCGCTGGAACTGTGTCGGCCCCTGGCACGAAAAAGCGGCCTGCCTGTCGTGCGCACGACGCGCCGCGTGCGCAGTACGCGGCCGCAAACGGGTCTCGATGCCTCGGCACGCCGCCGGAACCTGCGCGAAGCCTTCGCGCTGGACGGTAAACTGCGCTGCCGTCACCCGCTCATAGTCGATGATGTGATGACCACGGGTGAGACCTGCCGTCAGCTGGCTTACGTCTTGCTGAAAGGCGGTGCTCAGGATGTGAGCGTGCTGACCGCGGCGGCAGCCGGTCGAAACGTATAGTCGAGTGCAATGCCGAGAAAAATAGCCATGCCGATGTAATGGTTATTCAGAAATGCCTTGAAGCAGCCGTCGGGCTGCCGATCACGAGCCAGCCATTGATGCCAGCCCATCAGCATTGCAGCCACCGCCACCGAAGAGAAGTACCACGCGCCAAGCTCCGCCATGCTGCCGATCAACAGTAATGCGAGCAACATGAGGAGCTGCAGTCCGCCAATAACGAAAAGATCGGCATCGCCGAACAGGATCGCGGTCGACTTCACGCCTACGCGCAGGTCGTCCTTGCGATCGACCATTGCATAGAACGTGTCGTAAATAACAGCCCAGATCAACGCCGTGCCGAACACCAGCCATGCAAGTTGTTCCGTTTGCCCGGTCTGCGCGGCAAAGGCCATCGGTACTGCCCAGCCGAAAGCGGCGCCGAGTACGAATTGCGGTATCGAAATGAAGCGCTTGATAAACGGGTAAATAATCGTCAGGCCGGCAGCCACGACGGCCAGTATCTGGGCCGGCCTGTTGAGCATCGCGGCCAGGCCGACAGCAATCAGCGACAATGCGACGAAGAGAGTGATTGCCTCGATCGGCGCGACGGCGCCGGTGGCCAACGGACGGGCGCGCGTGCGGTCGACGTGCGGATCAATCTTGCGATCCGCAAAGTCATTCAGCACGCAGCCTGCCGAACGCATGACGATTACGCCGACGACAAACACGATGAATACCCCACCATCGGGATGCCCGACACCGGCAAGCCACAGAGCCCAGAGCGTCGGCCAAAGTAACAGCCAGATGCCCACCGGCTTGTCCAGGCGCATGAGCTGGGCGTAGTTTCGCAACTGGCTGGCGACGCCGCTGCCGGGCCGTGCGGAATTCTGTGTTCGGCTCAAGTTCGTTCGACCATGGGTTCAACGGGCCCTAAAAGTAACAGATCGAATCCGTCGCGCGCAGCTTCAGACGCGGTGGAAATGTGACTCGTTGCCGAGCCAGCGCCTGACAATGACGGCCGCACTTTTCGGCGCGTCACGGCTGAGTGACTCCGCGGCCATCTGCACGCCCGGTATGAGGTCGGCGTCCCGCAACAGGTCAGCGATGCGGTACTGGGGCAATCCGGTCTGCCGCGTGCCCAGCAGTTCGCCCGGGCCACGCAGTTCGAGGTCGCGCTGTGCAACGACGAAACCGTCGTTGGTTTCCCGCAGCACTGCCAGCCGGCTGCGCGCAAGTTGCCCCAGCGGCGCTCGGTACAACATGACGCAGTGACTTTGAGCGGCACCGCGTCCAACGCGTCCGCGCAACTGGTGCAATTGCGATAATCCCATGCGCTCCGAGTTCTCGATGATCATCAGGCTTGCGTTGGGCACATCGACGCCGACCACGATTACCGTGGTCGCGACCAGCACCTGGATTTCAGCCGCTTTGAATGCGCGCATCGCGTGGTCCTTCTCGGCCGCTTTCATGCGCCCATGCACCAGACCGATGCGCAGCGTCGGCAATGTCTCCCGTAACAGGTCGAAGCTGGCCTCCGCTGCCTGGTAGTCGAGCAACTCCGATTCGTCGATCAGCGGGCAGACCCAATAAGCTTGCTGTCCGCTCTCGCACGCGGCGCGCACGCGTTCGATAATTTCCCCGCGACGGGAGTCGGGCAGGGCAACGGTCTGCACCGGCTGCCGTCCTGGCGGCAGCTCATCGATTATCGAAGAATCGAGATCGGCGTAAGCGGCCATGGCCAGCGTGCGCGGGATCGGTGTTGCGGTCATGACGAGCTGGTGAGGAAACCCAGCGTCACTGATGCCCTTCTGTCGCAAGGCCATGCGCTGGTGTACGCCGAACCGGTGTTGTTCGTCGATGACGACGAGTGCGAGGCGCGCGAAACGGACCCCCTCCTGGAACAGCGCGTGCGTACCGATCACGAGGCCGGCCGGACCGTCCGCGATTGCCTGAAGTGCGCTACGTCTCTTCGCCGCGCGCAAGCTGCCCGTCAGCCACGTGGGTTCGATGTCGAGCGGGCGAAACCACTGGGCAAAATTCTGCCAGTGCTGTTCGGCAAGCAATTCGGTCGGCGCCATCACCGCGGCCTGCACGCCGCAGGCGACGGCCCGCAGACAGGCGACGGCGGCCACAACGGTCTTGCCCGAACCTACATCGCCCTGGATAAGCCGCATCATCGGATGCGGTCGCCTGAGGTCATCCGTGATCTCGTTGATGACGCGTCCCTGCGCGCCGGTCAACGCAAACGGCAGGCTTGCGATGAACTGCTGCACGACCTTGTCGCCCGCCTCGAGCGGGACAGCGACTTCTACCCGCGCGCGATGGCGCAGGTTCCTGAGGCTGAGGTAATGTGCCAGCAGCTCCTCGAATGCGAGTCGAATGCGACAGGGATGTCTGCCCGACTCGATGCTTGCGACATCGGCATCGGGAGGTGGTTGGTGCAGGAACAACAACGCGTCTGCGAGCGCCGGCATTGCGTACTTGCGACGAATCTCCTCCGGCAGCAATTCCACCGGCGGCGAGGACTGCATGCGGCTGAGCGCCTGCGCCGCGAGGTTGCGCAGGCGCGCCTGTTGCACGCCTTCCGTGGTGGGATAGACCGGCGTCAAAGCGTTACCGGTGACGGGACTTTGGCCGGACTGCAGGATGCGGTACTCGGGATGCACTATTTCGAGCCCGGCACGTCCGGCGCGTACGTCACCGTAGCAACTGACAGTAACCCCGGTTCGGAACTGCGCCTGCTGCTGCCGGGAAAAATAGAAGAAGCGCAGCGTGATCTGGCCGCTGCCGTCACCAATCCGCACCAGCAGGCTACGCCGCCCTCGATAAACGGTTTCCGCTAGCAGAACTTCGCCGCTGACCAGGCAGCGCATGCCAGGCGCCAGCGCGCCGAGACGCACCAGCCGGGTCCGGTCCTCGTAGCGCAGCGGCAGGAGAAACAGCAGGTCCTCGATTCGATGGATGCCGAGGCGCTCGAGGCGGGCTGCGAGCGCCGGCCCGACCCCGGACAGCGTCGTCAGTGACGATTGCGATTCGCCCACCGGCCCTACAACGAAAGAATGGCCTCTGCCTCGACGTCCGCCCCCTTCGGCAGGGCAGCGGCTCCAACGGCCGCGCGGGCCGGGTAAGGTTCGCTGAAGTATTCGGTCATTACGGAATTGACGGTCGCGAAATTGCCGAGATCGGTGAGGTACACAGTCACTTTGACTACACTATCGAGATCGCCGCCGGCCGCTTGCGCGACCGCTCGCAGGTTGTCGAAAACACGGCGCGCCCGCGTCGCGAAATCGCCCTCGACGATTTCCATCGTGGCGGGATCGAGTGGAATCTGTCCGGAAAGGAACACCAGTCTGCCGCTGCGGATTGCCTGCGAATACGTGCCGATGGCTGCGGGCGCCAGGTCTGTGTGAACGGCTTCTTTGCTCAAGGTCGAACTCCCACGCTTGATTGGACGTCGTTGTTGCGCCTGATTGTTACGCACACTCTCTTGATACGCGAATAACGTTCGGCATTTTACGCACATTGCGCATGATGGTTGCCAGGTGATTCCTGTCCTTTACCTGCAGCATGAACGTCAGTACCGAGCAGTCATCGTGACGATCGAGGACAGAAACCTGCTCGATGTTCGATTGCGAGTCGGCAATCGTTGCCGCGACGTTAGCCAGGACTCCGGTCTTGTTGAGCGTATCGACCTGGATGAGGCTCGAGAATTCACGGTCGATGTCCGTCTCCCAGCTGACATTAATCCACTTTTCCGGTTGCTTGCGGAAAGAGCTGAGATTTCCGCACACATTGCGGTGAATGACGATGCCGCGACCGGAGCTGAGGTAGCCCATCACATCGTCGCCTGGAATCGGATGGCAGCACTTTGCATAACTGACGACGACGCCTTCCGTACCCGCAATTACCAGGCTCGCGCCGATCGCCGGGCCGGTGCCGGGCGAGCCGCTGTCACCGAGCAAAAGGCGCGCGGTCAACGGCGCCAGCCGCTCGCCAAGACCGATCTGTTCGAAGAGATCCGCCGGCTCGGCGAGACCGAGTTCGTTCAATACTTGGCGCAGGCGTACCTTGCCTATTTTGCGCAATGACGATCCGAGATCTTTCAGCGAGCGGTCAAGCAAGCGCTTGCCGAGATCGATGGACTCGCTGCTGCGCAGTTTTTTCATGTGGTGGCGAATGGCTGAGCGAGCTTTCGCCGTAGTGACGAAAGACAGCCAGTTCGGATTAGGCGTCGCGCCACGGGCTGTGACGATTTCCACCGTCTGGCTGTTCTGCAGTTGCGTGCGCAGCGGCACAAGATCGCGGTCCACCTTCGCCGCCACGCAGCGATTGCCTACATCGGTGTGCACGGCATAGGCGAAATCGACGGTGGTTGCGCCTTTCGGAAGCGGCATGATGTCGCCTTTTGGAGTGAATACGTAAATCTTGTCCGGAAACAGATCGACTTTGACGCTCTCGAGAAATTCCTCCGAGCTGCCCGATTCCTGGATCTCGACGAGATTGGCAAGCCACTCACGAGCACGTCGCTGCGGCGCAACGGAGCGCTTGTCTTCAGCCTTGTACTGCCAGTGCGCGGCAACCCCGGACTCGGCGACCCTGTTCATTTCGGCGGTGCGAATCTGCACCTCCAGAGGCTGGCCCTTGGGCCCGAACAGTGTCGTGTGCAGCGACTGGTAGCCGTTGACGCGCGGTATCGCCACATAGTCCTTGAAGCGCCCGGGCATCGGTTTGTAAAGACCGTGCACGATTCCCAGCATCTGGTAACAGGTAGTGACGTTGTCCACGACGATGCGGAAACCGTAAACGTCGACGACGTCCGAGAGTTGCCGCTTTTTTTCCGACATTTTCTTGTAAACACTGTACAGATGCTTTTCGCGGCCGATGACCTCGCCTTCGATGCCTTCGCTCTTCATCGC
Source organism: Woeseiaceae bacterium (assembly GCA_041746375.1). Lineage (GTDB taxonomy): Bacteria > Pseudomonadota > Gammaproteobacteria > Steroidobacterales > Woeseiaceae > IDS-8. The sequence continues at coordinate 15,616 of JBGTHC010000044.1, forward strand.
CTTGCGAATACGTTCCGAGATCTTGCGAACCATCTGGCGTTGGCTGCCTTTGCTGCGTCGCAACGCCTTTTCGAGCACTCGATAGCGAAACGGATACAGGTGCCGGAAACCCAGGTCCTCCAGGTCGACCTTGAGATGATTGATGCCGAGCCGGTTGGCGATTGGCGCGTAGATCTCCAGCGTTTCCCTGGCGATTCTTCGTTGCTTGTCCCGCGGCATTGCATCGAGCGTGCGCATGTTGTGCAGGCGATCGGCCAGTTTGACGAGGATCACGCGGATATCCTCGATCATTGCCAGCATCATCTTGCGGAAACTCTGTGCCTGCGCTTCCGCACGACTGTGGAAATGCATCTGGTCCAGCTTGCTGACGCCGTCGACCAGCGTCGCGACCTCCGCGCCGAACTGGTCCTTGAGTTCCGCTACCGGCGTGCCCGTATCCTCGATGACGTCGTGCAGGATGGCAGCGGTAATGGCCTGGGCATCCATGTGCATGTCGGCGAGAATCTGCGCCACCGCGATCGGATGCGAGATGTACGGTTCGCCGCTTAGTCGCTTCTGCCCTTCATGCACATTGGCGCCGAACTGATACGCCTGCATGACGGGCTCAATCTGCTCGGGTGGCAGATAGGACTGAAGTGTTTCGATCAGGCGACGAAAGCCATGGTCACGGCGCATCGATGCGCCGGGCAGCCTGGAAAGAATTGTCGCAGCGTAATCCATGGTCAACAGCCCTGTTCGTACCCGAGTGCCGGGTGAGCCGCTGCGACGAGTCGAAACGTTATCGGGACTGATGCACCCTTGCCAACTGAGCCATCAGTCGCCGATGGAGATTCCGCGCATCGGGATCATTTCTTCCGCGGCTTCCGGCTGCAGGAACTCGTCCGTAGCCGGTTGATCAACTTCATCCAGAATAGCCGCCGATACATGGCCGGCTGCAATTTCACGCAATGCAATCACGGTGGGCTTGTCGTTCTGCATGTCGACGAGAGGCTCGGCGCCATGGGCGACCCGCCTGGCGCGTTTGGACGCGACCAGCACCATTTCGAATATATTCTCGATATTGTCCAGACAATCTTCGACCGTAATTCTGGCCATTTATGACGTACTCCGTTGGCGGCCCCGGCAGCAGTGCGGCAATGCGCAAGAAGGCTGAACAGGGGGCCGGGTAACACGACAGACCGGCCAGTGTACTTGAAGTTCGTCGTGGGTGGGAAGTTGGACTGCGGGCAAAGCAAGGGGTTTGGCCTCTCCAGCGGGAAGTCCTTTGACGGAATGGCTCCCTGCGGTCCGCTTTTTTTCCGCCAAAGGACTTCCCGCTGGAGAGGCCCCTCATTGCTGGGAAGTGCCGTTGTCGCTGGTGTCTATAGCGAGGTTTCCGAGAATTCCTCGGATGCGCTTGGCCAGCGCCGGGGTGCCCGCACGGCTGTACTCGGCTTCTCCGTCGATTACCTTCTCGAGTTCGCTGACGGCCTGAGGCAGATCGTCGTTGACGATGACGTAGTCGAATTCGTTCCAGTGGGACATGTCCGACAGTGCGTCCCTGAGCCTGCGTTCGATAACGGCCTCGCTGTCGGTACGCCGGTTGCGCAGGCGCCGCTCGAGGGCCGCCCGCGACGGCGGCAGGATGAACACTGAAATGCAATCCGGCGCGGCGTCGCGAACTTGCTGCGCGCCCTGCCAGTCGATCTCCAGGATGACATGGCTGCCCGCAGCGAGATGCGCCTCTACCTGTCGGCGACCCGTCCCATAGTGATTGTCGAAAACGAGCGCCGATTCGAGAAGCTCGCCATCGCGCTGCAGTGCAAGAAACGTCTCAGCATCGACAAAATGGTAATCGCGGCCGTTTTCTTCAGTGATGCGTTTCTTGCGCGTGGTGAAGGAAATAGAGAACTGCAGTTCCGGCCTGCGTTTCACCAACTCCCGCACCAGTGTTGTCTTGCCGGCACCGGAGGGTGCGGCCAATACAAACAATTTTGCCGAAGCTATCTCTGGACCGCTCATTGAGGTGCTGCGCCGCTAGCCGCGGCTACTCGACATTCTGAATTTGTTCGCGCATCTGCTCGATCAGAACCTTGAGGTCGACCGATGCGCGAGTCGTTTCAGAATCGGCGGATTTGGAGCCAAGCGTGTTCGCCTCGCGATTCAGTTCCTGCATCAGAAAATCCAGCCGCCGTCCGACGGGCTCGTCGCTGTCGACAGCGTAACGTATCTCGCTGACGTGACTTTCAAGGCGGTCGAGTTCTTCATCCACATCGAGCTTTTGTGCAACAAGTGCCAGTTCGACCTCAAGACGTGCGGGGTCCGCTTCGAACGCGAGTTTGTCGAGCCGTTCTTTTTGCCGCGTGCGCACCGCTTCGAGTACGTCCGGCATACGGGCACGGACGGCGGCGGCGATCGAGAGAATATCGCGGCAGCGCATCTCGATAAGGTCGGCAAGACGCTTGCCTTCACTTACCCGCATGGCGAGGAATGCCTGCAGTGCTTTACCGAGCGCGTCCCGCGCCTCCTCAAAGAGCGGCTCAGAATCGATGACGGGTTCCTCGATGACGCCGGGCCAGCGCAACACATCCAGTGGACTCGGCGCGCTTGCACCCGGAAGAAGCGCACTGATTTCCCGGGTTCCGGCAGCGATCTGTTGCACCAGCGGTCGGTTGATATGCAGCGGCCTGGCGACACCGGCGCCGCGCCGCACAATAATGGAACAGTCCACTTTCCCGCGTTTCACGGCAGTGCCGATTACCTGGCGCAAATCGTTCTCGCCGGGACGCAGTTCCTCCGGCAGGCGAATCTGCAGGTCGAGATAGCGATGATTGACAGCGCGGATTTCGCAGGTCAGCTCACCAAGTGGCGATTCGGCGGTGTGACGCGCAAAGCCTGTCATACTATGTATCATCAATAGGTCCGGATGCCGGGGAATGTGGAACGTGACTCATTGCTGCGATTTGAGGGTGCATTTTGCTGCATCGTTCACAGACAACATCGCGCTCTGCACCCATACTTGTGCGATATTTATCGTGGCTTGAATCGCAAGCATTCTAACCCGAAGTGTCGTCAGCGTGGCGGTCGGGCAGGCCAGGGTAGGCGCAAACTCACTAATTAAAAACAGACCCGGTCCGGCTAACCCGAAAATGCAGATTGAATACGCCAAGGTCTCCGCAGTCGGAGATCGACAGGACAATCAGGATCGTGCAGCGGTCGTCGTTGCCGAAGATGCAGCCATGCTGGTGGTATTCGACGGCATGGGTGGGCATTCCGACGGCGCACGAGCGGCCGAGATCGGCATCAAGGTGGTGCAGGACATGTTCAACGCCGCCCGTTTGCCGGTTTTCGATCCACAGGGGTTTCTCTATACCACCCTGGCGAGAACGCACGATGCGGTCGTCGCTATCGGCGCCGGGCTCGCCGTCGATTTTCGTCCCCGCGCTACCTGTGCCATCTGTCTCATCCAGGAAAATGGTTCCTGGTGGGGGCATGTCGGTGACAGCCGCATCTACCAGCTTCGCGGCGGCCAGGTTGTCGGCAGGTCCCGCGATCACAGCCATGTCGAAGTGCTGATCCGGGAAGGCGCCATCACGGAAGAGGAAGCTTTCGATCATCCGATGCGCAACTTTGTCGAGTGCTGCATCGGCGGCGACATACCGGTGCCCGACATGAGCATTACGGGCAGGAAGCCATTGCAGCCTGGCGACGTGCTGCTGGTGTGCACCGATGGCCTGTGGTCCGGAATCAGCGATAAGCATATTGCGCAGATAGTCACACGCTCGGGCGAAAGCATGGCCGAAAATCTCAGGATCATCAGTACCCAGGCAATGACCGCCAACGCACCGCACAGCGATAACACATCGGCGTCGATCTTGCGCTGGATCGGCGAATAGTCCGCGCAACAGTAGTTTCGACATCCAGGCCGTCCGGGACCACAATAGCGGCGCAATCAAAACAGGAGGCTTGCATGCGACCGAGCGGACGCGCGCCGGAGCAAATGAGGCCGGTTCGATTTGTCACTGACTTTACCAGGCATGCCGAAGGCAGCGTACTTTCCGAATTCGGCGACACCCGGGTGCTGTGTACAGCCAGCGTCGAGAACCGGGTACCGCCATGGCTACGCGGCGGCGGTGGTGGCTGGGTGACCGGGGAATACGGCATGTTGCCTCGTGCGACGCATACACGCAGCGGGCGGGAAGCTGTGCGCGGCCGCCAGGGCGGCCGGACCATGGAAATCCAGCGACTCATCGGGCGATCCTTGCGTGCGGCCACGGATCTCAAGGCACTCGGCGAACGCACCATTACGCTGGACTGTGACGTCATCCAGGCAGATGGCGGCACCCGCACCGCCGCGATCAGCGGCGCCTATGTGGCCTTGCGGATTGCCGTCGCACGTTTGCACGCCGCACGCCAATTGAAAGTTGAGCCGCTGCATGGCCACATCGCCGCTGTCTCGGTAGGCGTCTACAAGGGAGTGCCGGTGCTGGACCTCGACTACGCGGAAGATGCCGAAGCCGAAACCGACATGAACATCGTCATGAATGAAGCCGGACGATTCATCGAGGTACAGGGCACCGCCGAGGGTCATGCGTTCACCCGCAACGAACTCGACGCGCTGCTGGACCTGGCAGTGACCGGAATGCAGGTCATCGTTGCGGCCCAGAACGACGCGCTGGCCGCCGCCGGGCGAACGGCTGCTTCGTCCGCCTGACGGCCTGCTTCGATGCCGCAAGGGCTCCGCCGTGTAGTCATTGCCAGCAGTAACCGCGGCAAACTCGAGGAAATCCGTAGCCTGTTGTCGGGACTCCGCATTGAAGTGTTGCCGCAATCTCACTGGAACATTACGCCGCCCGAGGAAAGCGGGGAGACTTTTCTCGAAAACGCATTGATCAAGGCGCGTTGTGCTACCGCTGCCGCCGGCATACCCGCAATCGCTGATGATTCGGGGCTTGCAGTCGCCGCCCTCGACGGTCGCCCGGGAGTCCGCTCCGCTCGCTACGCCGGCGCCAATGCCGACGATTCGGAAAACGTCGACAAGCTCCTCGGTGAACTCAAGGGCCAGGCGAATCGCGCTGCCAGCTTTCACTGCGTAGCCGTCTTTCTGCCTTCGGCTTCGAGCGGCGCACCGTTGATTGCAGACGGCGAATGGCAGGGACGAATCCTGACGGAGCGGCGCGGGCAGCGCGGCTTCGGCTACGACCCGGTTTTCTTCGATCCCGAGAACCAGCGGTCCGCTGCAGAATTGACATTGTTCGAGAAAAATCTCGTCAGTCATCGCGGGCAGGCAATGAGGAAGCTCGCACAGCTGATCGGCAATCTTGCCGAATTCCCGCAGTAATGATTGAGCTACCGCCCCTTTCGATCTACCTGCACCTGCCGTGGTGCGTGCAAAAGTGCCCGTATTGCGACTTCAATTCCCATACCGCAGGCACTGCTCCGCCGAGGGCTCGCTACATCGCCGCACTGCGGGACGACATGCAGACCGAAGCCACGCGGGCCGCCAACCGGCCAGTGGATAGTATCTTTCTCGGCGGTGGCACACCGAGCCTGTTCAGCGCAGCAGAGATCGGCGCACTGCTGACGGCCCTGCGTGAGACTTTTCATTGCAGCATCGGCACGGAAGTAACGATGGAGGCTAATCCGGGCACGCTGGAGCGAGGTCGACTCGCGGACTATCGACAGGACGGCGTGACACGCCTGTCGCTGGGTGCACAGAGTTTCGACGATGGCTCACTCAAACGACTCGGGCGCATTCACGGTGCCGCTGATATTTTCAATGCGTTCGACGATGCAACCCGTGCCGGATTCGACAGCATCAACCTCGACCTGATGTATGCGCTGCCCGCCCAAACGCTCGATATGGCGCTTGCCGACGTGCGTGCGGCGATTCGTCTCGCGCCGGCGCATATCTCCTGGTACCAGCTCACCCTCGAACCCAACACGGTTTTCTACGCGCGACCCCCCGGCGACCTGCCCGACGAGGATGCCTGCGCCGACATCGAGACACAGGGCTATCAGCTACTGGCGGACGCGGGCTACGAGCAATATGAGACGTCGGCCTTTGCGCTCCCCGGGCGTCGCTGCCGGCACAATCTCAACTATTGGCAGTTCGGTGACTACCTGGCGATCGGAGCCGGCGCGCACGGCAAGTTCACGCAGGCCGATGGCAGCGTCTGGCGTTACCGCAAGCCCGCTAATCCATCGTCCTATATGCAAGCCTCCGCCACAGGATTTGCCGAGCAGGATCTGCACCGCGTCACCGAGGAAGACCTGGCCTTCGAGTTCATGCTGAATGCCATGCGATTGAACGACGGGTTCGCTGAGGACGATTTCCGGCAACGCACCGGCCTGCCATTCGAGTGCGTGCGTGCGCCACTGCGGCAGGCGCTGGGGCTCGGGCTGGTGCAGGCACCGGAGGACGGTGGACGGTGGCGACCGAGCGACCGCGGACGGCGCTGCCAGAACGACCTGCAGGCCCTTTTCCTGCCCGAACCGGCAGGCCGCAAGCAGCGTCCGACGCAGGCCGGACCGCAGTAACCAGCCGCCAGCCCGCGTACTTTATTCACAAGACAGGGATAAGCCTGTAATTCCCGCTCATTAGGCGTCGCAATTCAGCTACGCCTTCCGAATATATCTGTAAATATATGAAATAAAAAGAAATAAAATTTTGGATATAAAATAGACATTCTAACAACGGGGCTTTAAAAATCCCGACTTAGCCCACTGACTCAATTTTGTTCCACAGTCTTATCCACAGCTTTTGTGGATAAATGACAGATTCGTGACAGCCCGCCGCTGTGACCAGGCGACGCCTCCGGTCCGGCCTTGCGGGTGTCCGCGCTTCGCTATATGCTACGCGGCCTTTTCGCCCGGTCATCAGCTTGCGGTCACCCGTACTGCCGGCCGCGGACCACGACCGAGACCGCCGGAGATTTGCCGATGAAAGCCGAGATCCATCCCGCCTATACTGAGGTGAACGTAGCCTGTGCCTGCGGCAACGCGTTCACGACCCGTTCCACACTGGGTCGCGACCTGCAGGTCGAAGTATGCTCGGCCTGCCATCCTTTCTATACCGGCAAGCAGAAGATTCTCGACACCGGTGGCCGCGTGGACAAGTTCCGCCGCAAGTACGGTATCGCTTCGCAATAGTGCGGCCATCGGTCGACGACGCCGACGCGCGCAGACCCGAATCGCAAGGCGCGACCCGCTTCATAACCGCAGCGCAGATCCCGAGGCTGCTCATGCTGCCCGCAGGCTGCGCGTGTTAATTTGCCCGCGATTTCGCCATGCGGCACCATGCAGCATCAGTTGCCCGGTCGCCGGCGATCGGCCGGCTGAATTTGCCGAAGGCACAACGTCGGACGAGAACCCCCGAGGAAAACCCCGAGGATAACGATGAGCAATGATTCCTACACGCTGACCAGTCCGGACGGCGTCACCACGACTGCGCTGCCGAGTCGTCGCGGCACGATTGGACCGGCCGTCCTGGACATCAGCGGCCTGTACGGTTCGCAAGGCGTTTTCACCTACGACCCGGGCTTCGTTGCAACAGGCAGCTGCGAAAGCGCGATAACGTTTATCGACGGGGACAAGGGGATACTGCTCTATCGCGGCTATCCGGTCGAACAACTCGCCGAGCATTCCACCTTCATCGAAGTGGCGTATTTGCTCCTTTACGGCGAACTGCCGACAGCCAGCGAACTCGCGGAGTTCGACACCTCGATACGCACGCACACAATGCTGAATGAAGGCATGCTGCGCTTCTTCAACGGCTTTCGCTACGACGCGCACCCGATGGCGATGCTGTCCGCCGTCGTCGGTTCCATGTCCGCCTACTATCACGACACAATGGACGTGCATAACGCCGACGCCCGGGAAGTATTCACGCATCGCATACTTGCCAAGCTGCCGACAATCGCGGCCGCCGCCTACAAGATGACCTGCGGTCAGCCCTTCATCTACCCGCGCAACGATCTTGCCTACTGCGAAAACATGTTGCACATGTTCTTCGCCGTGCCGGCAGAACCCTACAAGATCAACACCGTTGCCGCACAGGCACTCGACCTGTTGTTCATCCTCCACGCCGACCACGAACAGAACTGTTCCACGTCAACGGTCCGCATGGCCGGCAGCTCAGGCGCCAATCCGTATTCTGCAATTGCTGCCGGCATCTCTGCCCTGTGGGGTCCGGCGCACGGCGGTGCGAACGAAGCCGTACTCAAGATGCTGACCCAGATCGGCGAGACCAAAAACATCCCGAAATTCATCGAGCGTGCCAAGGACCGCAACGATCCGTTTCGCCTGATGGGTTTCGGTCACCGCGTCTACAAGAACTTCGACCCGCGCGCTACCATCATTCGCAGCATGTGCCACAAGGTCCTGCAGCAGATGGGCCGCACCGACTCCCCCCTGTTCGACCTCGCCCTCGAACTCGAACAAATTGCATTGAAAGACGAGTACTTCATCGAAAAAAACCTCTACCCCAACGTCGATTTTTACTCCGGCATCATCTACCGGGCACTCGGCATTCCAACGTCGATGTTCACCGTAATGTTTGCCATCGCCCGCACCGTCGGCTGGGTGGCACACTGGCGTGAAATGATCACCGATCCGAACGGTCGCATCAGCCGCCCCCGACAACTCTATACGGGCGCGCCTGAACGGGATTACGTCGCCGTCGAAAAGCGCAGCTAGCTTCAGGGCGATACTTTTCGCGGGTGCCAAGGCTGGGGACGGCTGTTCAGGAACGCCGTAAACCCATCCCTGGGGGCTTCGGGCTCGACATCCATGTCTCGCACGATCCTGAACAGCCGTCCCCACCCTTGGCACCCGCCCTCCACTAAAAGAACAGCGTCGCATCAGTCGCCCTCAACGCTCGCAACCTCCAGCAGGTTGCGAAGTGCGCGTTCGTCGGCCCGTTGCATCGGTTTGCCGTCGATCGGGCTGATCGGGGCCTGGCGTACGCCGTTGACGGGGAAGACGGTTGCTTCTACGGCGGAATCCTCGTGCATGAAGCGCAGTCCGGCGAAGGACTCGGCTCGATTGCGGCGGCTTTTCAGGCGGGTTTCAATGAGGCGGTAGGGTACGTGGTGGCGATCCAGCGAGAGCGCGACGGTCTCGAGATCGTCGGAGAAGACGTGCAGGTTGACGACGCAGTTTGCGGCGGCTGTTCCATGCAGGACCGGCCCGACCAGGCGTGGCTTGAACGGTGCAAGGAGTTGCATGGCTGAAAGGGCGGCGTAGCGGAGGACGCGCAGGAGGTCCACGTGCGACTCGCGGCCAAAAAGTTGCAGATGCTCGCCGAGTGCCTGTTCGATTTCGCTGTTGCCTGGCAAGGCCCCACGTTCGCGCATGCCGAGACGTTCGGCGGCCTTGGTCTTGGCCACGCGGTAGTCGCGTATGCCTTGCTCGACGATGATTCGCGCTGCCTCCTGGGCCAGAACCAGGCGGGCACGATCAATCGTCATTGTGCCTTTCTTGCGCATGCGCGGGCCCCTTCAGAAAATTGGTTCTTCCGGTCGGGTGTCGTCAGTGCTTTGATTGAAAATGTCTACCTGGTCGTCCTGCACTTCGCAGTCCGGCAAGGCGCCTTCCTCGAAGATCTCGAACATCACGTCTTCGGAAGGATCGGCCGCCCTGGCCGGACAGCCGGACTGCTTGTTGATGCGCACCGTCACTACGCCTTCCGGCATCGGCATTGCGCTGGAAGGCACTCCGCGCAGGGCGCTGCGCATAAATTCGATCCACAAAGGCAATGCAGTTCTGGAACCCTCTTCGCCGGGTCCGAGCGGCTGGTAGTCGTCATAGCCCACCCAGACGACGGCCGACAGGCGGCTGTTGAATCCGCCGAACCATGCATCCCGACGGTCATTGGATGTGCCGGTTTTGCCGGACAGATCATTGCGACCTAGCTGCGTCGCGCGACGTCCGGTGCCGCGGGTAATCACTTCGCGCATCATGTCCTGGATGAGATAAGCATTTTGCGCTGAGATGACGCGCGGCGCCGCGCGGACATCGCGATACATCCCGGGCGCGACGCTAGCGTCGGGGCGATAGGTTTCGGCGACCTCGGCCATCTGTTCCAGGGTCATGCCGTCAGTGGCGGGAACGGGGCGGCTGGCAAGGGCATCGGGATCCGCATCCGTCATACTGTCGGGACGCATTTCAGCTCGCAAATCGACGATATCCTCATCGTCCAATTCGCATTCCGGACACACCACGAGGGGCTCGGCACGGTAGAGCATCTCATCGTCCGGGCCGCTTATGGAATCGATGACGTAAGGCTTTACGGCGTAGCCGCCGTTGGCAAAGGTGGCAAAGGCTTGCGCCATGTCCAGGGGCGAGGCGCTGCCACCGCCGAGCGCCAGCGATCCGTTACGCGGCAATGTCGCGTCCGAAAAGCCGAAATTGGTGAGATGACGAACGGCGTTGCCGACTCCGGTGTTGTAGAGCAGCAGGCGCACAGATGCCAGGTTCATAGAGCGCACCAGCGCTTCGCGCATTCTTTGCGCGCCGTAGAAGCGGCCGCTGTAGTTGATGGGGCGCCACACGGCCTCGAGCTCGGCCGAGTCGATGACCACCGGTGCATCGAGAATAACGGTCGCCGGCGTATTGCCGTATTCGAGTGCCGCGGAATAGATGAATGGCTTGAACGATGACCCGGGCTGCCGCGCGGATTGCGTGACGCGATTGAACTTGCTGATCGAGAAATCATAGCCGCCGGAAAGACTCGTTATCGCACCGTCACGCGGATCGACCGAGACGACGGCCGCCTGTGCCACCGGCAACTGTGCGAGCGCCCAACCGCCTGCCTGCACCGGCATCACGTAAATGACGTCGCCCGGGGCGAGCACACCTGCAACATTCTCGGGAAACGGACCGGCAGTTTCCGCGTCGATGAACGGCCGAGCCCAGCGAATGGTGTACCAGGGCAATGAAATGGCAGTGCCGTCCTGCAGCACCACGCTTGCGCTGTTGTCCTCGCCGAGTAAGTTTACGAGGCCCACGGACAACTGGCCCGGATTGCTGTATTCGGCGAGCCGCAGCCGCAGTTCCTCGGGCCAGTCGACGTAAGGCTGTTGCAGGATCGCTGCATCGACCTCGAGACGCGCAATCGGGCCGTGGTAGCCGCGGCGGCGACTGAATTGCTGCAGGCCGTTGCGCAACGCGTAGGTCGCTGACGCCTGGAGCCGCGAATCGAGTGTCGTAACGACTTTGTAGCCGGAGCTATAAATCTGCTCGCCGTAGCGATCGAGCATCTCCCGTCGCACCATCTCGGCGACGTATGGGGCGGTCAGCTCGTTCGCGGTGCCGTAAAGACGTGACTCGAGCGGATACGCCATCGCCTCCTCGAACTCCTCGGCGTCGATCATATCGAGATCGCGCATGCGCCCGAGCACATAAGAGCGCCGCATCAGTGAATTGGTCGGGCTGCGAACCGGGTTGTACTCGGACGGCGCCGGCAGCACACCCGCGAGCGTTGCCGCCTCCGCAATATTGATTTCTGCCAGCGGCTTGCCGTAATAGACCTGTGCCGCCGCGGCGACGCCATAGGCGCGCTGGCCGAAGAACATCTTGTTGACGAACAGCGCCATGATCTCCTCTTTGCTGAACCGCTGTTCGATCCTCCAGGCCAGAAACGCTTCGCGGATCTTGCGGCTGAACAAGCGCTCACGAGTCAGAAAGTAATCGCGCGCGAGTTGCTGTGTAATGGTGCTGCCGCCGCCGCTCTCGCTGATGGAACCGGTGCGCAGCAGGCTGATGCCGGCGCGTAGGATGCCGCGATAGTCGATGCCGCGGTGCGCGAAGAAGCGGCGATCCTCGGCGGCTATGAATGCGTCCACGACGAACGGGGGCAACTGCTGGTAGCTGACCAGTATGCGGCGGCGCTCACCGATCTCCTCGATCAGGCGGCCGTCCCGACTGTAGATCCTGAGCGGTATCTGGAGGGGAATCTCGCGAATGGTCGCGGCATCCGGTAAGCCGGGCTCCACATAATAATAGGCGCCGATGACGCCTGCCGTAACCGTCAGGCCACCGAACGCAGCCAGGCCGGCCAGGAGCACAAGCCAACTGGCGTAACGACGCGGCCGGCCATGGGCTCCGCGGGTTTGTTCGGAAGTTGCGTTCAAAGTCGTCCCGGACAGATCAGGCGCAGACCCTCGATTCAGGGGTGACAGGCAGAACCTCGCCAGTTGCAGCTAATGTGACTGCCTGCAGGAGATTGGTTCGCCGACCCGCGGACGCCAGTAATCGCGGGCCGTGCGGCTGTTGGAGCATGATAGCCAGCGCATGCTCCGCGCTGCAACGGCCTCCGGCCCAGACTGCCAACGGTTGCCCAAATATCCGCAATTATGCAGGAGGGCCAAAACCTGCAATTATGCAGGGAGTCGGAGCCGTAACGCCCCAGGTATCGAGGGGGGGGGCGTCGCGGACCGGGGGCCGGAAGCATAAGAACAAGACCGTCAAAATGGCGCCGCAACGGGGATTTTTCTGGGAAACGGAGTAATCTCTTCGCAAGCGCCAACCAGTTCACGGAATCGGGACGGATGCCGGCCGTACCATACGCACCGCGGCATCGTGACCACACTCACGTTTTATTTAGTTTTTTGTTGATATATAGTTAAACCGGTTTGCTCAGGTCCAGCCTACAATAGACCCGCAACTCGCCGAGTTGAAAGGAAAAAAACGTGCTTTTCCGGAAAAAATCACAGCCATTGTTGGGCCTCGACATCACGA
>JBGTHC010000045.1:0-96565 GCA_041746375.1 Woeseiaceae bacterium
ATCGGCAGCGAGGAAATTTTCTCCAAGCTGATCGAAAGAGAGCGGCTCGGCTGCACCAGTCTCGACAAAGGTATCGCATTTCCGCATTGTCGCATCGCCGGCGCTGTGAACAGCCGCGGGGCCTTGATCAAGCTCGTACAAGCGGTGGATTTCGATTCGCCAGACGGTGAGTCCGTTGATCTCGTGTTCGGGCTCATGGTTCCTGAAGAACTGAACGACAGCCACTACAGCGATATCGAGCAGATCACCCGTCTCCTGAACGATGCAGACCTGCGCACTCGCTTGCGTAACGCAACAACCAGCAAAGCACTTTACGACACCCTCGTCGCGGGCCATGCTGAGGAGGCCCCGAAACGACGCGTAGCCCGGAATGCATGAAGAGACCCGACTGATAATCATCAGCGGGCTGTCCGGCTCGGGCAAGAGCGTTGCGTTGCACGTTCTCGAAGACCTTGGCTACTACTGCATAGACAATATGCCGGCTGCGCTTCTCAAGTCGCTTCTGGATGAAGTCAGCCGAATCGAAGATCGTGCCGCTGTGCGAGTCGCCGTAGGGGTTGACGCGAGAAACCGGCAACGCGATCTGGAAGCATTGCCGTCATTGATCGAAGACCTGCGGAAAAGCGGCGTACAAACGGATCTGCTGTTTCTGCAGGCAAATGACGATATCCTGCTGAAGCGCTACAGCGAAACACGCCGCCGACATCCGCTGGACAAGGACGGTACGGAACTCCGGGCGGCTATCGCACGAGAACGTGAACTGCTGGGTCAGGTCATCAATGCCGCTGACCTGATTATCGATACCTCCAGAACCAGCGTCTACGAACTTGCCGACGCCATACGAGAGCGAGTCGACCGTCGGCAACCAATGATGCTTTCGGTGGTAGTCGAATCGTTTGGTTTCAAGCATGGCATTCCAGCCGATGCCGATTTCGTATTCGATCTACGCTGCCTTCCAAATCCCTATTGGCGGCAGGAATTCCGCAACCTTACCGGTCTGGACCATTCGGTTGCTGAATTCCTCGATGCCCAGCCGGCATTCGTGCAGATGTACAATGATATTCTTGCATTTCTTCGTCGCTGGATACCCGAGTACGTCAATTTCAATCGCAGTTATTTGACGGTAGCAATTGGCTGCACGGGCGGACAACATCGGTCCGTTTACATGACGGAAAAACTTGCCGCAGCCTTGAAGGCTCATCACGAACCGGTGTTGACGCGGCACAATGAAATAACCGCCCGCGGTTAGTCGACAGCTCCTTACCGGTACGGTTTGGGCGCAGCGTCGGCGCTGTCGTGCGTTCCCCCGCCCGGCCCGCTACACTCTCTATACTCGCGCAGTTACCGACGTCCCGTGGGCGACCAGGCATTCGGCTACCGGGCAACGCCGCGTGAATGGTCGTTCAGACGGACGCAAACTGATCTCATGGAAACCCGAGAGCAAACCCAGAACACCCTCGAATTGCTGCGTGAAAAACTCGGCGCCGGACGAATACGCGACGCGAACCGGCTCATATCCAGTCTGACATCATCGGAACTCGCACGCCTGCTCGAGTCGCTGCCGCCGCCGGAACGCGCCCTGATCTGGCAGATGGTTGACGCCGAGCAGGAGGGTGATGTCCTGGTCGAACTTGCCGAGGAAGTTCGTGATGGCCTCATTAGCGGCATGGCAACGGAAAGGCTCATTGCCGCGACGGAGGGCATGGAGCTTGACGACCTGGCCGACTTGCTCGCCGATCTGCCCGATGCCGTAACCCAACAGGTTCTGCACTCAATGAACGTGCAGGATCGCGAACGCCTCAGCCAGGTTCTCTCCTACGACGAAGATACCGCCGGCGGATTGATGAACGTCGACGTTGTCATGGTTCGGCCGGACGTTACCCTCGAAGTCGTGCAACGCTTCCTGCGTGCCCGCGGCGACATACCGGACGGCACTGATGCGATTTATGTGGTCGATCGGGATAACGAGTACCTGGGGTCGCTTTATTTGTCGCGCTTGCTTACGCATGACCTACAGCAGACGGTCGCCGATGTAATGTCGACCGATTCGTTACCGATTCCAGCTCACACGGACTCGTCAGAGGTCGTCTGGGAGTTCGAGAATCGAGATCTTCTGTCAGCGCCCGTCGTCGACGAAAATTACCGCTTGGTCGGGCGCATCACGGTAGACGATATCCTGGACGTCATTCGCGAGGAGGCCGAACATTCGCTGATGAGCGCTGCAGGTCTGGACGAAGAAGACGACATGTTCGCGCCGGTCGTCAAGAGTGCCAGGCGGCGCGCACTGTGGCTTGGCATTAATCTGGCAACTGCCTTCCTCGCCGCATCCGTCGTGGATATGTTTCAAACGACTGTGGACAAAATCGTTCTGCTGGCAGTACTGATGCCGGTAGTACCCAGCATGGGCGGCGTGGCCGGAATTCAATCGTTGACAATCATTACGCGGGCAATTGCACTTGGCCAGGTCGACAAGACCAATGCATGGAGCATCCTGCGCAAGGAAATCCTGGTCGGTGCAATGAATGGTATTGTCTGGGCAATAGTCGTCGGGGTATTCACTTATCTGTGGTTCCAGGACTGGCGAATCGGCGCCGTAATCGCAGGAGCAATGATTATCAATTTGCTGATTGCCGCAGGCGCCGGCTTCGCCATTCCGCTGGTCCTGAAACGGCTCTCGATCGATCCTGCCATTGCAGGCGGCGTGGTTATCACAACAATCACTGACGTGGTCGGTTATATGGCGTTTCTGGGGCTCGGAGCGCTTTTTCTGCTTTAAATTCGGCTATCAATAGGAAAACTGGCTTAGATCCCGGCTGACCCACGCCGGGGCAAAAAGCCGCGGCACCGCCGCGCCGCTGACAAAATCGAGCAATTGATCTTTGAGTTGCATGGCGTCTGAATAGCCGAGATCGATCAGCGCTTGCGTATAGGATCGTTCGAACAACAAGAAACTCAATAGGCGATTCTCCGGGCCGCCGTGCCCACGAATGCCGCGCAAGAGTACTCTTAAGGGCAACGGCATATCGCGCCGGTGTTCATAAGCCAGGACGCGCAAATCCTTGCTCGGGACAATCATCATGGTATCGATTGCCCGCATGGCTTTCATTGGCCCCTCGCGATGCTCAGGCGATACGGCATCGATAAGCTGGTTGATTCGCGTCATCCGTTCGAGATCGGAGTACAAGCCGTCCATGAATAGCGTGTCCAGCATATAGCCGGCAATCTGGGCGAAGTTCGGATGGCTCGCCGGTGCGGTTTGCTTCACGTCACCGGCCTCGTCACGGATACCTATGACCAGAATCCGATCGGCGCCAAGGTGAACGGCCGGGCTCAATGGCGTGGCCTGTCGCATTGCCCCGTCACCGAAGTATTCGTCATTGATCAAGACGGGAGGAAATATCATTGGCACCGCAATACTTGCCATCAGATGATCGAGATGCAGGTATTCCCGGACGCCGCTTCGGCGGGTTCGCGACCACGCGGCGTTGTCCGGTCTTGCCTGGAAAAACGTTGTGGACTTCGCTGAACTGTATCCCGCCGCGGTCACGGCCACGGCGTGCAAATAGCCGTCGTCGATTGCGGTCTGGATACGCGGAAATCGAATATTCCGGCTCAGGAGTGCGCGTAAAGGTGAGTTATCCAGCAAAGACCTGGGCATGCCGACGAGGTAGCCGCCCAGGACGATCGCAGTAAACCAATGCAGGCTGCTCCGGAGCATGGTCCATGAATCGGTGCGAAAGACCTGCCCACTGTGGAAGTGACCCCAAACGCGCTCGAGTTCGGCGACGGCGATTCGAAAGCGCCGCGCCTTGGTGGCCAGAACCACGGAATTAATTGCGCCCGCCGAAGTTCCGCTGATGATGGGAAACGGGTTGACGGCCCGGGCTGGTAACAATTCAGCAATCGCTTTCAGCACTCCGACCTGAAACGCGCCACGCGCCCCACCTCCCGGGAGTACCAGGGCCGTCTTTAATTCTTGCGGCTGAACTTTCATAACTTCGGCATATTATAGGGGTTGATTACACCGGCTGTGCGTGACGCCGGTCGCGATCGATGACGTCATCCCCGAAGTTGTCGCGGCTTGCCTCATCCAATGTGCTGCACAGGATTAGTCACTTTTGACGACTCGAATCGAACAGGAAGCACGTCGATGCACCGAACAAGTGATTGACCAATAGCACTGGGGTAACGGCGGCGCCGCTCAATGCAGGCGGCGTATAGCTGATTCCAGTCCGCTCACCGACAGCGGAAACATCCGGTCATCCACGAGATCGCGGACCAACTTTATAGATGACGTGTAGTCCCAGCGTTGCTCCGGTTCGGGGTTGAGCCAAATCGCTTTCGGATAGGTATCAAGAAGCCGTTTTATCCAGACCGCACCGGGCTCGTCGTTCCAGTGTTCGACGCTACCACCGGGGTACACGATTTCGTAGGGACTCATCGTCGCATCGCCGACGAATATCAACTTGTAATCCGCGCCGTACTTGTGTGCGATCGCAGAGGTCGACACGCGCTCGCCATGGCGGCGGCGATTGTCCTTCCATAGGCTTTCGTAGATGAAGTTGTGAAAGTAGAAGTATTCAAGGTGCTTGAACTCGCTGCGTGCCGCCGAAAAAAGTTCTTCGCAAACCCGCACATGATCGTCCATCGAGCCCCCAACATCGAGGCAGAGCAGCACTTTTACTGCGTTATGGCGCTCCGGCACCATGCGCAGATCGAGAAAGCCTGCGTTGCGCGCGGTCTTGTCGATGGTCGCTTCAAGGTCCAGCTGGTCTGCCGCACCTTCCCGAGCAAACTTGCGCAGTTTGCGCAGTGCAATCTTGATATTGCGCGTCCCAAGTTCAACCTTGTCGTCCAGATTGCGGTACTCACGGCGGTCCCATACTTTGGTTGCCCGTCGATGGCGCGAGCCCTCTTGCCCAATGCGTACTCCTTCCGGATTGTAACCGTACGCACCGAACGGAGACGTACCCGCCGTGCCAATCCACTTGTTGCCGCCTTCATGGCGTTCCTGCTGCTCTTCCAGTCTTTCCCGCAATGCTTTCATCAGGTTTTCGAAGCCGCCCATCGACTCGATCAGTGCCCGCTCCTCTGCGGATAGCAGCAACTCCGCCTGGCGGGTCAGCCAGTCCGACGGCAGTTCGGTCGCGAGTGCCCGAAATGTGTCCTCTGCGCCTGCAAAACTGGCCGAAAAAATCCGGTCGAAGCGATCGAACTGGCTCTCGTCCTTGACGAGACATGTACGAGACAGAAAATAGAAGTCCTCGACACTATGTCCGGATACCCCAGCCCGCATCGCCTCAAGCAATGTCAGGAGCTCGGTAATTGAAGGCTTAAGGCCGCCATCACGCAACGCAAAAAAGAAGCCCGTCAGCATGAATTATTGTTAGCTATTGGGTGCGGGAGCGGCGATCCAGAAACACCAACTGCTCGAACAAGTGCACATCCTGCTCGTTCTTCAGTAGCGCTCCATAGAGTGGCGGTATGGCATTACGGGAATTGTCGCCTCGTAATGCCTCAGCCGGAATGTCTTCTGCCAGCAGTAATTTGATCCAGTCGAGCAATTCGGACGTCGACGGTTTCTTTCTCAGGCCTGGAACGTCCCGGACCTTATAGAATGCTTCAAGCGCATCGCGCAGCAAGGTTTTTTTCAGGCCGGGAAAATGCACATCAATAATTCTCTGCATGGTTTCCTTGTCAGGAAACCGAATGTAATGAAAGAAGCAACGGCGCAGAAACGCGTCCGGTAATTCTTTTTCATTGTTGCTTGTAATAATTATGATCGGACGATGCCTTGCCTTGATCAGCTGCTTCGTCTCGTACACATAAAACTCCATACGATCGAGTTCCAGCAGCAAGTCATTGGGGAATTCAATATCGGCCTTGTCGATTTCGTCGATCAGCAGAACAGGCTGAACGTCTGACTCGAATGCCTCCCAGACCTTGCCTCGCACGATGTAGTTGGCGATATCGTGCACACGATCATCCCCCAGTTGAGAGTCACGCAAACGCGCGACAGCATCGTAGTCATAAAGACCCTGCTGTGCTTTGGTGGTCGACTTGATATGCCATTCAATCAGCGGCCGATCCAGGGCACGGGAGACCTCCATCGCCAACTGGGTCTTGCCGGTACCCGGCTCGCCTTTGACAAGTATGGGTCGTTGCAATGTCACTGCCGCATTGACTGCCATCATCAGGTCATCCGTGGCGATGTACGAATTCGTGCCGGTAAATCGTTTGTCCGTCATCTTCTGTTCCGCTGGATATGCCCGCACAGTATCCCCGCTGACATCGCCACGTACAAGGTCCTGACGCGTTGCGCTGCGCGACGATTCGCTCAGTTTGCCGGAGCGGTAAGCACCAGGCGATAACGGGATGCCGCGGGAAGAAAAGAGCTGACCCGGCCTTCGGCCCAGTCTTCGTGCCCGGCGCGGTAGAAGGTCGACATGGGATGCCCGCTCTGGCCGGTTGGCATGTGCAGATAGCCGCCTTCCTCATCGCCCGGTGACAAGGCAAAGCGCACGGACGCGCCGAAATCCGGAGACTGCACGTGCGGCATATTCACGTCGCCAGGTAGTGCTTGGTAAGGCATGTCGAACCACGCCGGCGGCAGCGGCAATGCCTGGCTAAGGGGATGCCGGATCGAAACGGTATTGCGCTCGCCCCAGCTGCGCTCGGCCAGGGGGCCCTCGAAACCGGTCTCCAGATCAACAATGACCTCATCGATAGCGGCCAGCAGCAGTTCCTGCCAGGACGCATAGTCAGAATCCAGAAGGTGCATGGGTTGCTCATGCAGTAAAGACCACAGGACGTCTTCGAACTGCTTGCTCTGGAGCAGGGGACGACCGGCATTTTCGTCAACTCGCGCCGGAGCGGTCAGCATATCGAATACGCGGCGCTTGGCCGCCAGCCGAAACGCCCTGACAAGGCGATAACCGACGGAATCGACGCTGGCCCTCGGCAGCCAATCCTCGACGAGGTCGCGATACACCTGTCGCGATGGCATCGCCGTCACAGCGCGGTTGTCGAGTACACGCAACAGCAAGTCGCGCCAGCGGGCAAGGAAAATCGCTCGATCATCGAGCTGGATGCGAAGCATGTCACGCACGTTGAAGCGTTCGGCCGCGAACAGATGGTTGCGAATCTGCTGCGCCCGCGCGCCGAGGTCGTAGCCGCCGTCGCCGATGACTTGCAGTGCCTCTCCATCGACGGTGCGCGCGTTCGCCGTCCAGAGTCGTCCGCTGTCAGGGTTGACGATCCGCGGATACTCTTCGGCATCGAGCCAGCCGAGCCAGCCTTCAGCCTCGCTCCAGTCGACGGGGACGCGCGCGTCGAAATCCGCACGACGGGGTATGCTCCCGGCAATGGTCCAACCGATATTGCCCGCGCTGTCTCCTGCGACGAAATTCTGCGGCGGCATGCCGAGGTTATTTGCGATCGCAAGGGCATGTTCAAGTGACTGTGCGCGCTCGAGCTCCAGATGCCGGAGGTTGACCGCTCTCCTGTCGTGAGCAATCCAGCGAACTGCAATCGGGCCGTCGGGATACTGCTCGTCATCGAGCACAGGCCCCCAGATAGTTTCCCGAATGACCAGTTCCCGCGATTCTGCGTCTTTCACGTTGATGATTTCGCGATGCGTTGCGAAGCGGTGCGGTCCGGCCGGCGTGCGATAGGTGCCCGCTTCGTCTCCATCTCGTATCAGTAGCGCATCAGACCAGTCGCCGTAGCTGTTGGTGAAGGCCCAGGCAACGTGGCCGTTACTGCCGGCGACTATTAACGGCGTTCCCGGAAGCGATACCCCGCTGACGTCAATGGCATCGGTACCTGTCACGACCAGGCGTGCCCGGTAGAAGGTGTTCGGCACGGCAATAGGCAAATGCATGTCGCTGGCAATGATCGCCTTGCCCGACGAACTCAATCTACCGGCAACGGCCCAGCTGTTGCTGCCGGGAAGGGGTCCGTCGCTGGTTTCATCGGTTAACGGCAGTACAGTGGGACCAATGCCCGATCCTCGCAAATCATAGGATTCTGCAGGCGGAATCGGTGCCGCCGTAAGCGCATCGCCACGCAGCGGTGCGTCCCATTTTGTGCCCGCCGCATAAAGCCACTCGAAGACCTCGCCGGGTAAGGCACGGTGGACCAGACCTCGTTGCAGATCCGGTGCGGCGCGTTCTTCGTCCAATTCCAGGAACATGGCAAAAGCCACCAGCATCGAGTCGGCTGCATGCCATGATTGCGGATGGGCACGCAGTACAAAATACTCGAATGGGCGTGCTCGCAGGCTGGCGAGGCCGGAGTTAACGCCTGCGGCGTACGCGGACAGGACTTGCGCCTCTCCGGACGCGAGGTTGGCGACGACTGCCTCTGCCCGATGGCGAAATCGATGCAGCCGATGCGTTCTGTCAAGTGACAACGCGACCTCGCCGAACAGTTCAGCCAACTCGCCGGCGGCCTTCCGGCGCATGAGATCCATCTGGAAAAAACGGTCCTGCCCGTGCACAAAGCCGGTTGCAAACGCGAGATCCTGGCGATTCTTCGCCAATATGGTGGGCACGCCGGCGTCATCGCGATCGATGACAACATCGTCAGTCAATGCAGCAACGAAGATCTCGCCGTCAATGGGCGGCAAGCTGAGACGCACCATCAGGTAGCCGGTTAATGCGACGCCGGCAGCGAACAACAGACATACAAGTGTGATTCGCCAGGCCAACTTTGTCATGCGGACATTACCGTCGTAGGGTCGACATTGGTCCGGGCGATCTCAATCGGCTGCTGCAACGTCGGCTTTGCCGCCCTCGCCTGCCGTTACACTGATTATCTTCATCGCATTAGTGCCCCCGGACACACCTTTAAGGTCACCTTTGGTGAAAATCACGCGATCGCCGACTTCGACCAATTTATTTGACAGTAGCGTGGAAAAAATTTCCTGGTAGAGGCGTTGCGCATCGGTGCTTTCAATGTTGAATGATACCGGATAGACACCACGATATAGCGTTACGCGGCGACGTGTCGTCGCATGTGGTGTGAAGGCGTAAACCGGTATGTCCGAGCGGATGCGCGACATCCAAAGCGTCGTTGACCCGGATTCGGTCAGAGCAATAATCGCTTTCACAGGGAGGTGATTGGCGGTATACATCACAGCCATTGCGATCGCTTCGTCCACCGCCTTGAACTGGTCATCAAGTCGATGCGATGTCCGGCCACGCGTAAGGGAATATTTCTCCGCGCCCACACAAACGTCATTAACCGCTGTTATAACGGCAACCGGATGCTGGCCTATAGCTGTTTCTGCCGACAGCATCACTGCATCCGTGCCGTCCATCACCGCATTTGCCACATCGGACACCTCTGCGCGCGTAGGAATCGGGCTAGTAATCATCGATTCCATCATCTGAGTTGCCGTAATTACAATTTTGTTCTTGTGGCGGGTGCGCCGAATGATCTTCTTCTGCATGCCGGTCAGTTCTGCGTAGCCGAGTTCAACGCCAAGATCGCCGCGCGCCACCATGATGACATCCGCCGCATCAATGATCGATTCGATACTCGCGACCGCCTCAGCCCTTTCGATCTTCGCTACGATCAGCCCGTGTCCGCCGGCGTCTCGAAACAAGCGGCGCGCTTCTTTGACGTCTTCGGCATTGCGCACAAATGAAACCGCGAGAAAGTCCATCTGCAGTTCAGCAGCAATTTGAATGTGTTCCAAATCCTTGCTGGTCAGCGCCGGGGCCGACAGGCCGCCACCCTGTCGATTTATACCTTTGTGATCCGACAGTTCTCCACCGTTGACTACGGTTGTGTGAATGCGTTCTCCCTCGATGCGCTCGACCGTCAGCGTGATCTGCCCATCGTTGAGAAGCAAAAGGTCACCCGGCTTGAGATCGCGACTCAATTGCTGGTAGGCGACACCGACACCGGCTACGGTGCCGTCATTTTCCTGCAGGGTCGGATCGAGGAAAAAGCCGTCGCCCTCATTGAGCATGACTTTTCCATCGCGAAACCGCTGGATACGAATTTTCGGGCCTTGCAGGTCGCCCATGACCCCGACGTCCCTGCCACACTCAGCGGCCGCCGCCCGCAGTCTTTCGACTCGCATGCGCTGTTCTTTGGTATTGCCATGCGAGAAATTGATGCGGGCGACATCGAGGCCGGCCCGAATCATGCGCTTCAGGCGCGCGGGATCGTCCGAAGCAGGGCCGAGTGTTGCAACAATTTTGGTCCGGCGCAGCATTAGCGGTGATTATTGCTCAAGAGTATTACTACCACGTGCCTTAAGAATAGTTACGGCAGGTAACTCCTTGCCCTCTACAAATTCCAGAAATGCCCCGCCCCCTGTCGAGACATAGGAAATTCCCTCTCCGACGCCGAACTTATCAATGGCAGCGAGCGTATCGCCGCCGCCGGCAAGTGAAAATGCGGAACTGTCGGCGATGGCTTGCGCGACCACGCGTGTGCCTTCACCGAACTGGTCGAACTCGAATACACCGACGGGACCATTCCAGATGATGGTGCCGGCATCGTGCAGGATGCTCGCGAACATCGCCGATGTTTGCGGGCCCATATCCAGAATCATCTCACCATCCTGCACGGCGTCGACCGACCGGATGCCCGCCAATGCGGCTGCCGAAAACCCGCTCCCGACGACCACATCGACAGGAAGCGGTATGTTCGCCCGGTCAGCGGTGTCCGCGGCGAGCCGCCTGGCGGTATCGAGCATGTCAGGCTCATACAGGGACTTGCCGACGTTGTGACCTGCCGCTGCTATGAAGGTATTGGCAATGCCACCGCCGACGATGAGTTCATCGACCAGCCCTGCCAACGCACCAAGGATATGCAGTTTCGTCGAAACCTTCGAGCCACCGACAATTGCAACAACCGGTCTCACCGGATCCTCAAGCGCTTTGCCGAGCGCATCGAGCTCGCCTGTCAGAAGAGGGCCCGCGCAGGCAATCGGCGCAAATTTAGCAACTCCGTACGTACTGGCGTGCGCCCGGTGCGCCGACCCGAAAGCATCCATCACGAAAATATCGCACAACTGTGCCATGCGACGTGACAGTGCATCGTCACAACTTTTTTCGCCTTTCAGGAATCGGACATTTTCGAACAAGGCAATCTGGCCTGGTCTTACATCGGCTCCGTCGAGCCAGTTATCGATCAACGGCACATCGCAGCCGAGCTGGACAGACAGCTCAGCGGCTACCGGACGCAGGGAAAACTCGTTGTTCGGCTTTCCCTCTTCAGGACGGCCGAGGTGAGAAATAACCATCACTGCCGCATTCGCCTCGAGCGCCCGACGCAGCGTCGGTAGCGCCGCCCGGATGCGCGCATCGCTCGTTACCTGGCCATCGGCCACCGGTACATTGAGATCCTCGCGAATCAGGACTCGCTTGCCTGCGAGTTCGAGGTCGACCATCCGGATTATTGGCATACCCGTTGGCAAATCAGTTGCGCCGGTTCCACATGCGCACTACTTCGCTCTGGCAAAGGCCAGCGCCGTATCCAGCATGCGATTCGAAAAACCCCACTCATTGTCGTACCAGGCGAGGACCTTGACCAGCGTGCCACCCATGACCTTGGTCAGGCTGGCATCGTAGGTTGACGACGCAGGATCGTGATTGAAGTCGATAGACACCAGTGGCTCATCGTTGTAGGCAAGAATGCCTTTCAGCTCGCCCTCACTGGCTTCTTTCATAACACTGTTGATTTCTTCGATACTCGTGTCGCGTTCAGCAACAAAAGTCAGATCGACGACCGATACGTTGATCGTCGGCACGCGCATTGCAAAGCCATCCAGGCGACCTGCGAGCTCCGGTAACACGAGGCCGACCGCAGCGGCTGCGCCCGTCTTCGTGGGAATCTGCGACATGGTTGCCGAACGCGCGCGGCGCAAATCCGAGTGAAACACGTCGGTAAGAACCTGGTCGTTGGTATATGCATGGATGGTCGTCATCAGGCCGTGCTTCACGCCGATGCTGTCGTGCAAGGGTTTGACCAGCGGCGCCAGGCAGTTGGTCGTGCAGGAGGCGTTTGAAATAACCGTGTCGCTGCCTTTCAGTATTTTGTGGTTCACACCATAGACTATCGTTGCATCGACTTTGTCGCCCGCCGGTGCCGAAATGATGACCTTCTTTGCGCCTCCTTTCAGATGGGCGGAGGCCTTTTCCTTGGTGGCAAAAAAACCGGTCGACTCGAGCACGATGTCGACTCCGAGATCGCCCCACGGCAGTTTGGCCGGATCCCGTTCTGCCAGTACCTTGATACGATCGCCGTTGACGACCATGGCCCCGTCATCGACTTCCACGGTGCCCGGAAATGGCCCGTGCGCGGTGTCGCGGCGGGTCAGGTGCGCATTGGTCTTTGCATCGCCCAGATCATTAACGGCGACGATCTCGATGTCGGAACGTTTGTCGCTTTCATAAAGCGCACGCAATATATTGCGCCCGATGCGGCCATATCCGTTGATACCGATCCTGATCGTCATTTGGGTCTCCTGTAATTGCTTACCGCGACGGTTTCGCGGCTCATATGCTGGTCGCGCAAAATGGGCTATCCAGTCAGTAACTCGTCGGCCACTTGCAAGACATGCTCGACGGTGAAGCCAAAGTGTTTGAACAATATACCTGCCGGTGCCGATTCACCGTAGCGATCCATGCCGATCACGCGTCCGGCAGGACCGGCGAATCGCCACCACATCTCTGTGACACCGGCCTCAATGACAATTCTCTTGCGGCATTCGACCGGCAGCACCGATACGCGATAGTCGTCCGGCTGGGCATCATAAAGGTCGGTGCACGGCATCGAAACTACCCGGGACGCGATGCCGCGATCATCCAGCGCCGCGGCGGCCGCAACTGCCAAAGCCACCTCCGAACCGGTGGCTATAAAAATAATGTCCGGCGGGCCCTCGCTGTCACGCAAGACGTAACCCCCGCGCCGTATTGCGGCAAGTTGTTCGTTTCTGCGCGCCTGGTGTGGCACGCTCTGCCGTGTCAGGACCAGGCTGGTCGGGCCATTGCGCCGTTCGATCGCATCGTGCCACGCAATCGCGGTTTCCACACTGTCGCAGGGCCGCCATACCCGCATGTTCGGCATGATGCGCAGGCTGGCGACATGTTCGACGGGCTGGTGGGTGGGGCCATCTTCACCGAGGCCGATCGAGTCGTGGGTAAACACGAAAATGTTCTGGACACTCATCAGTGCTGCCATACGCAACGCGTTGCGCGAGTAGTCTGAAAAAGTCAGAAAGGTGCCGCAGTACGGGATGAATCCGCCGTGCAGGCTTATACCGGTACAGATTGCCGACATGCCGAACTCGCGGACACCGAAATAGAAATAGTTCCCCGTTGCGTCGTCTCCGGTAATCGCAACCGAAGAATCGTGTTTGGTGAGGTTCGAGCCCGTCAGGTCGGCGGATCCACCGACGAGTTCAGGCAACAGCGGCGCAAAACTATTCAACGCGAGCAGCGAGGACTGGCGCGTTGCGATACTCTTGCCAGCCATTACTATTCCATTCAGTGCGTCGTCAGCACCGCGGGCCCACGATTGCGGCAGATCGCCTTGCATGCAGCGCAGAAACTCCGCGGCTTCTGCCGCGTGCTTCGCTTGGTAGGATGAAAATCTGTCAGCCCACTGCTGTTCGACCCTCGCCCCACGGTCGGTTGCATCCCATGCTTCTCGTATGTCGTCCGGAATGACGAAAGCCGGCTCGTTCCAGTCGAGATTGCGTCGAGCGGCCGCCACTTCGTCGTTGCCGAGCGGCGCGCCATGCACGCCGGCACCGCCTTGCTTGTTTGGCGCACCGAACCCGATGACGGTCTTGCAAGCGATCAAAGTCGGACGACTGTCGTCCACCAAGGCACGGTCTATGGCATCTTTTATGGCAGCGCTATCGTGTCCATCCACGGCGGCAATCACCTGCCAGTCGTAGGCTTCGAAGCGCCGGGCTGTGTCGTCCGTGAACCAGGGTTCGACGCGACCATCGATCGATATGTCGTTGTCGTCATAGAAACAGATCAGCTTGCCGAGTTTCATCGTTCCGGCAAACGAACAGGCCTCGTGGGAAATCCCTTCCATCAGGCAGCCATCACCCAGGAATACCCAGGTCCGATGATCGACGATGTCGAAACCCGGGCGGTTAAAACGTACCGCCAGCATTTTCTCCGCGAGTGCCATGCCGACGGCATTGGCCAAGCCCTGGCCGAGAGGCCCGGTTGTCGTCTCAATTGCCAGGTCCGGCTCTCGCTCCGGGTGACCGGCCGTACGAAATCCCATCTGCCGGAAATTCTTCAATTCGTGCAGCGACAGCGTATAGCCGCTCAGGTGCAAAAGACTGTAGAGAAGCATCGAACCGTGGCCGTTCGACAGCACAAAGCGATCGCGGTCGTGCCAGCGCGGATTGGCCGGGTTGTGCTTGAGGTAATCGTTCCACAGGACTTCGGCAATGTCCGCCATGCCCATCGGCATGCCCGGATGCCCTGATTCGGCCGCCTGGACAGCATCCATACTGAGCGCCCTGATGGCATTGGCAACAGTTCTTCGATCGGGGCCGTCGACGGGAGTCCGGCTACTTGATTTTTCTGGCATCGGGTCTCGATTGGGTAAGACGTTATGGTGCAGGAGCGATTTCCCGCTGGCGGCGAGTCGCGCATTTTCCCTGTTTGATCGCGGGCCCGCAAGCGACACGGGCCGCTGCAGGCGGGTGAGGCGACTGCGATATTTGCGTTACAACTGCTTACATTGTCGAAATGGTGTCTTGCGCGACCGTTGGGTTACAATGCCTCGTTGAGCCGCAGCGAGCCACAGAACAAAGTTAAACTCATGAATCACTCGTACTTATTCACTTCCGAATCGGTATCGGAAGGACATCCGGACAAGATTGCGGACCAGATTTCCGACGCCGTACTTGATGCGATACTCGAGCAGGATACAAGAGCGCGGGTCGCCTGCGAAACGCTGGTGAAGACCGGCATGGTCCTTGTTGCCGGGGAAGTAACGACGTCAGCGTGGGTCGATATCGAGGCGCTCGTGCGCAAGACCGTACTCGACATCGGCTATTCGGACTCGACCATGGGCTTCGATGGCGCTTCGTGCGCGGTGATCAACGCCCTGGGCAAGCAGTCGCCGGATATCGCCCGTGGCGTGGATCGCGATGAGCTGGAAAATCAGGGTGCCGGTGATCAGGGGCTCATGTTCGGGTACGCCACCAACGAGACGAGCGTACTGATGCCCGCGCCGATCACCTATGCCCACCAGCTGGTAAAGCGCCAGGCCGAAGTCCGGAAATCGGGCAAACTGCCGTGGCTGCGCCCGGACGCCAAGAGCCAGGTGACTTTTGTTTACGAGAACCACAAACCGGTCGGCATCGATGCCGTGGTCCTTTCTTCGCAGCATCATGCCGACGTCTCCATGAATGACCTGCGGGACGGCATCATGGAGGAAGTCATCAAGCCGGTGTTACCGGCCGAATGGATCGGCAAACACACCCGGTACCACATTAACCCGACCGGTCGCTTCGAGATCGGCGGCCCGATGGGCGATTGCGGCCTTACCGGGCGCAAGATCATCGTCGATACCTACGGCGGCTCTGCACGCCACGGGGGCGGCGCATTTTCCGGCAAGGACCCGTCCAAGGTCGATCGCTCAGCAGCCTATGCCTGTCGTTACGTGGCCAAAAACATCGTCGCGGCAGGACTCGCGGACCGCTGCGAGATTCAGGTTTCTTATGCCATCGGCGTAGCCGAACCCACATCGATCAGTGTCCAGACGTTCGGCACGGGCAAGATCAGCGAAGAGCGCCTGACGGACCTGATCCGCGAGAATTTCGATTTGCGTCCCTATGGCATTCTGAGAATGCTGGATCTCATTCGACCCATTTACCGGCCAACCGCCGCGTACGGTCATTTCGGTCGCGAGGATATCGATCTGAGCTGGGAGAGAACCGATAAGGCAGAGGTACTGCGAGTTGACGCTGCTGCATGAACGCACTTACTCACCGGATTGAATTGCTTTTAAGGAGAATTGTATGAGCAGCGAAGCCGTTGCCATCCGCAAACAGGATTACAAGGTCGCCGACATTTCGCTGGCTTCATGGGGCCGCAAGGAAATTGCGATCGCCGAAACCGAAATGCCCGGGCTGATGGCATTGCGCGAAGAGTATGCGGGACGCAAACCATTACAGGGTGCGCGCCTGACCGGTTGCCTGCACATGACCATCCAGACAGCGGTACTCATCGAAACGCTCACGGCCCTGGGTGCCGAAGTGCGGTGGTCGTCGTGCAACATTTTCTCGACCCAGGATCACGCCGCCGCGGCGATGGCGGCCACCGGCATTCCGGTATTCGCGTGGAAAGGCGAATCGGAAGAGGAATACTGGTGGTGCATAGAGCAAACCCTCAAGGGCCCCGACGGCTGGCTGCCGAACATGATCCTCGACGATGGCGGCGACCTGACGCTCTTGATGCACAAGAAGTACCCGGAACTGATGAAAAACGTTCGCGGGCTTTCGGAGGAAACCACCACCGGCGTCAAACGCCTCTATGACATGCAGAAGGCAGGCACGCTGCAGTGCCCGGCTTTCAACGTCAATGATTCGGTGACCAAGTCGAAATTTGACAACCTCTACGGCTGCCGTGAGTCACTCGTCGACGGCATCAAGCGCGCCACGGATGTGATGATTGCCGGCAAGATTGCGATCGTCTGCGGCTACGGCGACGTCGGCAAAGGCTGTGCTCAATCGTTACGAGGTCTCGGCGCAACCGTCTGGGTGACCGAAATCGACCCGATCTGCGCGCTGCAGGCTGCGATGGAAGGATACCGGGTGGTCGACTTCAACGAAGTGTGCGACCAGGCCGATATCGTTGTCACCGCAACCGGCAACTATCACGTCGTCAGCGGCCCGCAGATGGAACGGATGAAGAACCAGGCAATCGTCTGCAACATCGGTCATTTCGATAACGAAATAGACGTCGAGTGGCTGAAGAAGTACGAGTGGGACAATATCAAGCCGCAGGTTGACCACATTATTTTCCCCGACGGCAAGCGCATCATTTTGCTCGCGGAAGGCCGTCTGGTGAACCTGGGCTGCGGCACCGGACATCCCAGCTTCGTCATGTCGAATTCGTTCACCAATCAGGTGCTGGCGCAGATCGAACTGTGGCAAAACCATGAAAAGTACGAAAACCGGGTGTACATACTGCCAAAACATCTCGACGAACGGGTTGCCCGGCTGCATCTGGAGCGCATCGGTGCCAAAATCACCCAACTGACTGACGAACAGGCGGACTATATCGGCGTATCCCGCGATGGCCCGTACAAGTCGGATCATTATCGTTACTAGGACTTAGTCCAATTAACAGGGCATCGGATCCTTTGCGGGTCCTGCAACTGACGGACCCGCATCTTTTTGCACAAGTCGATGCCACGTTTCGCGGGCGAGTGACCGACGAGTCACTGTCGCAGGTTCTGCAACACCACCTGCAATCCGGATGGCCGGCGCAGCTCGTGCTGGTAACCGGCGATATTATCCAGGACGATTCCCGTGCAGCGTACGAGCATTTCTGTCGCAAGCTTGCGACCCTCCAATTGCCGGTCCACTGCGTGCCGGGCAACCATGACGTGGCCGCGCTCATGCAAGAAGTCCTGGCGATGTGGTCTTTTACTTACTGCGGTGTTTACGAAAAGGCGCCCTGGCTGATCGCAAGCATTGACAGCAGCGAAGCAGGAATAGCGGCTGGCAACGTGTCGGCTGCGGAGCTTGACCGGCTTGATACCCTGTTACAGCGAACGGTTGCCGATCACATATTGCTTGCCTTGCATCATCCGCCGCTGCCCGTCGGCAGCCACTGGCTGGACCAGGTCGGATTGCTGAACAGTGACGAGTTCCTGCGAATTGCGGCGAAATCAGGCAAGGTCAGGGCCGTGGTATTCGGCCACGTGCACCAGGAATTCACAGGTAGCCACGCATCGATGCGCATTCTGGGAACGCCATCGACCTGCCGCCAGTTCCAGGTCCATAGCGATGAGTTTGCCGTCGACAGTAAGCCGCCGGCCTACCGGCGACTGACACTGCACGCGGACGGTGCAATCGATACCGAAGTCGTATGGGTCTAGCAGTTTGCTCTGCTTGGAAATGACGAAGGAAAAAAGCATGCGCGGCGTTTTGACTTTCATACGGACAACATTCTGCTGTCGACCAGGCGTTCTGTGTCTCGCACTGATTTTCTCGGCTCCAGTCGCCATTGCCCAGCATGCCGTTACGATGTGGCAGGTCAGCGGCGAAAGCAATCGCATGTTCCTGCTCGGTTCAGTGCACTTGCTGCGTGCCGAGGACCATCCGCTGCCCTCCGCTATCCATGCCGCCTATGACGAGGCCGAGGTGCTGATCATGGAAATGGATATGGACGATGTCGATCCGATCGAAGCTCAGTCCCTGATCACGGAGCTCGGCCTGATCGAAAACGGTGACACTTTGAGCGATGTAATGGGGCCCAGCGCATGGCTGGAAGCCGAGGACCTCGCATCGCGCAGCAATATTCCCCTTGCAATGCTGGCCAGTTCAAAGCCGTGGCTGGCTGCCATCGTAGTCGAACAGTTGATGCTCACGCGCATCGGCTTTGACCCGACGCTCGGAATTGAAAGTCACCTCGCAGCAAAAGCTGCCGAGGACAGCAAGGAAATTCACGGACTGGAAACCATTCGCCAGCAACTCGAGTTCCTCGACAACATGTCGCTCGATTCGCAACGGGCCCTGCTCCTGCAATCGCTCGAGGAAAGCCTCGACCTCGAGGAAATTATGGATGACCTGATCCACGCGTGGCGGCATGGCGATGTCGATTTTATGGAAGTCAACATGTTGAAAGACATGCAAAACCACGCCGAGCTGTATAAAACCATCGTTGTCGATCGCAATCTCGACTGGGTCGCACAGCTGACGAAGCTGTTGCAAGACCAGGATGACTACCTGGTGGTTGTCGGCGCGCTGCACCTGATCGGCGACCAGGGTGTACCGACCTTGCTCGAACAACGTGGCTACTCAGTCGTGCAAGTGGGTGCAGAGGGGATCCGGGATGATCACCAGGGAATCGCCTTAGCGCGGTTCGGGCTTGGCCGGGGCCTCAGGCGGTGATTGGTTTCGGGCGGGAGCTAGACCTCTACCATTTCGAAGTCTTCTTTCCCTGCGCTGCAATCCGGGCATCGCCAGGACAGCGGAATATCGTCCCATCGCGTGCCGGCGGGAATGCCGCCCTCCGGATCCCCTGTGGCTTCGTCGTAGATGAATCCGCAGATGAGACACATGTAGGTTTTCATAGTGCGCCGGCGTTGTGCATGGGGTTTGCCATTGGCATTGCTTCAGTACTGCGTTGGGTCGCGGCTTGGAGATCACCAGTGTAGCAGGACGCGGGCAAGGGTTTCGCCCCGCAAGGCGCTTCTGTAGGATGCGCAGCTTCTTACGGGGCGAAACCAATGACCTTATTTGCGGACGCCAGAAAGTACATCGCCGGCGGTGTTAATTCGCCGGTTCGCGCCTTTGCAGGGGTCGGCGGCGAACCGCTTTTTATCCGCCGTGCCAGCGGTGCCTGGCTCGAAACGGAAGACGGCCGCCGGCTGATCGACTACGTGGGCTCATGGGGCCCCATGATTCTCGGTCATGCCCATCCATCCGTGATTGAAGCAGTTCACCGTGCGGCGGCTGATGGACTCAGTTTCGGAGCACCGACGCTCAGCGAGACCCGGCTGGCAAAGAAAATTTGCGAACTCGTGCCATCGATCGAGCGTGTGCGCATGGTGAGCTCTGGCACAGAAGCCACTATGAGCGCCATTCGGCTGGCGCGCGGCTTTACCGGACGCGACAAGATCATCAAGTTTGAAGGTTGCTATCACGGCCATTCTGACTCGCTGCTGATCAAAGCCGGCTCCGGCGCACTCACGCTGGGCGTACCGAGCTCGCCGGGCGTGCCGGCATCCCTGGCCGAACATACGGTTACGCTGGAATTCAATAACATCGGCGCGGTGCAGCAGGCTTTCGAAAAGTGGGGGCGGGACATCGCCTGCATCATCGTCGAGCCGATCGCGGGCAACATGAACATGGTGATGCCGGAAACCGGTTTCCTGCAAACATTGCGCGGCCAATGTGACCGTTACGAATCGCTGTTGCTGTTCGATGAGGTGATGACCGGATTCCGGGTGTCCCGCGGCGGCGCCCAGGAACTGTTCGGCATCCGCCCGGACCTGACAACCTTGGGCAAAATCGTTGGCGGCGGCATGCCGGCCGCCGCCTTCGGAGGTCGGGCAGACATTATGGCGGCCCTGGCGCCGGACGGGCCCGTCTACCAGGCGGGGACACTGTCGGGAAATCCCGTCGCGATGGCGGCCGGCCTGGCAACTCTGGAGGGTGTTTCGGTAGACGGGTTTTACGCCGCACTGACAAACAAGACGCATCAACTGGTGAATGGATTGCGTTCGCTGGCCGTGGAAGCCGGTATACCTTTGGCTATGCAAAGCTGCGGCGGAATGTTCGGCTTCATGTTTACAGCAGACGATCCCGTACGCCGCTTTTCACAAGTTGCAGCCGCAGACATCAACCGGTTCCGAAAGTTTTTTCACGGCATGCTGGCTGAGGACATTTACCTGGCTCCGTCCGCTTTCGAAGCCGGATTCGTTTCATCGGCACACGGTCAGGCAGAACTGTCTCGCACATTGGAGGCTGCGCGGAAAGTATTGGCAACCCTCTGAAGCCGAGGCGCCCGGCGTCAGTCGATGTCGACTCCACGCACGGAATTCAAAACCTTCCGAATGAGTTGCAATCGTTCGAACGGGTCCTCGATCTCAAGGCATCTCTGCTTTTCCTCGGGACTCATTGGCAGGATCTCGGCAAACCGATATCCGACCCATCCGGCATCGTCGTATTGGCGTTCGAGCGACTCATACAGGCGACCGAGGTCATCCAGAACTCCGGCGAGAATTGTCGCGAGCGGCCTGTATTCGTCCGGCAACGGGTGAAAAGGTTGCTCCGGCAGTACTTCAATTTCACCGACGTTCAGTCCGTCGGCGCGGCGCTCGCTTGAAACCAGGCGAAAACGTTGCTCACCGATTGCAGTAACGCCGAGCAAACCGTCGCTGCCCTGGTACCAGTCTGCGATGCGCGCCAGCGTGCCCAGATCGCAGGTTGTCGCCTGCCCGCTTTCTTCGCCGGTCTTTATCAGGAGCACACCGAATGGCCGTTCTGACTTCAGGCATTCGCTGATCATATCGAGATAACGTGCCTCGAATATTCGCAATGGCAAAGGGCCGCCCGGATACAGGACGGTACGCAACGGAAAC
The DNA here is from genome assembly GCA_041746375.1 of Woeseiaceae bacterium. Taxonomy (GTDB): domain Bacteria; phylum Pseudomonadota; class Gammaproteobacteria; order Steroidobacterales; family Woeseiaceae; genus IDS-8. The sequence continues at coordinate 21,316 of JBGTHC010000045.1, forward strand.
AATGGCGTTTTCTCGCCGGTCGTGATCATGCCGGGGCTTGCGAGTGGCGCAACAGTGCAGTCAGTTGCTGGCGAGCACCGCCGAATGCCCCGTTACTCATAAACACGAGTAGATCGCCGGCACCCACTGTTATTGACAATGCAGTTACGAGATCAGCGTATGCAGTGAAAAAGTGCACTTTCTCACCGAGCGGTCGCAGTACTTCTTCGAAGTCCGGACCCAACTCCGGCGGCCGATACACAAAAACCCGATGCGCATCATGCAGTGAATCGGCAAGCGTCTTGTTATGAATGCCGAGCTTCATGGTATTGGAACGCGGCTCCAGCGCAACGATTAGGCGCTGCCCCGGGAATCGCTTGCGTAAACCCTCGAGCGAACGGCGAATTGCGGTCGGATGGTGCGCGAAATCGTCATAGATAGCGACCTCGCCGACGGTCGCGGTGCGTTCCATGCGTCGTTTCACGCCATCGAACGTGGTCAACCCCGCGAGTGCCTGTGGCAGCGATACGCCGGCACGGCCCGCTGCGGCTACTGCAGCCAGCGCATTCTCCAGATTATGCCGGCCTCCAAGCTTCCAGTTGCATTCATGACTTGCGCCGTCCGGGCCCTTGATCACGAAATGCTTCTCGGCGGAATCCAGAAACGCCGCGGTCCAGTCGGCATTTCCGTCAAGCCCGAAAGTCTCGATGGGTGTCCAGCACCCGACGCGGATCAGTGCCTGCAGATTTGCGTCGGCGCCGTTAACGATCAGGCGACCAGTGCCGGGCACCGTGCGCAAAAGCTGATGAAACTGCCAAATGATGGCGTCCATATCCTGATAGATGTCTGCATGATCGAACTCGAGATTTCCCATAATCAGCGTCTGTGGCCGATAGTGCACAAACTTCGCTCGCTTATCGAAAAACGCCGTGTCGTATTCGTCAGCCTCTACAACAAAGTACTTCGAGCTGCCGAGTCGTGCCGACGATGCGAAGTTTGCCGCGACGCCACCAATCAGGAAGCCGCAATCAATTCCGGCATGCTCGAGTATCCAGGAAAGCATGCTTGCCGTTGTGGTCTTGCCATGCGTTCCGGATACGGCGAGAACATGTCGTTTTGCCAACACGTTCTCGGCCAACCATTGCGGACCGGAAATATACGGCAAGCCCTGATCGAGCACCGCTTCTACTGCGGGATTGCCGCGACTCATCGCATTGCCAATGACAACGACATCGGGTGACGGCACCAGCTGTTCGACATCGAAACCTTCCTGGATCCCGATGCCAAGCGCTTTGAGCTGCGTACTCATCGGTGGATAGACGTTGCGGTCGCTGCCTGTGACGCGATGGCCGAGCGCTGCAGCAAGCGCGGCAATGCCGCCCATGAACGTCCCGCATATTCCCAGAATGTGCAAATGCATTATTCAGTGTCCACAACAGGCCCCGCGAGCAGCGACTGGAATATGAATTGCAGAATTGTGGCTATTACCGCAATCGCAATTCCCACGTACCAGTGCTGGCCGATGGACCGTGCCAGGATGTGGCCTTCCACCGGCACGGACCAGAAGCTTATTAATACCGCTGCGACGCCGGCGAATCCCTGGCCAACAAACGGCCGAAACAGTACAAACATTGCAATGGACAGAAAGGTCAGGATCGCACCGCAACCAATAATGCAGGTAAGTGCCTGCACAATGCGTCGACTGAATCCCGTTATAAAGAGCACTCCTGCGTAGAAGGCGATGGCCAGCAAGCTGGTCATCAAAACCAGGCTGAGATTCCTTTCTTCCAGACCATCGATCAACACCATGCCGCTGGCTGCTGCGGCCACCAGCATTGCTATCGACAACAGCAGCAACAACCACGACTCCGGCACTTGTGCAGGACCTTTGCGTAGCGCAATGATTTCAACAAATGTGCGAAACAGGAGGAACAGTGTTCTGTCACAATGGCAGCAATTGACCATACAATCATCGCATGATCGCCGTCGCAACCGAAGCTTGTTTCAATCAGCCGGGCTGGCGGGGCACAGTCAGGAAAAGGTCTACGTGAAGCCCACCGATTACCTTGATAACAAGTCGCTGGACAGTCTCTGCGAAAAGCTGGTCGATGGCGAACGCATCGCACTGGACACAGAGTTCATGCGAGAGAAGACCTATTTTCCGCAACTTTGCCTCGTGCAGATAGCAACCGAGAACCATATCTGGTGCGCGGATCCACTCGGAGCCGGCAATTTCAATCGTGTCTGGCAGGCGCTAATGGATCGACCCTGGGTGGTGCACTCCGGCCGCCAGGATATTGAGGTGATTTATCAGGCGGCTGGGCGAATGCCCGGCGAGCTGTTCGATACCCAGGTCGCAGCCGCCCTGCTCGGCTACGCGCCGCAACTTGGCTACGCCGCGCTTGTGGCCGAGTTGTTCGGCGTCGAACTGGCCAAATCGCACACTCGCGCTGACTGGACGCGACGCCCGTTAGCGCCTGAACTGATCGAGTACGCCGCCGAGGACGTCGAATACCTGTTGCCGGCAGCGGATCTGCTTGCCGCAAGGCTGGAGGAATCGGGACGCCTCGCATGGGCACTCGAAGATTCGCAGGACTTGCTGCAAACGTCACTTTATACGCCTGACCCGGACGCTGCCGTGCGTCGACTGAAGGGCGCTCGCTACTTGTCCGGCCGTGCCCGTGCCGCGGCGCGCAATCTGGCAGTCTGGCGCGAAGGCGAAGCGGTGCGCCGAGATCGGCCGCGGCAGTGGATTTTGAGTGACGCTGTTCTGCTGGAACTTGCGTCGTCGGCCCCGGACAACCAGGAATCGCTCGCTGGCGTTCGCGGGCTGCAACCCGGCATCGTGCGTCGCGCGGGTCCGGAACTGCTTGCCGTGCTCGCCGACAGCGAAGTTGATACCGGAGACAAGGAAGCGCACTCCCGCCCGGATGAGAGACAGCGAGCACTGCTCGCAGAAATGCAGGCGCGAGTCGCCGCATGCGCGGGCAATCTGACCCTGCTGCCCGAGGTCGTTGCATCAAAAAAGGACCTGAGCGCCGCGTTGGCTGGAGACCGGTATTTGCGCGTATTCAAGGGCTGGCGGCGCGAGCTCATCGGCGACACTTTGCTCGAAATCCTGGCAGTCGGATGAATGCCGGAACCATCGTAGGAGCGTGCCCTGCGCGCGAATTCGGCAACGACCAGGCTTTTCCGATTCGCGCGCGAGGCGCGCTCCAACAGCGCTAGTCCAAGACCTTAAGCAGCCGCTCGTAGACTTCATCCATGCTTGCATCGGCATCGATCGTCTTCAACACGCCCTGCAATCGATAATATTCCACGACCGGCTCGGTCTGCTGGCGATAGACTTCGAGACGCCTGCCAATCGTTTCTTCGTTATCGTCTTCACGCTGCACGAGTTCACCGCCCTTTGCGGCGCAGTCATCGAGCTCCTGCTGAGTCGAGAAATAAACATTCAGCAACGTGCCGGTCGCCGAACAGGTACGTCGACCTGTCAAGCGCTTCATGAGAGCTTCGAAATCAATATCGAGAAGTACAGCGACGTCGAGGGGCTGATCGGCCTGCTCGAGAAGATTTTCCAGGTCTGCTGCCTGTTTTCGGGTTCGCGGAAAACCGTCCAGGATAAAGCCGTCGTCGGCATCTTCTTCTGTCAGGCGTTCACTGATGATCCCCAGCATGATGTCATCCGGTACCAGTCCGCCTTCGTCCATGATCGCTTTGGCCTGCCTGCCGAAGCGCGTGTCCGCCGCTACTGCCGCACGTAACATGTCGCCGGTGGAAATCTGCGGAATATTTCGCTGCTCCATGAGCCGTCGGGCTTGCGTACCTTTGCCCGACCCAGGAGCTCCCAATAAAACTATGCGCATGCGGTTATCTCTTATTCGTTGTCGCGGTCCGGAATGAGGTGGTTCTGCCGGAGCGGGGCGAATACGCTACCGGCAATTCCCGGACAGGTCAAACCCGGGAAAATCGCAGCCGCGATGAAGGCGCGTGCTGATTCCGTTATGCTTGCGCGCATTCTCAGGCAAATCCCAGGGTGTGCAGTTCTATGGCCAGATTGAATGCTTTTTACGCGCAGTCGGGAGGCGTTACCTCGGTCATCAATGCCAGTGCTTGTGCAGTGATCGAAACGGCTCGCAAGAACAAGGCAATTGGCAAGGTCTATGCAGGACGCAACGGCATCCTGGGAGCCCTTACCGAGGATCTGATCGACACGAGCAAGGAAAGCGCTCGCGACATCGCTGCGTTGCGACACACGCCCGGCGGCGCTTTTGGTTCTGCACGTTATAAACTCAAGGGAATCGAGCAGAACCGGGCCGAATACGAACGCCTGATCGAAGTGTTCAAAGCGCATGACATCGGCTATTTCTTCTACAATGGAGGTAACGACTCGATGGACACCGCGCACAAGGTTTCGTTGATTAGCGAACGGCTCGGTTACCCGGTCGCCTGCCTCGGTATACCGAAAACCGTCGACAATGACTTGCCGATTACCGACAACTGTCCGGGTTTCGGCTCCGTTGCCAAGTATGTCGCAGTGTCAACGCGCGAAGCGGCGTTGGATGTACTGTCGATGGCAGAGACCTCGACCAAAGTATTCATCCTGGAAGTGATGGGCCGCCACGCGGGCTGGATCGCAGCGGCGGCCGGCCTTGCCGGCGAATCCCGGGGCGAGGCGCCGCATATCATTCTGTTTCCGGAGGTCCCGTTCGACAAGGCGGCATTTCTGCAGCGGGTCAAGGAGTGCGTCGCACGTTACACGTATTGCGTCGTCGTGGTCAGCGAAGGTGCCAGCGACAAAGACGGCAATTTTCTCGCGGAAGCCGGCACGAAAGACGCATTTGGACATGCCCAGCTCGGTGGCGTCGCTCCGGTTATCGCCGGCATGGTCCGTCAGGAACTTGGATTCAAATATCACTACGCTGTCGCCGACTACCTGCAACGCTCTGCTCGCCACATCGCGTCGGCGGTGGACGTCAAGCAAGCCTATGCAGTGGGACGCGCGGCGGTACTCATGGCCCTGGCCGGCAAGACTGCCGTGATGCCGGTAATCAAACGCATCTCCGACAAACCATATCGCTGGCGTATCGATGAGGCACTGCTCGAGCGGGTCGCTAATAAAGAGAAAAAGCTGCCTCGTAACTACATTACGGCCGACGGCTTTGGCATTACCGCAGCCGCCCGCCGCTACCTCTCACCACTCATCAGAGGTGAAGATTATCCTCCATATATCAATGGTTTACCGAATTATGTCCAATTGAAAAACCTGTCCGTCACGAAGCGGCTCGGCACTGCGTTTGTGGTATGATTCGCGCGCTGCCGCGGCGAGACTGAATGCCCGGCCGCCTGTCGGTCGCCGGCAGATCGCAAAGTAAACAACAACATACTCGGTACGACACAAAAAGCGCCTTTCTCATAATCCCGCACCGTCAAGCGATGGATCGGTAACCGGGAATATTTTTCTGCGGCCCAGAACGCATACGCGTCCGGGCTTTTTTTGATCTGGAGACGAACTGATGACAAGTGAGTTTGCACTGTGGCTGGCCATTGGCGCAGGCGTTCTGGCAATTCTGTACGGCGCACTGTCCGCGCAGTGGATCCTGAAGCAGCCAGCCGGCAACGAACGCATGCAGGTTATCGCGCAAGCCATTCAGGAAGGCGCCGGCGCCTACATGAATCGACAGTATCTGACCATCGGCGTCGTGGGCCTGGTGCTCTTCGTTGCACTGGTGCTGGCACTCGGCTGGGCGACAGGCATAGGGTTTGCGATAGGTGCAGTGTTCTCGGGACTGGCCGGCTACATCGGCATGTTTGTTTCGGTCAGGGCCAATGTACGGACCGCGGAGGCGGCACGACACGGCGTCAACGCTGCATTGAACATCGCCTTCCGTGGCGGCGCAATTACCGGATTGCTGGTAGTAGGCCTCGGTCTGCTCGGTGTTGCCGGCTATTACGCGGTGCTTGGCAGCATGGGCATCTCGATGGGTGACTCAATACACGCACTGGTGGGCCTTGCCTTCGGCGGCTCGCTGATCTCCATTTTCGCGCGGTTGGGGGGCGGCATTTTCACCAAGGGCGCCGACGTCGGCGCCGACCTGGTCGGCAAAGTCGAAGCCGGCATTCCGGAGGATGACCCACGCAATCCCGGTGTCATCGCCGACAACGTCGGGGACAACGTCGGCGACTGCGCCGGCATGGCAGCAGACCTCTTTGAAACCTACGCGGTCACGATTATCGCGACGATGTTGCTCGGCAGCTTGCTCGTCGGCACATTCGGCATTGCCGCCGTTACCTACCCGCTGGTGCTGGGTGCCGTTTCCATCGTTGCATCCATCATTGGCACTTTCTTCGTCCGGACATCGGACGGAGGCAAGATCATGAACGCTCTTTATAAGGGCCTCATCGTGTCGGGCGGACTCGCCGCTGTGGCATTCTGGTTTGTCACCGATGCGATGATGGCTGAGTCCGGCAACGTCGGCGGCATTTTCGGTTCCGCTTTGATCGGCCTGGCACTGACCGCGGCCATGGTGGTCATCACGGAGTACTACACCGGCACTGATTACAAACCGGTAAAAACCATCGCTAACGCGTCTTTGACCGGTGATGCGACGAATATCATCGCCGGGCTCGGCATCTCTATGAAGGCGACCGCTTTGCCGGTGCTGGCCGTGTGCCTCAGCATATGGGGAGCTTTCGAACTTGCGCCGGAAGGTAACTCGCTGGCCGGCCTGTACAACATTGCCATCGCCGCCACCGCCATGCTGTCCATGACCGGAGTCATTGTCGCACTCGATGCGTTCGGACCGATCACAGACAATGCCGGCGGCATCGCCGAGATGTCCGATCTGCCATCTGATGTGCGTAGCATCACAGACCAGCTCGATGCGGTGGGCAACACCACCAAGGCGGTTACCAAGGGCTATGCGATCGGGTCAGCCGGTCTCGCAGCGCTGGTACTGTTTGCCGATTACACGCACGCACTCGAATCCGCCAATATCATCGTCGACTTCGACCTGTCCGATCACCTCGTCATCATCGGCCTGTTCATCGGTGGCCTGGTACCTTACCTGTTCGGCTCGATGGCAATGGAAGCTGTCGGTCGGGCCGCCGGTGCCGTCGTCAACGAAGTGCGCCGACAGTTCCGCGAAATCCCCGGCATCATGGAAGGCACCGGCAAGCCGGACTACAGCCGTGCCGTCGACCTGCTCACCAAGGCGGCGATCAAGGAAATGATCGTGCCGTCGTTGCTACCGATTTTGGTGCCGCTTGCGGTCGGGCTGCTGCTCGGACCCAAGGCGCTGGGTGGAGTACTTCTCGGCACCATTATCACCGGACTGTTCGTCGCAATTTCGATGACCGCCGGCGGTGGCGCCTGGGATAACGCCAAGAAATACATCGAGGATGGCAACTGCGGCGGTAAAGGCTCCGACGCACACAAGGCCGCCGTAACCGGCGACACCGTCGGCGACCCTTACAAGGATACCGCCGGACCGGCCATCAACCCGCTGATCAAAATCATTAACATCGTCGCCCTGCTGATGGTGCCTTTGCTCTGATCCATTAGTTAAACCACAAGCAGGCCGCCGTGCATGATACACCGTGCACGGCGGCTTTTTTTTGGCTTGTGAGATCAAGGCATGAGTGCGCGAAATGTGGCCGTCTGTGCAGAACCCAGCAGCACCGGTGCTTCTATGAAATTACCTTGCACGAAGTCGACACCTGCCTCGCGCAACCAGTCGAAATCCTCCTGACGCTCGACCTGTTCTGCAATGACGCGGAACTCGAGTGCCCGCGCGAGCTTGATCATCGCGGCCACCATTTCCTGATTGATCGGTTCCGAAACGAGGTTACGCGTGTAGTTGCCATCGATCTTCAGGTAATCGACCGGCAAATGCTTCAGGCTCGAGAACGCGCCCAGGCCGTTGCCGAAATCGTCAAGAGCAAACTCGCAACCTATTCCGTGCAATACTTCGATGAACCGCTGCGCGTACTGCACATTGGTCGAAATTGCTGCTTCGGTTACTTCGAAGCAAATGCGGGACGGCGCCACGCCGCTGTGGTCCAGGGCTTCGACGACGAAATCGAGAAAACTTTCGTCGCCAAGTGTTTGTCCGGATACATTGACGGCACAACTGCGCTTGCCGGGTAACTTGATCTCGCCAGCACTGATAGCTGCAAGGGTAGCAGTCAGCACCCAGCGATCGATTTGCGGCATCAACTGGTAGCGCTCGGCGGGCCGCAAAAACTCCGCGGAATTGTCGGATCGTCCATGTGCGTCGGGCAATCGTATAAGCACCTCGATCGACGGTCCCGATTCTGCCGGGCTATTGAGGGCGATAATCGGCTGGACCGCCAGTTCGAAACGATTTTCATGCAGGGCAGTCTGTAGCTGGCGAAGCCACTGGATATCGCCTCGCTCCCGCGCGATAGCTTCGTCGCGTGCAGAATATACGTGCACCTGGCCCCGCCCCCGTTGCTTGGCAACGTAACAGGCGGAATCCGCGGCGCTCATCAGGTCCTGGATCGAACTGCTTGCATGTCCGATCTCGACCAGGCCGATCGAGATACCGATGCTGAAAATCTTGTCCTGCCAGACAAAACGATAGTCGCTGATCGCGTTGCAGATATCCGCCGCGATTTGTCGCGCCTTGTCGATTGGACAACCGATCAGCAGCGTGCCGAACTCGTCGCCGCCCAGGCGACCGACATAATCCGAATCACGCACCTGGTCCCGGATCAACGTAGCGACTTCGCGCAGCATATTGTCGCCCGCCAGGTGGCCGCAGCTATCGTTGACGGCCTTGAAGCGATCGAGATCCATGTAGGAGAGAATATGCACACCACCGTCGGCATGTGCTGTATCGAGGGCCTCCTGCAAACGTCGCTCGAACTCGCGCCGGTTAATCAGGCCGGTCAGCGCATCATGAGACGCCTGGTAACTCATCTGGCGAGTCAGACCGCGAATCTCACTGACATCGTGAAACACAACAACCGTGCCGGAAATACTGTCGCCCGGCCCGCGGATCGGGGAAGCGGTAATTTCTACGGAATGTTCGTGCTTACCATCGCGCCTTACCAGCAGTGCTCGCCGGCCCATGTTGACACGTCGACGCATCGACAGACAGCGCTCCACCGGGTCGCCTAGCGGCCGGCGATCGACCTCGTCAATAAGCGAAAACAGCTCACCGATCTTATGGCGAGTGCTCTCCTCCCGATTGGCGCCGGTCATCGCTTCGGCGGCGCGATTCATGTAATCAATGCGGCCTTCGTTGTCAGTCGTAATAACCCCTTCCGCGATCGATTCAAGCGTATATTGCGCCTGCTGTTTGCTGCGACTTAGCGATACCTCCAGGCTCTTGCGATAACTGACGTCGCGGGCGATGGTCAGGATCGCGTTGCTGCCGCGATACTCGATCGAAGAACTTTGCGCTTCAACCCACAGGCCCTGTTCGTTGCCGTTTATCAGCTGGATTTCAAGGCGCCGGGGTACAGTCTTTCCGGCAAGGCGCTTTGCCGTGGTCTTGCGGAACAATGCCCGGTAAGCCGGCTTGACGAGATCGACGACGTCCCGGCCTTCCAGTTGTTCCGGGGTCAGGCCCAGTAAAGCTGCAGCACTGTCATTTGCAAGCAGTATACGTTCATCATGCAGGAGCACGATCTCCGGCAGCGTGCGAGCGAAATCCGCGAAGAGGCGATCCCGGTCCTGAATCTCTTCGTCGCGCTCGCCCAGCGCATCGAACAGTCTGTTGATGGTCCGGGCCAGTGCCCCGATTTCTCCGCTCTCGCCAACGGAGAGACGCCGCCCCACCGACGCATCGCCGGCGGCGGCGACCAGTTCGAGGTTCAGCTTCGCAAGGCGCTGCAGATAACGGCGGCGCTGCAGCATAAGCGTAGCCAGCGCGGCAGCAGCGAACAGCAATAGTACTGCCAGGATGACTACGACCAGAATCGACGACATGCCAACCCTGGTGTGCACCCTGCCCTGTACACGCGTGCGATCGAATGCGATCGATCATTCAGATGATTACGGCGCAAGTCTCGTTTGTCCCTTTCCGGCCATCTTGCAAATGATGCCGTGAAACGATCATTTGTTATTATTGGTCGCTCATGGTGATTCTCCGTCAGAGGAGATTCGAGGTGATTCAGAGCGTTATGACTGTCCACTGCTAAGCATATCCCAGCGAAACCTGCGCACCGTAACGATTCACCATAATTCGCAATCCGCCGGCTGAGGTCGCCTTGCCCAGCGCCGCGATGGCCGCTTGGCGACATTGAAATATAATAACTTTCAACAATTTACAGGCTCCGACTCAATGAACATGGATTACGCACGTCGTCAGATGGTGGAACAGCAAGTGCGCACCTGGGACGTCTTCGACAGCGCCGTGCTGGACGTGTTGGCGGAACTGCCGCGCGAGGATTTCGTGCCTGCCGGATTCGAGGAACTGGCTTTCGCCGAGACCGCGATTCCGCTGTCGCACGGCCAGTTCATGTTGCCGCCAATAGTGGAGGGCCGATTGTTACAGGCGCTCGAAATCCGCGCGGTGGACACGGTACTCGAAATCGGCACCGGGTCGGGCTTTTTGACCGCCTGCCTGGGCCGGCTTGCGGCAGCAGTAACCAGTGTCGATATTTTTGCCGGGTTTATTGAAGCTGCCGGCCCGCGGCTAAAGGCTGCAGGAATTGAAAACGTGACCCTGGTAAACGTCGACGCCATGCGAGAGCTACCGGTCGGTCCTTACGATGTCATCGCGATTGGCGGCTCATTACCTGTTTTCGACAATCGGCTGTACGATTTGCTCAATCCAGGTGGCCGGATGTTCGTTGTTGTGGGTTCACCGCCACTCATGGAAGCGCAGCTTGTCGTTCGCGATGCGGATAATAAACCACGAGTAACGAGCCTTTTCGAAACCAATGTTCCGGCACTTTGCAATGCACCGGTGCCTTCCACGTTTGTTTTTTGAACAGTTGCAATGCTGGCGAAACCGGAAGTGCTTTTCCTGCATCTAACAAGATACTGCACTGTTGCGCAGCATAAAGCTGCGGGCCAGTTAATGCATTTGAGCGCCGCGTTATCGCTGCTATCCGGGGCGGTCAATGTTCGATAATCTGACACCGGCCGAGTACATGGCGCGGCAAGACGCCGGCGAACTTTGGCAACTGCTGGACGTCCGAGAACCCTGGGAGAGAGAAATCGCAAGGATTGACCCGAGTTTGTTTATTCCTATGGCTGAGATCCCGGCTCGCTACACAGAACTGGATGCCACACGACCAGTAGCGGTGCTTTGCCATTCGGGCGGCCGCAGTGCGCGCGTCGCCGGCTTCCTGGTGCAGCAGGGCTTCGCCAGGGTTGCCAATATTGATGGCGGTATCGACGCCTGGTCCTTGCACTGTGACCGGGGGTTACCGCGATACTGATTCCGGGCCACCGCCGCACAAGACTTGACTGAGTTAGTGATATAGATGACCATAACACCTATCGGCATTGCCCCACTTTCGCGGACCTTAACAACATGAAAAATATGAAAATAGTGACGGCTCTGGCAATTCTGGGCGTTTCCATCGTCATGCCGCCGGCTGCACTGGGCGCTACGCTGCTCGAGGTCTATCAGCAGGCGCTACAAAGCGATCCGCTCGTCCACGAAGCCGAATCGCGTCGACTGGCCGCTCAGGAGGCGGCGCCGCAGGCGCGAGGTTTCCTGTTGCCGCAGGTCAGTGCCAGCGGCGCCTGGGTTACCAGCAACGTGTCCGGCACAAGTGTCGAAGCCGACACCACCGGTAATTTTGCGCCGGTGAATTTCGAAGCCGAAGGCGATGAAACAAGCTGGAACGTGGGTTTGCGTCAAACGATATTTCGCTGGGACCAGGTTGTGAACCTGAAGCAGGCGAACAAGATCGTGGCGCGAGCGGATGTGGTCTACGAAGCCGCTCAACAGGACCTGATGGTGCGGGTCGTACAACGCTATTTCGAAGTCCTGGCCTCGGAAGACCGCCTGGCATCGATCCGCGCGGACCGCGAAGCCATTGCCCGGCAATTGGAGCAGGCCAAGCAGCGGTTCGACGTCGGGCTTATAGCAATCACCGATGTGCAGGAATCGCAGGCGGCCTATGACCAGTCGGTAGCGTCTGAAATTGCCGCTCAACGAGAGCTCGCGACTGCACAGGAACTGTTACGCGAGATTACCGGTGAGCATGTGCCCGATCTGGCTGCACCCAGTGAGGATTTCCCTTTGCCAGCGCCGAATCCTGCCGACGAAAGCAGCTGGATAGAAATGGCAATGGACCAGAACCTCGATCTTCTCGCCAGCCGTCTTGACGAGCAAATTGCACGTGACGAGATCGCCTTCCGGCGCACCGGTCATTATCCGACCATTGATCTGGTCGCAGGACGCAACGGTGTCGAGACCGACAGTGATCGGAGCGTGAATAACAGCCCCTTTCTTACGGCGGACTCCCAGCGTGACGGAGATTCGATCGGGATCGAGGTGACCATACCCCTGTTTTCCGGCGGACGAACTTCGTCGCAGGTACGCGAAGCGGTTTATCTGCATCGCGCTTCTCGCGAGCAATTGCAACGAGTCGCGCGCGAAACCGAACGTGCCACTCGCGATGCCTACCTTGGCGTTATTTCCGAGATCAGCCGCGTCAACGCCCTTGGGCAAGCGGTCCGTTCGAGCAGGACGGCGTTGGAAGCTACGCAGGCCGGGTTTGAAGTCGGCACGCGAACGATTGTTGACGTCCTGAATTCGCAACGAGCGCTTTACCTGGCCATCACCAATTATTACCAGGCTCGCTATGTCTACATCGGCAACGTCCTGCGTTTGAAGCAAGCCGCAGGATCATTGCAGATTCAGGATCTCGAACGGATCGATCGCTGGTTGACGGAACGCGAACCAGCGGAACGTACCCTCGACCTGCAAGAGGAGTCTGAAGAGGAATCTGAAGGTTAGACGGGTCGGTAGATCGAGGTCTCAAGCGTCGCGTTGCTGCCCGTCGATTTCGACGATCAGCGGTTCCAGCACCAGTAACAGGCGCTGCAAGGCACCGCGGTTTTCTGCGACGATTTCCCGCCCCAGCAGCCCCAGCCGCCGCGCTTCAGTGTCGTCAGTCAGCAACGCGCTAATCGCCGCGCCAAGTTCACGACTGTCTGCAACCCGCGTCAACGCACCGATGCGCACAAACATTGCGGCGATATCCTGGGTATTGAAAAGGTGTGGCCCGGTGACGACTGGCAAGCCAAGGGCCGCCGCTTCGAGCAGATTGTGTCCGCCCACCGGTACGAGCGTGCCACCAACGAACGCGACATCCGCTGCGGAGTAGAATAACGGCACCTCCCCCATGGTATCGCCGAGGAAGACGCTGTCATCGGTGCCGGGGATTGCCCCGGAGGAACGGGACACAAAATTGACACCCTGACGCTGCAGCAATTGACGAACGGCGTCGAATCGCTCCGGATGCCGTGGCACGAGGATGAGCAACGTCTCGGGAATCGCTTCGCATACCTGGCTGTGTGCTTCGAGAACCTGTTCTTCCTCCCGCTGGTGGGTGCTGGCTGCGATCCAGACTGGCCGCATACCGAACATCCGGTCGCGCAGCTCGCGACCTCGTACGACGAGATCCGAGGGAATCTCTACATCAAACTTGATATTGCCGGTAACGCGAGTTCGTTCCGGACGTGCGCCCAGCGCGCGGAAGCGCTGCGCATCCGAATCGCTTTGCGCTGCAATGACGATACCGTGCGAAAGCGTTTCACGAAAAAGCGGCAACAGCTTGCGATAGTTGCGAACGGATTTTGGCGATATGCGCGCACTCACCAGTACCAGCGGCACGTGCCTGAAACCGCATTCATGATAAAGATTGGGCCAAATCTCCGTTTCCATGATCAGGGCAAGTTGCGGTTTGGTGGCATCGAAGAAATTTCGCACGGCTTGCGGTGTCTCGAACGGGATGTAGCAGTGTCGAACCGAATCACCGAAAACACTTTCTACCCGCGCTGCGCCGGTCGGAGTGACGGTGGTTAGCAAGATTTGTCGCCCTGGCAATCGCCTTGCCAGTGCGCGGACCAGCGGAATCGATGCCTGTACCTCGCCGACCGAAACTGCGTGAATCCAGATGCTCCCTTCCGGGATGCGTGGAAAGCCGAATCCGAAACGCTGGCCGACGCGGTCAAGGTAGGCGCGATTCACCATGCCCCGAAAGAGCCAGTAAAGTGCATATACCGGCAGGAGCAGGTAGGTGAGGATGGCGTAAAGGATTCTTATCATTGGCGTCCGGGCAGGATCAATTGCCTGCCATCGCGCGATCCCGGGCTGCCTCCGGACCCCGGCGGGTTGTCCGGCAACGGCTTGGCTAACCCGACAATCGCTCGATGATCCGGCTCGTGGAATGACCGTGGCGGAACGCAAGAACCTTTACGTCGCCGCCGCTTGCCAACACATCCTGCGCGCCGGCGATCTCATCGGCCCGGTAATCGCCCCCCTTAACAAGGACGTCCGGCATCACGGCGCTGACAAGTCGCGTCGGCGTGTCATCGGAGAAAGGCACCACCCAATCCACCGCGGCCAGACCAGCCAACACCGACATACGATCCCGCAAAGCGTTGACCGGCCGGGAGGGGCCCTTGAGGCGGCGTACCGACTCATCGTCGTTGACTGCCACGACAAGGCGCTCGCCGAGTTTCCGTGCCTCTTCAAGGTAGGCGACGTGTCCCGCATGCAGCACATCGAAGCAACCGTTCGTCATTACGATTCTTTCCTGTCGCGCACGCGCCTCGGCGACCTGGAGCAGCAACTCAACCTCGCTCATCGCACCACGACCGCCTTGCCCACCTTTGTGCAAGGCAACCTGCAACTCCGATGGCGTCGCAGCGGCGACACCGATCTTGCGGACGACAAGCCCTGCAGCCAGGTTGGCAAGCTCGGCGGCGTCCCGCAAGGCAGCGCCGCTGGCGAGTGCGGCAGCAAGTGTCGCAACGACCGTATCGCCAGCACCGGTCACATCGAACACCTCGCGGGCTTCGGTCGTCAAAAACACAGGTTGATGGCCGGCCTGTACCAGGAGCATGCCTTTTTCGCTGCGCGTGACCAGCAGCGCGTCGAGTTTCAGTGCCTCAACCATGCGGCCGGCTCGCTCGACAAGCATGTCGTTTGAATCACAGCGACCAGCTACAGCTTCGAATTCGGCCTGGTTCGGCGTTATCAGCGACGCACCCCGATACCGCTGGAAGTTCTGACCTTTTGGATCGATCAGTATCGGCAGGCCGGCGGCACGCGAGGCGGCGATAATTTCGGCGGTGCGCGTCAATGTGCCCTTACCGTAATCGGAGAGTACGACCGCATTCATGCCCTTTAGCGCATCGCCCAGCATGGCAAGAATCGATGCTTCATGCGACTCGTCAGGGAGCTCTTCCCGATCGAGACGAATCAGCTGCTGGCCGCGACTCTGCACACGCGTTTTTGTGATGGTGGGCCAGGTGGCCGAGCGGGCAAAACGACAGTCGATGCCGTGCTGCATAACCAGGCGTTCAAGAATCTGTGCTTCGACGTCGTCGCCGACAATCCCCAGCAAGACAGTATGCGCGCCGAGGGTCGCCAGATTGACTGCAACATTCGCCGCACCGCCGGGGCGATCTTCGCTGGATCTCAGGTGCACGACGGGAACCGGTGCTTCCGGCGAGGTTCGGTTCGTCGCCCCAAAAAGGTAGCGATCGAGCATGACGTCGCCAGCGACGACTACCCTGGCACGCGCAAAATCGGGGATGGAAAGCGTCACAGGGCGATACTACACCAGACGTCCGTTACCGGGACTATGCGGTCCGCGGACTGCTATGGCCGGTTCAGCCGCATTTGTTCATCCGCCGTTGTTTACCCGCACTTGCTTATCCGCACTTGGAATCGCCGCAGCTGAGGCAGGTCATGCAGCCATCCATCATGATCGCCGCCGCGGTGCTGCACTTGGCGCACAATTGTGCACCTTCCGGATAATCGCTCTTGGAAAAGGCGTCCTTCTGTCGACTACGTGATTCGAATTCAGCACGTTTTTGCTCGATAAGGGAAATCTGCGCCTCGTCGAGCTGCGGCTGCACCAGCAGACCAATGGAGATCAGGTGCTTCTCGACGATATAGCCGAGCTCGGCAATAATAGACGGCATGAAGCGGCCGCCCGGTTTCCAGTAGCCGCCTCGCGGATCGAAGACCGCCTTGAGCTCGTCGACGAGAAAGGTCACGTCGCCGCCCTTTCGAAACACTGCCGAGATGATGCGCGTCAGGGCCACAATCCACTGGTAGTGATCCAGGTTCTTCGAATTGATGAAGATCTCGAATGGCCGTCTTTTCTCGTGCTCCGTTCCTTCATTGAGAATGATGTCGTTGATCGTTACGTACATGGCGTGATCGGAGATCGGCGTCTTGACCTTGTAGGTCGAGCCTACCAGCATCTCCGGGCGTTCGAGTTTTTCGTGCATACGAATAACTTCCGCCCGCCCGCCTGCGCCACCTTCGCGCGGGTAATCCGGTTTCCGTTCTTCGGCTTCCTTGACGGGCGGTGTCTTCACCCCGCAGCCGACGATTTTCCTGTCAATCTTGAGCTTGCTCATAGCATGTCACTCTGAATCCGATTGGATGTTCAAAACTTACCGTAATAGCCTTCTTTCAAAGCGTCGAAGAGATTGGCCGCCGTATGTACCTCGCCGTCGTACTCGATCTCCTGATCGCCCTTGACTTCCACCTCACTGCCGTCTTCCAGGGTAAACGTATAGGTGGTGTTCTTGAGATCCTGTTCTTTGACAAGCACACCCTGGAACGCCTCCGGGTTGAAGCGAAACGTAGTGCAGCCCTTCAATCCCTGTTGCCACGCATACAGGTAAATATCCTTGAAGTCTTCATAGGGATAATCCGTCGGTACGTTGGCCGTCTTGGAGATAGACGAATCAATCCATTTCTGCGCCGCTGCCTGAATATCGACGTGGGCCGTTGGTGCGATATCCTCCGCCGTGACAAAGTAGTCAGGCAGCAGATCATCGTCCGAGTCCCCCGTCTTCTTATTGCTGGTCGGCAACGCATTGTCATTGACCAACTCGCGGTAGGCCAACAACTCGAATGAAAAGACATCGATCTTTTCCTTGGATTTCTTGCCCTGGCGAATTACGTTTCGAAAATAATGATGCGCGAAGCTCGGCTCGATGCCGTTGCTTGCATTGTTCGCCAAGGACAGCGACATAGTGCCGGTCGGTGCGATCGAGCTATGGTGCGTAAAGCGCGCCCCGACCTCCGCCAGGCGATCGACCAGCTCCGGCGCCTCCCCGGCTATGCGCTGCATGTACCGACTGTATCGGCAGTGCAGAATTCGTCCCGGCACCTTGTCGCCGACACGGTAGCCGTCGTTCGTCATTTCCGGGCGTTTTGCCAGCATTTCCGGCGTAACATCGAACAACTCGGTCATGATCGGTGCCGGCCCTTTCTCCTCTGCCAGCTCCAGCGCCGCTTCCCAGCCGGCCAGTGCCAGTTGTCTCGACACCTCTTCGGTAAACTGCACCGCGGTCGCTTCGCCGTACTTCATGCGCAACATGGTGATTGTGGAACCCAGCCCCAGGAAGCCCATACCGTGACGCCGCTTGCGATTGATCTCGCGCCGCTGCAATGGCAAGGGCAGCCCATTGATCTCGACAACGTTATCGAGCATCCGGGTAAACACCTTGACGACGCGACGAAACTCTTCCCAGTCGAAGCGTGCTTCCTCGGTAAAGGGATCAATGACAAACCGGGTCAGATTGACTGACCCCAGCAGGCATGAGCCATACGGGGGCAGCGGTTGCTCGCCACAAGGATTGGTGGCGCGGATTTTCTCGGCAAACCAGTTATTATTCATCTCATTGACTTTGTCGATCAGCACGAAGCCAGGCTCGGCAAAGTCATAGGTCGAGGCCATGATCACATCCCACACACGCCGCGCAGGCAAACGTCGATAGATCTTGCAGGCAACCAGCCCCTCGTCGTTGCGCACGTAGCTGTCGGGTTCCGGCCATTCCCGCCAGACGAACTGCGTGTCATCGCCGACGTCGTGCCGGTCCTGCTCAAGCTCTTTCGGCGTGATGGGAAAGGCGAGCTGCCAGTCTGCATCGTTGGTCACGGCCTGCATGAACTCGTCGGTAATGAGCAAAGAGAGATTAAACTGCCGCAACCGGCCGTCTTCGCGCTTGGCACGAATGAAATCCATGACGTCCGGGTGCCCGATATCAAAGGTGCCCATCTGGGCGCCGCGCCGCCCGCCAGCGGAGGACACCGTGAAACACATCTTGTCGTAGATATCCATGAAGGACAGCGGTCCCGACGTGTACGCCCCTGCCCCGGTCACGTACGCCCCTTTCGGTCGCAGCGTGGAAAATTCGTAACCGATGCCGCAGCCGGCTTTGAGAGTCAGTCCCGCTTCATGCACCTTGTTCAGAATGTTATCCATTGAATCGCCGACGGTCCCCGAAACGGTGCAATTGATGGTCGAGGTGGCGGGCTTATGCTCGAGCGCTCCGGCATTGGAAATTATCCGGCCCGCCGGTATCGCCCCGCTGCGCAGAGCCCACAGGAATTCCTCGTAGCAACTGTCGCGCAACGACTCCTTCTCCACATTGGCCAGCGCTCGCGCCACACGTTTGTAGGTGTCATCGATCGTCGCATCGAGTGGCTCGCCATCCTTGGCCGTCAGTCGATATTTTGCTTTCCAGATATCCAGCGATGCGGGCTGGAGTTTGATGTCACTGATCGTGCTGGCGTGAAAATTCACCGCGGACTTCATGTGGTCCTGTACTCCCCTGAATTGCACTTGTGAACCGGCCTTGCGATCTGCCCTTGCGAATGACTCCCGCGACATTGCCGGCAAACTGCGCGCGCAATTTTTGTCACGAATTCCCCAGGCGGAGACCCCAAGTCCCTACTCCCATCGCTTTGCCCAGCGAAAAGCGCCCCGCTCACCGCTAATTGGAGTATTCAGCGACGAGTGCCTAAACGGCCCCGGATCATCGTTTTGGCAGGCACAAGATGTTGTGTCTGATGGCTAGCAAGATTATGCCCGCAACGGCCGACTGTCAAGGTTTTATACGATTTTTTGGGCTGGATTTTATTAATATAAAAACAAAGAGTTATCGAAACAATCGCAGTAAGCTGTTTAAATTATTGCGGAAAAAAATGACAGTTTTGTGAAAGTTATGTCGCACAACATCTAGTGGCTCGAAAACCATCGGCGCAGCGCCCGTGGGACGCCGCTTTCAGCCGGCTGCAGCGCGCCGGCGAAGGCGAATAGCGACTCTTGAAATGGTATTGAACGACCCCATCAAGGCGGCACCAGTACTTGCAAGGAGACCGATATGAATGTGACCAGATATGAGCCCTGGACGCTACTCAACCTGTTGCACCGCGATCTGGACCAGATTGCCGGTCGACGTTTTGGCATCGGGCAGGAATCCGCCGACGGCAGCAACTCCGTTGCCGACTGGATTCCGCCGGTTGATATTGTCGAAGAGAAAGAGCGTTTCGTATTGCGGGCCGACTTACCAGGCGTCAATCCCGAGCAGATCGAGATCAGCATGGAACACGGGGTCTTGAGCATAGCCGGTGAGCGGCGTGAGGAGCATTCCGGGCAGGTTGAAGGAATGCAGCGAGTGGAACGGATTTCCGGCAAGTTTTACCGCCGGTTCAGTCTGCCGGAGACCGCCGATGCGGAACATATTTCCGCAAAGAGCTCGAACGGCATACTTGAAGTTGCCATTCCGAAACAGGCACAGGTGCAGGCGCGACGAATTACCGTGCAGGCCAGTTGACCGGCCTGTTGCGACGCCGAGGAGTCAGGTGTCGCTCGACGACAGGGACTGTTGATCGGGCGACACCAGCAACGCAATTTGCAGCGCAAGTCGCCGCTCAATTTGCAATGATCCCGGAACTTTGTACAGTTCGGGCAGGTCTTCGGTGTGAAGCTTGGCGGTTCGCAGCCGGTCCGCACCGACGGCCTGTGTCCGTCGGGCATATCGCCGGACATTTCGCATGAGGACCTGTTTTAAAATGAAGAGAATGTTCCCGACTCTGTCAATGGCCGCAATTCTGTTGCTGGCAACCGTTGCGCACGGCCAATTGCCGCACCAGGTCGACGGCCAGCCGCTGCCAAGCCTGGCGCCGCTGGTGAAAAAAGCCGCGCCGGCTGTCGTGAACATCCGCGTCAGCCAGACTGTGAGCTCGCAAACCTCGCCGTACGCCGACGAAATGTTTCGCCGCTTTTTCGGACTGCCGGATACGCCCGGCGGCTCGCGCGAGGTGGCGAGCGCCGGCTCCGGAGTCATTGTCGATGCGGAAAACGGCTATATCCTGACCAACCATCACGTGGTGGAGAGCGCCGACAAGATCCAGGTTTATTTATTCAACGAAGATTCACTGGAAGCCGAGGTGGTAGGGTCGGATGCGGCGACGGACATCGCCGTTCTGAAAGTCGACCCTGAGAACCTGGTCGAAATTCCCATTGGTGACTCGACCGCGGTAGAGGTCGGCGACTTCGTCATTGCTATCGGCAACCCGTTCGGGCTCGGTCACACCGTGACCTCGGGCATCGTCCGTGCACTGGGGCGCTATGGCATCAGTCGTGACGGCCTGGAAGATTTCATTCAAACGGACGCCTCGATCAATCCGGGTAATTCCGGCGGCGCGCTGGTCAATATGCGCGGTGAACTGGTCGGCATCAACTCCGCCATTATCAGTCGCACAGGCGGCAATATCGGAATTGGATTCGCCGTGCCCTCGGAAATCGCAAGTTCGATCATGGCCCAGATTCTCGATTTTGGCGAGGTCCGGCGCGGTTTGCTCGGCGTCACCATTGCGACGATCGATGCGGCGAGTGCCGAGGCACTCGGCGCCGAGGTTGATCGCGGTGCGCTGATTTCCAATATCGAGCCGGAATCGGCGGCCGAAAAGGCCGGCCTGCAAGTTGACGACATCATTACCAAGGTCGACAACCGGAGAATCAACAACAGTCGCGAACTCGCCAACGCTATCGGCCTGAAGGGCTCTGGCGAGGACGTGACGATCGAGTACATCCGCGAGGGCCGGACCCGCACAGTGAAGGCGACACTGGACTCACGGGAGCAGGTTCAAAGTGCTGGCGCGGACCTTCATCCGGGGTTGGCCGGTGCCCGGTTTTCGGCCACTTCAGCCAGCTCCGGCGACGGCATCGAAGTCAGCGACGTGGAACCGGACAGCCCGGCAGCGCAACGCGGATTGCGGGCCGGTGACGTTATCATTGCCGTCAATCGCAGCAGGGTTCGCAATCTCCAGGACCTGCAGGAGATCGCATCACGCAACCAGATTCTGTTCCTGATGGTGCGCCGTGCCGATCGGCAGCTGATGCTGCAGATCCGGTGATTTCCTGTGCGGTGCCGGTTCAGGATTCTGCGTGAACGAGTGCACCGCCAGCCGTCTGCGACGGATTGATTGCCGGATGCCTGGCAAGGCTGCCGTTGGCGTCCAGCGATCGCCTGTTGTTCGCACGCCGTGAGGTCATCGCTGCGACTTCTGACGGCATTACTGGCCTGCATAGCCTGCGGCAATACGTCTGCCGACACCGCTCCATTGCTGGAGCAACAGCGCCAGGCGTTTCGTGAGGCCTACCCGGCCGCTGAGCTGGGCGACTGGGCGCCTGCCGCGGCGCGGGAAGGCTTGCTCGAGGGTTATATTCTTTGGCCCGACCTGCGCGCCGCGTATCTTCGAACGCGCGCGGGCGCTGTCGAGCAAGCCACGGTCGATGCCTTTCTTGAGCGTTACGGCGCCCTCAAGCCCGGCCGCGAGCTGCGCTATCGACATGCCGTGCAGCTGGCCGCAGCGAAAAGGATGTCGGCGTACCTCGACGTATACAAAGCTTTTTATGAGGGACTCGGCATTGCGCGACTCGATTGCCTGGCGGCCCACGCCGAAATACTGGACGGCAATGGCGGGCGAATTGCGGCCAGGGCGATGGATTTGTGGCTGACCGGCTACAGCCAGGCCAACGAGTGCGATCCTGTTTTCGATTATTTGCGTGGCGCCGGATTATTGGAAGAGGAAGCGTATCGGCAACGTTTCGCGCTGGCGTTGTCTGCCGGGCAATTCTCGCTGGCACGCTACCTGGCGCGCTCGATCGATGAGAAAGCGTTCGCGGAAGCCGATCAATGGCTCGCAGCACAAAATCGGCCGCTGGATTTTCTGGCCACCGAGAATGAGCACGCAGACGATGACGTTCATCGCGACCGCCTCCTGCTTGCTCTTGAGCGAATCGCATGGACGGACGCCCGCCTCGCGGAGGACCACTGGGTCAATTTACGCGGGCAGCGCGAATTCTCGCAACTACAGATTTCCGGCATGTCACGGCACGTCGCGTTATGGCTCGCCAGACAGCACGAAGCGGATGCCGCGCGGCGCCTGATCGAGTTGGACGTCGAAACGCGTGACGCTGAAGTCAGGCGCTGGCTCGTGCGTGCCTTGTTGCGGCAGCATGCCTGGGAAGCCGTCGTCGCAGTCATCAGGTCTATGCCGCCCGACGAGCAGGAAAGCGAGGAGTCACGTTATTGGCTCGCAATAGCATTGTTGCAGCGTGGTGATGAAGCAGCAGCTCGTACGATCTTCGAAACACTCGCGATCGGCCGCAGTTACTACAGCTTTTTGGCTGCCGACGAACTGGACCAGGAATACGCGTTTGCGCACGCTACGCTGACTGCCAACGATGAAATCTTGACCCGCCTTGCGAAACGCGACGCCATCCTCCGCGCACGCGAACTTTTTTATGTCGGCCTTGAAAGTCGCGGTCGCTCTGAATGGGACGATGCCATCAGCCTTCTGAGCCTGGAGGAAAAGGCTCAAGCGGCGATCCTGGCGCAGCGATGGGGCTGGCATTCGCGAGCCATTGCCACGGCGGCGGCGATCGGTATGTACGATGATCTGGTGCTCCGCTACCCGCTCGCGTATCACGAGGAATTCGCCAGGCATTCGGCGGCTGCCAGCATTCCGCATGGCTGGGCGTACGGGGTCGCTCGCAGTGAGAGCCTGTTCATTCCGGACATTCGCTCGAGCGCGGGCGCCATCGGCATTATGCAACTCATGCCGGCTACGGGACGCCGCACTGCCAGTGACTTGAATCTTCCATGGCAAGGCCTGCCCACGCTGACCGATCCCGCGAACAACATTCGCCTCGGTACATCTTACCTGGGCCAGATGCTGAAGCAGTTCGCAGACAATCGAGTAGCAGCAACGGCAGCGTACAATGCCGGCCCGGCCAGGGTTGAGAAATGGCTTGCCGAATCCGCACAGCTCGACGCGCGGATCTGGATCGAAAACATTCCGTACAACGAAACACGCGATTACGTGCGACGCGTCATGGTCGCCGATGCCATATTCAACTGGAGACTGACCGGCCGTACGCACCGGTTGACCCACTTCCTCGGCACGCCCGATCCGGCCGTCCAACAATTGGCCATCGCTGGCAGGAATCGCCCGGGCAATGACTGCGATACAACGGACGTCGGCTATTGTTGACGTCGTAGCTCTATTGCTCGTTCAGCTTGGTCATACGAGCGAGACGTTCTTCATGTGACAAGTCGGCCAGTTCGCGAGAACGAGTGTAAAAACATTCGAGCTCCTGCACGCATTCGTCGTAAATGTTCCGGAATGCTTCGGACCAGCCTTCGTAGAGTCCAAGCGACACCAGCCGGGCATTGTTAAGCGGTTCTGCCAGTGCAATGCGACCCGGCGCAGCGCTTTGCTCGTTGAGTACTTCGACCTCCCGGATCAGCCCGGCGAAAATTCGCTGCTTGTCCTGGCGCATGACCTGCGGTTCGATCGCCGAAGCGTAAAGCGCGGTGAGACTGGATCGGGTTTCTTCGACCAACTCCACCAACGCACGCTGGCGCTGGCGGGAATTTCGGTAGGTGTGCAGTATCTCGTCCTCATTGCGCATGATGAGCCAGCGACGGATGCCGAAATCGGCGACTGCCGTTGCAAAGGACTCGTTAAATCGGCTGTCTCCCTTGACGTACAGCACCTGGTGCGCAAGTTCGTGGAAAATTACCGCGACAAGCTGCGTATCACTCCACTGCATCATTGTATTGAGCACCGGGTCGGCAAATCGACCGAGAGTCGAATAGGCCGCCACACCACCGACGGCCACGTCATAGCCGTCCGTTCGCAACGACTCGGCCTTCTCTTCCGCGGCATCCTGCGAAAAGTAGCCGCGATAGGCGACGCAGCCCGCCACCGGGAAGCACCATTGCCTGGCTTGCACGGAGAATTCCGGCGCTGCGAAGACATTCCACACAACATAATCACGCTCAAGGTCTGCATAACTGAGGTAACTGTCATTGTCCGGCATTTGCAACTGGTCAATCGCAAATCGGCGAGCTTGCTGCACCAGGCGCAGCTTTTCTTTCAGCTCACTGGATATGTCGGGATTCGTCAGGACTTGATCGATGGGCCGCCGACTTTTCATCACATCCCGGTGCCCGTTGATCGCCTGGACGTAGTAACAACCCTGCAGAAGGAGGAGCGCCGCAACGGCGGATAACGCCAGCACCCGTCGCCGCTTTGGCAGCGTAATCTGGCTGATTAAATGAATCGACAATGCTTCGACCTTTGCTGTCCGTGCCGGCAGGCGGCAGACGCCCGCACAAGCGATTCTGTAGAATCGCACCATGGAAGTTTACCTTGTTGGCGGCGCCGTCCGTGACGAGCAGCTCGGCCTGGTCCCGGAAGAGCGTGATTGGTGCGTCGTTGGCGCAACTCCCGAGGAGTTGCGAGCGCTTGGTTATCGGCAGGTCGGCAAGGATTTCCCGGTGTTTCTGCATCCGGACTCCGGGGAAGAGTATGCGCTGGCAAGAACGGAGCGCAAAACGGGTCCTGGCTACTCAGGATTCGCGTTTCATAGCTCGCCGGATGTCACGATCGAAGACGATCTGACCCGCAGGGACCTGACCGTCAATGCAATGGCACGCAGCACTGCCGGCCTGCTCATCGATCCGCACAACGGGCGTGCCGATCTTGAAGCCGGCATTCTGCGCCATGTCTCGGATGCCTTTGTCGAGGATCCGGTGCGGATTCTGCGAACAGCGAAATTTGCGGCCCGATTCGCCACTCGGGGCTTCAGAATCGCCGATGAAACGCTGCAACTCATGAAACGCATGGTCGATGAAGGCGAAGCGGATGCGCTCGTCCCGCATCGGGTCTGGAAAGAAACCGAGCAGGCGCTCGGAGGTCCGGCTGCGCGTACGTATTTCGAGGTATTGCGGCATTGCGGCGCGCTCGCTGCGGTATTTCCCGAAATCGATGCCTTGTTCGGGGTCCCGCAGCCCGCGAAATGGCATCCGGAAGTGGACTGCGGCTTACACGCACTGATGGTGCTCGATCAGGCAACGAAGCTTAGCCCGGACGTCGACGTGCGCTTTGCCGCGCTCGTGCACGATCTCGGCAAAGCGACGACACCGCAGGCATCGTTGCCAAGCCATCCGGGTCATGAGCGTCGCAGCGTCAAACTGATCAAGTTGATGGCGGAACGTTTCCCGGTGCCGACGCCATGCCGCGAACTGGCGCTGCTGGTTGCAGAGTTTCACGGCCACTGCCATAAGGCACTCGAATTAAAGGCTGCGACGATACTGAAGGTACTGGAGCGGACTGATGCATTCCGCCGACCGGAGCGATTTCGAAAATTCCTGCTTGCCTGCGAAGCCGATGCGCGTGGCCGCACGGGCTTCGAGGAGCACCCGTATCCGCAAGCCGCGTTCCTTCTAGGAGCATTTACGGCAGCCGCGGGAATCGTCGCAAAGGATGTGGCCGCACCCGATCTCAGCGGAGCGCGGATCGGCGACGCGATTCGGCGTAAACGCCTGCAGACCATCGGCGCCTTTCGAGGCGGCGCCGACCGCACGTCATAAACCGCCGAAGAAATACCCGAACACGGACAATACGGTGGACCTGCCGTAGTTCGCCGAATCATCGAACGCCAGGCGGAATTCTATGTCGCTGGCCTTGCCGAGAGGCGTCAGGAAACCGATGCGGATGGAGTCAACCTGCCCCTGATCCACGGCCGTTTGCCAACGACTGAAGCCGACGTCGAGAGATTTCAGTCCGAACTCTATCTCCATCCCGACGTGCCACCGTTCATCGAGCACCGCTCGCCCCTCTTCGGTATCCATTTCGGCGCCGAGGCCGATGACGAACCCGTCGTTCGCTCCTTGCGCAGTACTGCAGGCCAGAAGCGCGGCCGCTGCACGCCATCCGCATGCCTTAGACGAGAACATAAAGAATGACGGCCGCGAGCAAGAGTCGGTATATGACGAACGGCAGCAAGCCGCGCGTGGTGATGAAACGCATGAAGAACGCAATGCTGAAGTATGCGACCAGGCCGGAAATCAGCGCGCCGGCGGCCAGTTCTCCCCACGATACGTTGCCGCCATCGAGCAACAGGGTGGTCGCTTCGTAGGCCGTCGCGAGCAGGATGACTGGCGCAGACAGGAGAAACGAGAATCGGGCGGCGTCCTGGCGTTTGAAACCGAGCAGCATGCCCGCGGTGATAGTGACTCCCGAACGCGAAGTACCCGGAACCAATGCCAAAGCCTGGGCGCAGCCGATTAGGATTGCGTCGCGCAGGCGAACTTCCGTGATTATCCGCTCCTGACGACCGAAGCGGTCCGCAAAACCGAGCAGCAGCCCGAAAACGGACAACGTTACGACCACAACCAGCGGGTCGCGAAGGTTGTCGCTGATCCAGCCCGCCAGTATCAAGCCGACAATTGCCGCCGGTACCGTGCCGATCACGATTGCCAGCGCCAAGCGGGCCTCGAGCGTGTCTGTGCGTCCGCCCGGCAGTTGCAGACCGCCGCGCGCCGCACCGATGAGGTCATTGCGAAAATAGAGGCAAACGGCGCCCAGAGAGCCGAAATGCACAGCGACGTCGAATACCAGGCCTTGGTCGGTCCAACCGGCGAGATACGGCACCAGCACCAGGTGTCCTGAACTCGATATCGGCAGAATCTCGGTCAGGCCCTGGATGACGGCGAGTACCGCAATCTGCAGCCATGTCATGTCGCGCTCCGCGGTAGCGGGCAAGCACCGGTGAAAAGCGTCACAGAATGTGCGTCCTGTCCAGTTTTGCAAACGACGTTGGTAACGGCATTTCGCCGCGCGCCAATCCCAGGCATTTGAAGTTTTCTCCCATCTCTTCCGGCAGTGTGAGTATTTTGACCTGTCTCGACAGGTCGATCTGTGAGGCGGTAGGCAAACGATTGAAATGTTCGAGCTCCTCGCTGAGCCCACCATTCAACAGGAATTGCGCTTGTGACACGAAACCGGTGATTTCCATGCCGGCGCCGGATGCCGCTTCGGCAACGGCGGTAAAATCGACCCAGGCGGTCAGGTCCTGGAGGCCGGGATAGATCAACGGGTCGTTGTGCGCACGGTGCCTGAAATGACAACGTAACCAGCCGTCACCTCGATCCGGCGCGTAGTATTCCCGTCGTGACAACCCGTAGTCGAACAGGAACATAAAGCCGGATTCGATGCTTGCGGCTACATCACTTACCCACTTCGCCAGTCCCGTCGAAACCTCCGAGAGGAATCCGCTCGCCAGTTCACGGCCGACCGTCGCTTCGATATGGGTAACCGCCTCTGCCAGGAATCGCGGCGCTGCGGCACGACACCACACGAAAGTGTCCTGATCGCAGCCAACTCGCATTTGCATAACCTCCCTGCCCGACATACTGAAGCGTTCAACCGGTAGCGCATCGGCAACTTCGTTGGCGATGACGACACCGCGAAATTGCTGCGGCAAACGGTCCAGCCACGCCACTTTCGGCATCAGCTCCGGTACTTGTGCGCCGATAAGGCGCTGTTGCTGCGCGATCAGGTCCGGCGAGACCTCGAGAATCAGGTAACGCTGAAATTCAATGCCATTCGCTGTCAGGGAGCGCAGGATTTCAATCGCCAATCGTCCGCTGCCGGCACCCAACTCCAGGACGGCGCCGTTCGGCAGCTGCTGCAAGACGGAGGCGCACTGCCTTGCCAGCACGCGCCCAAACAACGGTGCAATCTCGGGGGCCGTTACGAAATCCCCGGCCGCTCCAAACCTGGCGGCACCTGCAGTGTAATAACCCAGGCCCGGCGCATAGAGGGCCTCGTGCATGAATTCAGCGAAACTGATACTGCCGCCCGAGCGCTCGATCAATGCACGAATATGACCGGCCACCACTTCACAATGAGCAAGTCCGGCGGCATCCGGTATCGGCAAGACTTCTGTGTTGGCTTTGTTCGAATACATGGTTCAGCGGCGACGTAAGATGCGGCACAATGTATTGCCCTTGCAAATGCCCTTGTCAATGCCCTTAGTGGCGCCCGTGCGCCGCGATTGCCACGGGTGCTCCGACAGTTCAGCCCTCAACAACAGGTTCGCCGTTGTCATCATTGCCTCTCAGTACGCTGCAAGACCGTATCGCTCTGGTAACCGGCGCCGGGCGTCGTATCGGCGCGGCCATTGCGCGGCGACTGCACGAGGCCGGCGCCGGCGTCGCGATCCATTATCACAACTCAACCGAAGACGCCCGGGGCCTGAAAGACGAGTTAAACCGCTTACGCCCGAACTCCGCAGAGATATTCCAGGCAAACCTGACACAATTCGACACGCTCGTACCGTTGACAGAAAACGTCGTTCAATGGCGCGGGCAGCTCGACTATCTCGTCAACAATGCCTCGAGTTTCTACGCGACGCCGCTCGGTACCGTTACCGAAACGCAATGGGACGACCTGATTGGCAGCAACCTCAAAGCGCCGCTGTTTCTTTCGCAGGCTGCCTGGCCGCTGCTGCGGCGCCAACGCGGCGCCATTGTCAACCTGATAGATATTCATGCGCAACGACCCTTACGGCAATACGCCGTTTATGGCTCCGCCAAAGCCGGACTGGCCATGCTGACCCGAGCACTGGCGAAGGAAATGGCGCCGGATGTTCGTGTCAATGGCATAGCGCCCGGTGCGATTCTCTGGCCGGAAGACGGTATGAGCGACGCGGCGAGAGACAGCATCACCGCCCAGATACCGCTTGGCCGGCCCGGCAACCCGGAGGACATTGCCGGATGTGTCTTGTACCTGTTGCGTGACGCTGGCTATGTGACCGGCCAGATCATCGCGGTCGACGGTGGACGCAGCATTGGCTGGTGACTCTTGCGGCGCCCGGTCCGGCGGACTTCATGCCTCGAAGTCAATGGACTCTTGCTGTAACGACCGTCCGGAGCCGGGAAATTGCTGCCAGTGCAGGTGGAGACGTTTGCCGGTAACCGGGTGCACATAGTCCGGCGCTAATTCTGCAAGCGGCCGCAATACAAAATCGTAGTCGAGCACATCGCTGCGAGGCAGTTGCAAGTCGTCCGTATCGACCAGTACGTGATCGTACAGTAACAAGTCGATGTCCAGTTCCCGCGCCGCCAGACCGACGCAGTTTCGGCGCCGGCCGACCAACTCGTGAATTTCGTCCAGCACCCGAAGAACGTCGACAGGCGACAGGTCCGTTCTGGCGCGGACCACCAGGTTGAGAAAGTCGTGACCATCAAAGCCAACCGGCGCGTTGCGATAAACGGCTGACGTTTCGAGATCATCGAACCGTCGCCGGAGCTCTTTGATTGCCAGACGCAGATGCCGTACCGGCCGGATGTTGCTG
The DNA here is from genome assembly GCA_041746375.1 of Woeseiaceae bacterium. Taxonomy (GTDB): domain Bacteria; phylum Pseudomonadota; class Gammaproteobacteria; order Steroidobacterales; family Woeseiaceae; genus IDS-8. Next base: position 50,986 of record JBGTHC010000045.1, read on the forward strand.
CCGACACCGAGAAAAATGTTTGCCATCGAGCCGTGTCAGGCGGGTGCCTTGCTGCGAAATATTACGACTCCGACATCCCGGGCGCCGCGGATCGCGCCCGGCTTGCTGACCCGGACGCGAATCCAGGGTACGTCGAATTCATCGAGTACCAGAGAGGCAATCTTCTCCGCCAGCGTTTCGACCAACTGAAAGCTCGAATCAGCGACAAATTCCTGCACGCGTTTGGCTACCGCCTTGTAATTGAGCGTCGCCTCGATTCGGTCGCTTTCGGCTGCTCGCCGCATGTCACCGCCCATTTCGAGATCGATACTGACGGTTTGGCGAATCTGTCGTTCCCAGTGCCAAATGCCGACGACGGTCTCGACTCGCAACTCGTGCAGGAAAATCGTATCGGAGTTCTCGCGTTCCATCGTCAATCCTGGTTTCGTATCCCGTCACCCGGGCGACGGTGCCGACAGTGTATCGAGTGGCCAGCGCGCCACAGCCTTGATCGCCCCCGCGTGTACGCCGTCCTCCAGGCGTAACGCACCGGCAAGCGCGATCATTGCCCCATTGTCCGTGCAAAACTCGATGCGCGGATAGAAAACGCGGCCGTCGAACTTTCGGGACAGTTCGTCGCGCAACAGCCGATTGGCACCCACGCCGCCGGCCACAACGATGCTGCGGCTACCCTCGTGGCGAGCCGCTTGCAGAGTACGGCCAACCAGGGTATCGACGGCGGCGCGCTGGAACGACGCCGCAATATCGGCCCGGGCCGCGACCAGTTCGCCCGCTGCGGCCAGTTCGCGCACCTGCATCATGACCGCGGTCTTGAGCCCGCTGAAACTGAAGTCGAAACCGGGCCGATTGAGCATTGGCCGTGGCAACGGAAAGGCGTTTTCGTCACCGTGCTCGGCAGCCCGGGCAAGCGCCGGTCCGCCGGGATAGCCAAGACCGAGCAGCTTCGCTGTCTTGTCGAAGGCTTCGCCGGCCGCATCGTCCAGGGTACGACCGAGAATGCGATAGCAGCCGATCCCGTCCACTCCCACCAGCATCGTGTGACCCCCTGACACCAGCAATGCGAGGAAGGGAAAATCCGGTGCGTCCGACTCGAGCATGGTCGCCAGCAGATGTCCTTCCATGTGATGCACGGGTATCACGGGGCAATTCCAGCCAAGTCCGAGGCCGTTCGCCACACCACTGCCGACCAGCAATGCGCCGACCAGCCCGGGCCCCGCGGTGTACGCGACGGCGTCCGGGCGGCGCAGCGCTCCCGCCTCCAGGACCTCTTGGATTAAGGGCAACAGAATCCGTATATGGTCACGTGACGCTATTTCTGGTACGACTCCGCCATACCGCGCATGCAGATCGACCTGGCTGTGTAATGCATGCGCAACCAGGCCGCGGGCGGTGTCAAACAGCGCCACCCCGGTTTCATCGCAGCTGGTTTCCAGTCCGAGCACTTGCATAGGCGCCGCATCTTAACTTAGCCGGCCGGAAATGGGCCGCCTTTTCTTTGCATTATCCGTATCTTGCCGATATCATGCCGGGTCTTACCCCGGCCTTCGTGCCGGGTTTATTTGTCCTGACCATTGCCTTTAATGTTGCGCGCCGTTGCGCAATTTTCAGGGTGCAATTTCTTAGCCGGAACCGAATTTGCCATGCCGAGTGTTCGTATCAAGGAAAACGAGTATTTCGATGCCGCCCTGCGCCGCTTCAAACGCGCGTGTGAGAAAGCCGGTGTCCTGACCGAGTTGCGTCGACGCGAGTTTTACGAAAAGCCCACCCAGGAGCGCAAACGCAAGAAGGCTGCGGCCGTGAAGCGCCATCTCAAGCGGATTTCACGCGAAGTATCGCGGCGCAAACGCCTTTACTGAACATCAGTCAGCAAAGCGGACCATGAGAAATGGTCCGAACGGGCCCGGAGCACCATGACGCTTAAAGGGCAAATTCAGAGCGATATGAAGGATGCCATGCGCGCCGGTGACAAAGACCGGCTCAAGGCAATCCGTCTCGTTCTGGCCGCAATCAAGCAAGTCGAAGTCGATTCGAGAGTGGAAGTGGATGACGCAGGTGTTCTGCGCATTCTCGACAAGATGCTCAAGCAGCGTCGCGATTCCATTGTGCAATTCCGCAGCGGCTCGCGTGAGGATCTGGCGCAAATCGAGTTGGCTGAAATAGCCGTGCTTGAAACGTACACGCCCGAGCCGCTTGCCGACGACGAGCTGGACGTCCTCATTGCCGATGCCATTCGTGACAGCGGCGCTACGAATATCCGGGACATGGGCAAAGTGATGGTCCGTCTCCGCGACACGACCGGCGGCCGGGCCGACATGGCCAGCGTTGGCAGCAAGGTCAAGGCAAGTCTGTCGGGTCAATGACGGAGTGCAGGCGAAGCGGCTGCAGAGACGCAAGCAGAACCGGTGCTGCCGACTAACAACCAGGCGATGTTGCCCGGATTGCTCGCAGAGCGTGAGTTCGCGCGGCGAGCAATAAAGAACAAAAAATGCGTCATAGAATGCCACGAGACAACAAAGCCCAGAGACAATAATGAGCGGCTTGATACCTCAACATTTCATCGATGACCTGATTGCCCGGGCGGATATCGTTGAAGTTCTCGGCTCACGCATTCAACTGAAAAAGGCAGGGCGCGAATACAAGGCCGTTTGTCCGTTTCACGATGAGAACACTCCCTCGTTCACGGTTAGTCCGTCAAAGGGCTTCTATCATTGTTTCGGATGTGGAGCGCACGGCACTGCACTCGGCTTTCTTATGGAGCATGATCACCTGAGCTTCCCCGACGCGGTGGAAAGCCTCGCCCATTTAATGGGTATCACAGTTCCACGCGAGGAAAGCCAGCGACCGGCGCGTCGTTACGACGAGCTCTTCGATCTCATGCAAGAGGTCGAACGTTTCTACCAGGCCGAGCTGAAGGTTCATCCACCGGCTGTCGAGTATCTGAAAGCACGCGGTATCGACGGCGCGACGGCAAAGCGTTTCGGCATCGGCTATGCGCCAGCCGGTTGGAGTCGACTGCTCGACAAGTTCGGCACGTCGACAGAAGCTATCGAACGTCTCCTGGCCGTGGGCATGATCATTCGTAAAGACAACGGCAGTCATTACGATCGGTTTCGCGATCGCCTTATGTTTCCGATTCGCGATTCGCGCGGCCGCGCAATCGCTTTCGGCGGTCGCGTATTCGGCAATGAAGAACCCAAGTACCTTAACTCGCCGGAAACGGTTTTGTTTCACAAGGGCCGCGAACTCTATGGCCTTTATGAAGCCCGCCAGGCTTTGCGCAACATCGAGCGCCTGGTCGTCGTTGAGGGGTATATGGATGTCGTAGCGCTGGCCCGACACGGTATCGATTTCGCAGCCGCCACACTAGGTACGGCAACGACTGATGAACACCTGAACCGGCTTTTCCGATTATGCGACGAGATCTTTTTTTGTTTTGACGGTGACCGGGCCGGCAGGGCCGCTGCCTGGCGGGCACTGGAGTCGGTTCTGCCGCAAGCCCGGGATGGACGCCAGATACGCTTTGTGTTCCTGCCAGACGACCAGGATCCGGACACCTTCGTCCGGGCCAACGGCGCAAGTGCTTTCGAGACAGCGCTCGATCAGGGCGTCGCCATGTCGGACTTCCTGGTCGAGGAGCTTGCCGCGCAGATCGACCTGGAGTCCGTTGACGGTCGTGCCCGTCTTGCTGAACTGGCCCGGCCCCTGATCGGTCGCGTGCCCCAGGGCATCTACCGGGTCTTGCTGACTGAACGGCTGGCGGCGGCAGTCGGCCTGCCCGCCGCCAAGCTCGAGGCGTTACTTTCTTCGGGCAAACGGCAGGCTACTGACACCCGGCGAGGGCTGGCTGATAGCAGTTCGCGGCGGAGCGGCACGCGGCGATCCACGGGGGCCCTGTCCGTTGTGCGGCGGGCGATCACGCTGGTCCTGCATTTTCCAGCCGCAGCGCGACAGCTCGAGGTCGCCCGGCTGGACGGCGTAAAGAGGCCGGGTACCGATCTCTTGCGGGACCTCATTGAAACAGTGCAGCGGGAGCCCAATATCACCATGGCCGGCCTGCTGGAACGCTGGCGACATCATGACCAGGGGCGGCATCTCGGCAAGTTAGCAGCCGGGGAGCTGCCGCCGGAGGGCGATTTCGATCCGGCCGCCGAACTGGCTCAATGCCTGCAACAGCTGGCCCGCGCAGGCAGTCGGGACCGGGTGCAGAATCTTACCGAAAAACAAAGCCTTGAGTCACTTTCGGACGCCGAGCGGGCGGAACTCCGCCAGTTGGGACGAGATTCAGCCAGAAACGGATAATTGTAGTTTGTACAAGGTCGAACGAGTATGATTGGTCGTTTGCATTTTTTGCATGGAGGTTCTTAGTCTTGAGCGAGAAGCGCGCAGTAATCAGCGGTAACAAGCAGACCCAGCAGTTGAAGGATCTGATTGCCCGCGGCAAGGAGCAAGGCTACCTCACGTACGCAGAGGTCAACGATCACCTGCCCAGCGGTATCGTGGATCCGGAACAGATCGAAGACATCGTAAACATGATCAACGATATGGGTATTGCGGTGCATGAAAAAGCACCGGATGCCGAATCGTTGGTACTTTCCGATACTGCTGTATCGAACGACGACGATGACGCCGCTGAAGAAGCCGAGGCGGCACTGGCCAGCGTCGATGCCGAGTTCGGACGAACGACCGATCCGGTGCGCATGTACATGCGTGAAATGGGTACGGTCGAACTGCTGACTCGCCAAGGCGAAATCGAAATCGCCAAGCGCATTGAAGACGGCCTCAACCAGGTCAAGTACCACATGGCGCATTTCCCGCCGACACTCGAACGCATGCTTGAAGTCTACGATGCCGTAGCCGCCGGCGACACACGCATGCAGGACTTCGTCGTTGGTTTCATTGACCCGAATGCTCCCGATGAAATCAAATCGCCGGTGGCCAAGTCAGACAACGACGATAATGACAGCAGCGAAGAGGAAATAGTCGATACCGGACCGGATCCGGACGAAGTTGGCGCGCGCGTCAAAGCAATTCGTCGCTTATACAAAAAAGTGCTGGTAGCTCTCGAGAAATCCGGCAGCAGGGATAAGAAAACGGCAAAAATTCGCGCAGAACTCGCGGACCAGCTCATGGAACTCAAACTCGCTCCCAAGCTTACAGATGCGCTGGTTCGCAACTTGCGTGATTCCGTATCAGTTGTCCGCACCCAGGAACGGCAGGTCATGCAACTCTGCGTGCGTGATGCCGGCATGCCCAAGAAAGACTTTCTTGCAAGCTTTCCGAAAAGCGAAACGGATCTCAAGTGGATCGACAAACATATCCGTGCGAAGCGCAAACATTCGTCGACGCTGGGCAAGCTGAAGGACGATGTCCTGCGCGCGCAGCGGAAATTGCTGGCCGTCGAAACGCTCACCAACCTGAAGATTGCCGAGATCAAGGAGATCAATCGGCAAATGTCGATCGGCGAAGCGAAAGCCCGCAGGGCCAAGAAGGAAATGGTCGAAGCCAACCTTCGGCTCGTCATCTCTATCGCCAAGAAGTACACGAATCGCGGCTTGCAATTCCTGGACCTTATTCAGGAAGGCAATATCGGTTTGATGAAAGCCGTTGACAAGTTCGAGTATCGGCGCGGGTACAAGTTTTCAACTTATGCGACCTGGTGGATTCGCCAGGCGATCACCCGATCCATTGCCGATCAGGCCCGCACCATCCGCATTCCGGTGCACATGATCGAAACGATTAACAAGCTGAATCGCATTTCCCGGCAGATGTTGCAGGAAATGGGACGCGAACCGCTGCCTGATGAACTCGCAGAGCGTATGGAAATGCCGGAGGACAAGGTACGCAAGGTACTGAAGATCGCGAAAGAACCGATTTCGATGGAGACTCCGATCGGTGATGACGAGGACTCACATCTCGGCGACTTTATCGAGGACCAGACCGTGCACTCACCGGTAGATTCCGCCACCTCGGAAGGCCTCAAGGAAACGACGCATTCGGTGCTGGCCGGCCTGACGCCGCGCGAAGCAAAGGTGCTGCGTATGCGCTTCGGTATCGACATGAATACCGACCACACACTTGAAGAAGTCGGCAAGCAGTTTGACGTCACGCGCGAGCGCATTCGCCAGATCGAAGCCAAAGCCCTGCGAAAACTGCGTCATCCAACCCGTTCTGACCAGTTGCGCAGTTTCCTGATCGAGGATTGATTCGGATGCCGGAAGTGGGTCGATCGCGACTCACTTTCGGACCGGACGATGCGCTCGATTGCGGTATACTCGCGCGTCCGTGGGCCTGTAGCTCAGTTGGTTAGAGCAGGGGACTCATAATCCCTTGGTCGTAGGTTCAAGTCCTACCGGGCCCACCATTACTTCCTGCCTTCGGTCTGCGTCACGACCCCGACAATCATCAGGCGCTGCTACTCGGCAACAACTGTGTCGTCGTTTAACGTGGTTCAAGTCCTACCGGGCCCACCATTACCCTGCTTACCCAGTTTGCGGATCAGTGCCGGCACTTCGGACGGCGGCACGGGTTGGCTCAGGTAGTATCCCTGCATTTCGTCACATTGCAGTTCGGCGAGCAGTTCCGCCTGCTCTGCCGTCTCGACACCCTCCGCGACAACCTTGAGCCCCAGCGAGTGTGCCAGCGATATCGTCGACCTGACAATCGTCAGGCTGTTCTGGTCCTGCGTCATGCCGAATACAAAGCTCCGATCGATTTTCAGTGCGTGTATCGGCAATCGGGAGATGTATGCCAGCGACGAGTAACCAGTACCAAAATCGTCTACAGCAATCTGCACGCCGAGACCATGCAATGTTTGCAGCTTCGGTACGATTGAGTCGACATTCTCCATCAGCACGCTTTCCGTCAACTCGAGGTCGAGCGCACACCCTGCGTCTGCGGTCTGTTCGTGGGCCTGCATGATCGACGCGACGAAATCGTCCTCGCGCAATTGCATCAGGGATACGTTGATTGCAACGCGCGGCACGGAAACCTGCTGCTGCTTCCAATGACAGCAGTCATCGACAACCTTGGTCAAAGCTCGACGTCCGGCAACAAGTATGAGCCCGGTTTGCTCCATGATCGGGATAAACTTCCCGGGCTGCACCATGTTGCCCGACTCACGGTCCCGCCAGCGCATTAAAGCCTCGAATCCTGTTAACGCACCGGTACGCAAGCACGTTTTCGGCTGGTACCACATCAGGATTTCATCCTGCTCGAGCGCAAGGCGTAAGCGGTTCTCGAGACGCATCGAGTCGGCGACCCGCTCATTCATTTCCGGGCTGTAGAACTGGAAGCGAATATTCTGCTTTTCGGCACTGCGTTGGGCTGCTTCTGCGTTACTCAGCAGCCCGTATGAGTCAACTCCGTCACCTGGAAACACGGCCACACCTGACGTTGCCGATACCCTCAGATCTTCCCCCTGCAGGACAAACGGCCGGCCGAACACCTGTTCGTTCAGGTCATCCAGGGCATGTGCCGTGCGTGCGGCCTGCCATTCGCCTGAGATGGCCACGGCAAATGAATCCGGTCCGACTCTTGCGATGGTGTCCTGCTCGCTGGTCGCGACGCCTATTCGTTTGGCAATTGCAGAAATGAGCTTGTCGGCGTCATCCCGACCATAGGTCTCGTTGATCATGCGAAAGCGATCGATATCCAGTAGTTGCAGCACTACTTTCTGGCCTTCTCTTTCCGCTGCGCTCAGCTGGCGCTTGAATGCATCGAAGAACAGTTTTCTATTCGGCAAGCCTGTCAATGTATCGTAGTACGCCAGGTAGTCGACCTTCTCCTCTTTGGCGATAAAGTCGAGCGCGAACGAAATATCGCCCGCCAGCTCTTTCAACAGCTTCAGCTCTTCTTCATCGAAGAAGTTGCGATCCGGGGCGTATAAAACGAGCACTCCGAAGAGATTCTGCTCCACCAGCAGAGGCAGGGATATGACGGACTTGGACCCCAGGCGTATGGCCATGCGACGAATGGACGACAGGTGCACGGATTCCGTAATGTCGTTGTCATACACGGCGCGTTTCGCTTGCAACGAAAAGCTCGCCGGTCCGTCGGGCACCAGGTCGACTACTTTACCGTTCTCCATTTCCGAATCGTCGAGACTGATCGGCAAGCCGGATTGTGCAAGCATGCGCATCTGACCCGTAGCCTGGTCGACACGGCCTATCCAGGCAATTTTGAAGTTTCCCGCAGTGACCGCAATCCGGCACGCTTCGATCAGGAGGTCCCTGCGCTTTCGGATCCGCACGATCGCCGAATTGATGCCGCTCAATACAGCATGGATACGACTGAGCCGGGCGATCTTCTGTTCCTGACGCCGCCGCGAGGTAATGTCGTGAAAAATAACCTGCATTCTGCCGGCCTCGAGCATTTTTACGCTTACCTCAGCAGGAAACGCACTCCCGTCCTTGCGCTTTACCATGCGTTCGTAGCGCAGATCCTGTCCGGAAGACAGCTTGGCCAGTCGCCGGGTGGTCATATCGGTTTCTTCTTCCAGACAGGTTTCCGAGCCGTTCATACTTAACAGCTCGTCCCTGCTGTAGCCGAGCAATTCGCAGCAGCGACTGTTGACCAGCACAAACTTTCCTTCAGCATCGCAAATGAATATGCCATCAGCCGCCTGTTCAATCAGTTCCTGGTATTGCGACTGACTTTGCCGAAACTGTTCTTCCGCCTTTTTTCGGTCGGTATAGTCATGCGTGATGCCGAGGACCTCGCGAACCTCGCCACGGCTGTCGAGCAACGGCACGCAGGTAATTCGAAGAGCACGCTGCCTGTCGCCCGGCAAAGTTAATTCGGTATCGACTTTGCAGATTCGCTTGCTGGAAATCGCTTTTTTCAGCGTCGGCATATAGGCCTGATGAACATCGGGCGGAAAAATTTCGTCGTCACGACGTCCGATAAAATCCGCAGCCCGCAGTCCGGTAACTGCGCGAGTTGCATCGTTGATGAACCGGATCCTGAGTTCGAGATCATAGATCACAACTACATCCGGAATATTCGCAAGTGCTCGGCGAAACCGTTCCTGCGACTCATGCAGCGCCAGGTCATTTCGTTTGCGGGACGTTATGTCCCGGCAGATGCAGTACAGGTAATTTTTCCCATCCAGCTCGGCAGGCGAATAGCTTATTGCCGTGTCGATAATGTCCCCCTGCTTGCGGCGAAACTCCGTTTCCAGCTGGCCACTGGTCGTCGGCAATTCCGGCCATGCATCGAGGAACAGCTTACGGGTGTTGTATTTGGCGTCCCAGTTCCAGGGGCGCAGCTGCACTACTTCCTCAAGCGAATAGCCAAGCATACTGGCGAAGCTGTCATTAGCCTCGACGATATTCCGATCGGCGTCGAAAATCAGAATGCCATCTCGTGCCTGTTCAAACAGGACACGGCGTCGCATGGCTTCGCCAGCGATTGCCTGGACCGCGTCTCGCTGCGTTGCGTCGGCTCGATTGAGCGCTGTTGCCGTAACCCAGATCATCAGGACAAACGTCGTAACACTGGCGACGACAAGGAGCATCAAACCGAGCTCAAAGCCGTACACTCCGGCCTGCTCGCCCTGCAGTGCGAACCAGCCGATCATGACTGGCAGGGCAATTGCCAAAGGCAGCAGTCGACGCGCGATTGAGCTGCCGGTGCCCTCGGAAGCGAGGATCCCGAGCGGACTGCGATCCGCTTGTGCACCGAGAATGCCGATCGATACGACGGCAAACAGCACGGCTGTGTGCAGTGCCATCGTCGACGTCGGCCAGGTCGGATGCAATGCCGGCGCGCCGTAGACGTAGCCGATCACCGTTGTCAGCGAAACTGTGCCGATCACGAGCGCCAGCAACAGGGAAATCCGGTTGCCGCGGGGCTTGCCGGACGCCTGGCAGAGGAAGGCCGTTGCCAGCACGACGAACGCAACGGCGGTAGCCGGCGACATCCGGCCATCAGCCATGTAGTCGGCTGTCGTAGCCGGTTGCTTCAACAGCAGCTCGTCGATGCCCAGCTGGACGCCGAATGCGAACTGCACGCCTGTCAGGAGACCGACGACAAGCACCGAGACGGCTGCGGCCAATCCCGCCAGCCGCGCAGTCGACCCGTCCTGGCTGGCGCCCAGATGCCACAGGGCCACGCCGCTGAGAACAAAGCAGAGGGCCGTGTTGACTTTCATCGTGGACCACTGCGGGGCCAGGCTCTTGATGACCTGCAGATCGACCACCCAGGCAGTCAGTACCAGCGAGCCCCCGATCATCAGCAAGGTCGCGCAAAGCCGGGAAACGGTCAGACGCTCAGACCGGGGGCGCGCTCGATGCCAGGCATCGGGTTTATCGCGAGACAGCGGCAAAGCCGCTGAAAAGTCGGCACGACTACTCATACAGGACCTTCGACGCGAACGTCAAAACTTTTGCCAGGAAGCCTGACCCGATCGGTTGCATTTCGGTGCACCCCGCAGCGCGGTGTGCACCCTATATATGAGTACGCAACGTTCCCCTGTCATCACAGGAATCCGGCCAGCAGTGGAGCGCCTTTGCCCACATGGAGCGCAGTATGGCTTAGTCTACCAAATATGGGTTCGAACAGAAATGTGCGGACGTTCTATCAGGAAAAGGGCAGCGTATGCGCTATGAGTGCGGCTGCACCGTTGCGCATTTGCCCGCGGGACATGCGGAGCGATTAATGCGGTTTCGTCCTGCGCCAATACAGCAGCAGTATGAAACCAAACAGCATGCCGCCAAGGTGTGCAAAATTGGCGATACCGGGAGCGCGTCCGCTGACCCCGAGGTACAACTCCAGCAAGCCGTAGAAAAGCACGAAATACTTCGCCTTCATCGGAATCGGCGGGATCAGCAGTACAACGGTCCGATTCGGAAAGGCCATGGCGTAGGCGAGCAGAATGCCGAAGACGCCGCCTGACGCACCGACGGTCGGGTAAATCCCGCCCAGCAGATTCGCAACGATCAACTGCACGATTCCCGCGCCGACAATGCAGGTCAGGTAGTAGATCAGGAAGCGCTGTGCGCCCATCACGCGTTCCAGGTCTCTGCCGAACATCCACAGGCCAAACATGTTGAAAAAAATATGTGTCAGACCGCTCGGATCGTGCAGGAAACCGTACGTGAGCAATTGCCAGGGCATGAACTCGGGATACGCCGATGCGAGCGGCCATAACTGAAACCAGGTGCCCATGAATACCGGCCACAGATGTTGCGCGGCATACGCCAGCCCGTTGCAAATCAGCAGCGCGAATATAACGTTGGGTATGACGCTTGTGTCTTGCGGCTGCCGTCGCTGGTACGCAAATTGATTCAATTCTTCAAATATCCCGTCGGGTTAGTCGCTCTTTTCGGAAGTTACGCCGCTGGTGGCGCCTCGTTACCATCCGCCGCCGCCACCGCCGCCGCCGCCACCACCCGAAGAACCGCCTCCGCCTCCGCCGGATGATGATCCCGGCGCCGACACGGACGAGCTGATGGCCCTGCCAAGACCGCTGCTCAGCGAAGATGTGGCCGAACTGAGGTTCATGCCGTTCCATGAACCGTGGTACCACGACGGATGATACGGACTACCGTCCGGCGAGCGCAAACCGGCAAGAATTCGGGCGAAGCGCTCGCTCCACTGCTGGTCAACGCCCAGCGCCAGCGCGAATGGCAGGTAACTTTCAAACAGGGCCGGCGTCTTTTCCGGTGGATTTCGCAGGTTCAGCTCGTCCTTTTCCGCTATCTGCAGAAACTCCTTGAAACCCTCCATCTCGTCGAGAATCTTGCGACCGAGTCCGGTCGGTTGTTTCATCAGTACGGCAAATACGCAGATCATAACGAGCATGACCGCAATAACTGCAAAAACCAGCGGCGTCGGCCCGCTTCCGACGTTCAAAGCGACTATGGCAACCACAACCACGAGCAGTATTCCCGGCAGATTCATCGCACCGTTGGTGCGGAAATAGCGGTTGGCATAGTCCCGCTTCAGTGATGCCCGGTGCAGCGACCGGGCACGCCCCAGTACTTTGTGGTTCTTGTTATCGAGAGCGATGTCCGACCCGTCGGAGAAAAGTGCCGACAATAACGATTTCTCACCCGCAGCGAGTGCTGCCGGATTTTCAGAAGGTTCCTGCCGATGCAAAGTATGTTGCTTGCCTGACTTCTCGATGCGCAAATAACCCTTTACGGCCAGATTGATTATGGCTGCCGTCATTGCCTTGTCGTCGTAGTGCATTTGCCTGATGTAGCGTAACGATGCCGGTGAAAGGTCACTCGGCGGCTCATAGCGAGTGACGATCGGGCCTTTCTCCGGATCGCGACCAAAGTGGTGCCATAGCGGGACGTAGTAGGCGATAAGTCCCAGCAATCCGGCCAGGGCGACCAGCAAATTGGCATTGTCCGACAATAGCCAGGCGGTCTTGCTTGCGAGTCCCGGCTCTTCAATGTAGCCCTTGGGCCAGCCAACAACGATCGTAAGGCCTTGCCGTGGCCCCAGCGGGCGGGTGGTCGAGATTTGGGCGCGACCGCTCGCATCCACTCGCGCCTCGAAGTCACTACCCTGCGCTCCGGCACTGCCGGTATATGCATCAATCTCGATTGTGTCCGGCTGTAAATCGAATTCGAACCAGACCGCCGCCGAGGCTGCATCAATAGGAAAGTCCCAGCCGAGGCCGGTGACGTTCCAGTAAAGCTCGTCATGGGTGTCGAAAAAACCCAGCATGCGCCCGGCGTTATAGCGGAAGGTATAGGTGTAATCGCCTGGACTCAGCAGCCTGTCGGCCTCGCCGAAGTATGTTCGAACACCGTTCGGTCGTGATTCCGAATGAAAGTCTTCCATTAAGCCGTCACGCAACACCGATATTGGCTCATAGTCGACCTGGACATCGTTGCCCAACCCGTCCTTGTAGCGAGTTGGATAGTCACGATAGATACCTCGCCGGATCTGCTGCCCTTCCGCGCGGACCTTGATGGTTTCGGTCACTTCGATCGAGCCATTCTGGCGAACCAGAATGTCGCTGTGATAGTCGAGAATGCGTTCGTCGGCCAGCGCGACGCCGGAAAGAAGCAGGATCCAGGCAGGTGAAAAGCGCTTCATTCGATCGTGCCAAACTTCACGAGTGGGACGGCTGCAGCCTCGTCGGAACTTTTCTGGAAAAAACTGCGCATTTCGAAGCTGAACCAGCCGGCAATGACGTTGTGCGGTACCGATTCGATTCTCGTGTTGTACTCACGCACGGAGCCATTATAGAAGCGCCGCGCAAACTGCAGGTAGTTTTCGCTCTCGACCAGCTCGGCCTGAAGTTTCAGAAAATTCTCGCTGGCCTTGAGATCCGGATATTGTTCGGCGAGCGCCAGCAAACGCTGCACGCCACTGCTCAATGCCTCCTCGGTATCGCCGAGCTTTTCAACATCCTTGGTCTTCATGGCCTCAGCGCGCAACGTAGTAATGGCCTCGATAGTTGCGCGTTCGTACTTCGCATATTGGTCGACGGCCTTGACCAATTGCGGAATGAGATCGTGGCGGCGTTGCAGTTGTACGTCGATGTCACTCCACGCTCCGGCCACGCGATTGCGATCGCGTACCAGTCGGTTATAGAGGACGGCGACAACAACCATCAATGCGACTATGGCGCTGACAAGAAGGGCGAGCATGTCAGGACTTGTTAAGGTGAATCGTCACATTGTCGCCAACAGCCACGTGGCCGCCTTGCAGAACGCTGCAACTCACTCCGCCGCGCCAGTCGGGCCTCAGGGCATCGGTCAGGCCGGGACATTGCTCGTCCATGCGCGAGCAGGGCTCTAATTCTTCGGTGATAAGAAGCCGAACGGAGCCAATGTGCAGCTCGGCGCCGGTCCGCTGCGGCAGCTCGAGCCCGTCGACAATGAGATTCGCGCGCCGGGCCGTCCAGGCAACGTCGCGTTGCAGCTCAGCGCATACCGCCCGCCACGCCGCCGCAGAAACAACGGTGACCTGACGATCGCCAGGATTGCCGCGATAATCAGCGGCAACACCCGTGTCGGTAGAAATATCCGCTGATTCGAGCGTTTGCATCGGCGCTCTCTTCTTATCGCGCCGCGCGATACCCGCCAGTCGGCCCGTTCTGCTTACCATCGGACGATCTCCCCCCGGTCAGATGCGGCATTGTACCGGGAAACCGGCAAGCCAAACCCTGGTCAACAGGCAATCTGCAACAGGCAAGCGGCGGGCCGATTGACGCCGATCAGTCCTTCAGGACAAAAGTGACTTTGAGGGTGACGCGAAATTCGTCGATTTCGCTGCCCTTCACGGTTACTTTTTGCTCCGAGACCCAGGCGCCCTGCACCTTGTCGACGGTCTTCGCAAAGCGCTTGATCCCTACTCTTATCGCATCTTCAAAGCTCTTCGTCGACGACGAAGTAATTTCCGATACTTTTGCAACGCTCATTGGTTGATCCTCCAGTGTCAATCCCGGATTGCACAGCGCAATCTGAATTTGAACGTTCAAGGATACAGTGTGGAGGAGCCGGGGAACAACCGGCAGGAGGTGCGTGACAGGACGGTTTGAGTGTCGTCAATACCAGATAGAGAAAAACAGTTGCACGACATCGGCTTCCAGCGCGTAAAGTGGCTCCTCGCCGATCACCGCGTCAGTCCTCAGGTCGCGAAAGTCGTGATAATCCAGATTCAGGATGTCAATTGAAAATGTCACGGAAGCACGGTCAATGAAACGCCAGCCATTGTTCAGCAACTTGTAGCTTGCCGCCAGTTTCAGTGTCTGGCTGGTCAGCGGGCTCAATTCCTTGTCCCGGCCACGAAAATTGGTGGCTTCCGTGCGTGAAAAGAGATCCTGGTAGAAATGCGCCCCGGTCTGGTCGTGCCAGCGGTATTTGACGGTGAACGTCCAGTCATCCATCGGGTGGATATAGGAGATCGACGCCGTGTGCGATTCGATGTCCCAGGTATCCGTAAAATACCGGTATTCGGTTTGTACGGCGGCCCGGTATGGCAGGTAATACCTGGCAAGCAGGCCTACCGCGTTACTTGTCCGCGTGTTCGGATAAAGCTCCGGCTCAAAACTGTAGCCGACCGGACTATCCGGATCTGCATAACGGACTGAGCGATAAGGATTGTTGAGGAAACCTTCGTCAGTGATGGTTTCGATATTCAGAGTCGTGATCAGATTGCGTGTCAGAATCTGCGTCAGGCCAATGCCATAGTGCTGCCGGGAATTATCGCGAGCAAACGTTTCATCGTCCGACCGTCGGACTACGTCGTCACCTAGCCCATAACTCAGCGTCAAGGTTGTAAGGTCACCGAACATGTCCTGGCTGACCGAGAAGTTGTACGTAGTAGCGTCGAAATCGCTCTCAACACTGCTGGTATAACCTGCGCTCAAGGTGGTATTGCGATGCAGGTAGTCCATTCCCAAAGACCATTGCTTGCGTTCTTCGGTGTAGGGACTGGCGGTTGTAACTACATCGATTGATGCAGAGGTGACCATATCTACGTAGTAGTTGCCGACGAGCGAGATGTTCCGGGCAACCTGTTTTCTCACCAGGACGGACGGGCCATCGATGGTTACGCCGCCACCGTCGTAAAGATGATAGAGAACATCGCTGCGATCGTCCGGAAGCACGCCCGCAACACTGGCGCGCGTCAATGCCAGCAGAATGATGCTCGCAAAAGCATTACGTATCGATACGGAATTCAAGTACAAGGTCTGCGACAAAGTCTGCTCCACGCCTGCAACTCAGTTGCAGCCGCAGCCTCCGCCACCGCTGCCTTCTCCGCCTCTGGCCCCCTCACGGGCCTCATACACGTGGTACAGATAGGCGCTCGACACCGGGTCACCGTCAAGGAACATAATGGGATCAGCAAGGCGATCGCGCTCATAGGGCTTCACCCACGGTTCAACACTTCCGCAAGCCGACAACAAACCCAGCATTGCCAGTGAAGCCAGCACTCGTAATAATGATCGTCCTTTCATCGCAACTCTCCTCGCTGGAATTTTGCGCGATTTCCAGCGCAGGAACCGTGACCCCTGCCTCAGAAAAACACTGTCAGGCCGAGAACGCCTTCGAGGTTGTGCACAGTCTTTTCCTCACCGAGCAGATCCGTGTCGAACAGATGATCGCGAACGTCGAGATGCAGAGCGATGGAGTCTGTGAGTAGGAAGCGCAATCCGGCACCAAAGTTAACTGTGAAACGGTCGTCGCCAGCGAACGTCGTCGACCCCAACCCGCCTGTTATATAGAGGCTGGTGTTGTAGGCCCGTCCCTCACCGATGAATACTTCGCCGGGGAGCAGGTTGTAACCGAGATTCAGGTTGTAATAAGTAAATTGCCGGTCGTCGTCCGAAAGAATTGGCGCCCCACCGCTCAGTTCCTCAAAGCTTGTCAGGCCGGCTTCGGACTGTCCGATTGTGCCTTCGACAAAGAGCCCTTCAGTAATGTGATACGCAAGGCGCGCGCCGTAGACAACATCCGAGCCGAAGTCTTCAATGCTGAGAATGCCGGCGAAGGCACCGATCTCGAAGTTCTCCGTATCAATTTTTGGTTCACGAACCTCACGCCGCTCGACTTGTGGATCAATGACCTGCTCGGGTGCAGGCGCCTCGGCGGGGGCCGGAGTCGCTTCATCATCACCCATTCCGAAAAGGTTCTTTGTCGCCGCACAGCCCGTCAGGCACAACGCAACCGGCAGTACTAGAAAAAGAACGCGAAACCGACTTTCCATTCTTCTACTTCCTCGTTGTCATCACGACTCGTAAACACTACGTAGCTTTTGTACTCTGCTCTCAGGATAAAGCGCCGAGTCGCGTATATGCGTAGACCTGCACCAACATGGCCAACCTGGTCGGTTCGATCCTCGCCCTGCACTATCGTCGATTTCGGTTTGGTGTGAATCACCCCTGAGCCCAGCGTGAAGAAAGGCGAAATGCGCCATTCGGGCCATGTTTCGTGGACGACGTTAACACTGCCCATCCAGCCGTTCGAAAAATTTCCCAGAATCTGTGAACCCCATGCCTCAAAAGAGATATTCGGGTTGAGCGAGTACCTGCCATACAGAGAAATGATATTGGCGCCGCCGAAGTCACCAGCCATTACACCCGCCTCCCAGCGCGATTCCAAAAGATCGTCATGGCCGGCGGCGGCGAACTCGACGTTGGCGCCATCGGGCTTCAGTGTAAGTTCCAGTTGTGCGCGGTCAACCCAGCCTTCGGCGCCCCCAGGGTCGCGAACGAGGAACCAGTCGGTGCGCTGCTTGATGATCTCCACGGTCTCACCGCGGTCCACCACATGAAATTTCGGATAGCCCCGGCCTGGACCCGTATGCATTTCCAGATAGGGGTCTGCGACCGCAACTGTGAGATATCGGTCCGCGGCCGTGGCATGTCCGACAGCGAGCATCTGGCTCAAAACAATGAGCGAGAGTGCCAGGGTTGCTGACAGAGATCCCCTAGTTGATCGGGACGTCGAATGGATTGTTGTAATATTGTGCACCGACATCCAGCCATTCGGCGATCAGGCGTTTTTCTGCAGGCGACAAATAGCCGTCATGGCTCTGGCCCGCATCGAAACGATCAAAAAATCGACCGGACGCGATAGCGCCGGCGACACTCATTGAAGGGTTAACAGTAACGGTGGCAAAGATCGGATCTCCCGTATCCGGATCGGTGCCAACCTGCACCAGTACGTCCTGCAGCGCGCCCATGTTGAGTTCCTGTTCGTTATCCGGGAACAGCAGCTCACGATACGAATTGAAATGTTCCGCCTGGTCGGCCGATGGTCCGTCGGACAAATCCAGCTGTGACGCCGGTACTCGCACCTGCATCTGGTCGTCCACCGGGCTATGGCAGTTGACGCAGTCATTGGTAACAGGATTACCCATCCCGTCCAGCACCGGATTCATATCGTCGTCCAGCACGGGTCGTGAAGCCGACCATAATGGATGAATATGCGTCTCGTAATTGATGACGATGCGGCAGGTTGAGGACCACTGTTGCATGCAATTGACGTTGGTCGGAGGCGCGGTGGTCAGTGCCGCGTAGGCGTAGGCAAAGCTCTCATCCCTTGGCCGACCCGCAGCGACCTCATCGGTCCACACGTCCTCAAACACGATATCGACCGATGGATCGATTGATGCGCAGGTCGTATCGTCGCAACTGATGCGTGCGCGAACTTCGGCCATCGTTTCACCTATCTCGCCGACAAACAGCGCCGGATCGGTATTCGGGAACTCAACGCCTGCCATTGCGGCACCCGCCCAGGCAGACTCGAACGCGTCGCCACGGCCATGGGACAGACCGCTTTGGGCTTCGTGGCAGCCGTTGCACTGCAGCAGTTGGCCCGCCCGAACCTGTAACCAGTTCTGGTGTCGTTGCGTTATGCGGCGGCCATTGCTGTCTAGCACACTGACAGCCAGTGCCACATTGGCCGGCACCTTGACCATAACCGAACCGTCCGGTTCGATCGGCGCATAACCGATGATCTCTTTCATGCCCTGCTGTGTGCTGCGACCGAAAGCGGTATTGTCCAGATCAACGATTTCTTCATCGGGAATCGACACTGCCTTGACAATGCGCAAGAACCTGGCCGGCCTCTGATCCGCCGTGGTCTGCCCCGGATCGGCCAGCGCCTCGATATCGGCCACAGCCCCGCCGTCAAAATCGTAGACACTGCGGATATTGATCACACCTGCGCCTTCGGCAACAAGATTTGGGTCGGCGAGGAAATTATCAGCGCCATCCAGTATGACCGGAGGAATCGGCCTGGGGTCGGCAGAAACCACTTCCGTGAACATAAATCCTTCGACGGGCGGCACAACCGGCAGCTGGGTATCGTCTCGCGGGTCGTAAATCCAGATGCCATAAATCGGCGGCGATTCCTCAACCTGCGGATCGGCGAGTCGCTCGTCCGTGCACGGCACGTTAAGCGTGTCCTCGACGACACGACACTGGCTCCAGCTCACCAGCATCCTGCCGGTGCCATCCTGGATCGGGAACACGGAACGGTAACGCCCGCCACGAGACGGTACACCGGCTTCCGTGGAAACCTCGTTGACCGTGGCAGCTTCCTGTGCCGGCCCGGTCAGTCCGGCGTTGTCCTTGTTGGCTTGCACATTTTCCAGATATGCCGGTACATCGATGACAGTCAGGTCGCCGCCACCGTTCGTATCAGTATATGGCCGCGTTAGCGCCAGCACGCGTCCATCTTCGAGTTCGCGCGGCTGCAGGAACTGAATTGTCTCGCCATTCGTACCGGTGTCGTGGCTGTTCTGGCCATAAAGCAATTCAAGATTCGAACCGTCCGGGTTCATCCGATAGAGATTCACGGCATCGTTTACGCCCATGTGATCCCAGCGGCTAAATACGACTCTGCCGTCCGCCAGGACCGACGGATCGAAGTCGTGGCTTTGGTTATACGAGACCTGCTCGATGTTCGAGCCACCGGCATCCATGGCATGCAAGACGAAGGCCGGTTCATTCTGGTCCTCGTCCATAGCGGCGAACTGCGGCTTGCCTTCATCCAGCAGTATCGCGCTCGACCGCACCTGGCGCGTCGACGAAAAAATTATGCGGCCATCCGGCAGATAGTGAGGCGCAATATCGTGCCCGATTTCAGCGGTCAGGTTGGATGCAATGACGCGACGCAGTGTTTCTGATTCGAATTCGTATTCCCAGATGTTCCAGGTCGGCTGGTCTTCATCGTCAAGGTCCAGATTCTCGATTGCCGGGCCTCGCATGGCGAAAAGCAGTTTGCTGCCGTCAAATGCGATCTCGACATCTCTTACGTCACCAAGTCCGTTCGTAACGCTTTCAGTAATGTTGACGTCCAGTGCACTGGGGGACGCCCGGTCACGGAAAAACAGGTCTGCGCCGATATTGAATGTAATGAGCTCCCGCAGGTCGGTTTGCTCCGTCATGCCCAGGTCATCGACCGGCAAAGGCGCCCTGATGTAAGCGATCGGGAAATCAATGACGACCGGGTCCGTATCCTGCCCTGTGCCGATGCTGACGCCATCACCGCTTCCACCGCAGCCGGCCAGCCCAAGCATAGCCGACAGCAATAGCGCGCCCTGCGCTACCGCGTTCCGTGTTTCAGCACCATTGCATTGCGACGCCGTGTTCATAAATGCCACCTTCGATACCTGATGTAATGATTTGTGCGCGCGATTCGCACGAACTTGCGTGCGTAGCTCTATGCAATATTCAGACCATTCCTATTTCGTCGGAAACGATCGAACGGAGCAAAGTAAAATCACCGTCAGGCGGACCGCCATAGTGGACGCGAAGCACCCCCTGTACCGTTAACGCGATCACAAAGATCTGCGAGGGCCTCACGCCGGAATCTGTGTTCTGCCGCTGTTACGGTTACCTTAGCTTCCGATCCGCAATCAGCAAGTGCGCTCTGCGGCGCATTGCACGAACGATAAAGCGCGGACGTTGTATCCCGTTTCTCTGTTGCCGCAATCGCACCATCACAGTAGCTGCCGCGGTTTCAATGTTGTTTTGCCGCGAATCCTTGTCGTGAACGGACACTGTTGTCGGTGTGCGGCGACAGTCTCCGGGCGTTGTGAATCAGCGGCTTAGACCAGCGTTTGACTTTGTCTTGTGCGGAACGAACGACAATGGCTTGACATATCGTTGCGCGCGCCGGGACGTCGATAATTTTTGTAATCGCCTGTTTCCTAACATTTAAATAGCAGCAAGTTGGGCAACGCCGCACATTGGCACAGGCCTTGCTATGTATACCTCAGCTAGACAGTTACGGAGTAAGGCGCGAGTTCGAGAAAGTGTCGCTAAACAGGTGGAGTGTGAATGCATTCACGGCCTGATTACGACGATCAGGGCATAGTCTTTTCTGGAACGTCCGCCTGTTCGTTCGGCAATTTGTGCGTCGTTAAGACGCGGCAAACCTTAAGGACTTCTGAAAAGGGCAAGGCTTCCGTCAGCAGAACCGACGGTGGCCACGCAAAGCAACCGATCCGGAAAGTAGCCTTACCGCTACGTTCACGCGACAGCGGGGCCGCCAGGAGTACGTGAGTGACAGGGCTTCATCTCCCTGCTTCGCTCTTGGAAAAGCCGGAGTCCCTTACCTGTCAGCTGTAGTTCACGATGTTGAGTCGTACTGGTAACGAGCAGGGATGTTATGAAAGACAGGACGAGGAAAGGTAGTTTGGGTGCCGGTCATCGCACATTTGTTGCGGGGCTCACTCAATTGTTTGCTGTTGGCATTCTGTCTGCTGCGCTAGCACTGCCTGCAACCGCGGGCCCGAGAGAGCAGGCGAAGCGCATCCATGATCGACTTGCCGGCGTCCCGCCGTCAGCCTCGGTTCTTGACACTATGGAAGCGGAAGTCGATCCGTTCCGGGCAGGTACCGCTCTGGATGCCGCCTTCACGGCGATGGAAAATCCCAATTTCTATAACGTAACCCTGAAGAATTTTGCCGCGCCATGGACCAACCGCGAGCGCAGTGTTTTCGTTCCGCTGAACGATTACATCGCAACGGTTGTCGGCATGATTCGTGACGACGTGCCGTTCAATACGCTGCTTTCTGCCGATCTCGTTTACGTCGGCAACGGCAGCCTCGGATTGCCGCCCTACTCCAGCAGCAACAACAATCACTACGCAGAGATGGAGCAACGCCAGATCGACATGATGAGCGAACTTTCGCCGACGGCGCAGTCGGCGGTAAGCGGCCTGCCTTCAAATGCGACCGCAGGCGTGATGACCACCCGCGCGGCTGCCGAAGCGTTTTTTGTTGCCGGCACCAACCGCGCAATGTTTCGCTTCACGTTGCTGAACCACATGTGCAACGACCTGGAGCAGGTTCACGACGTCAATCTGCCGCCGGATCGCATTCGCCAGGATGTCGCCCGCAGCCCGGGTGGTGACAGTCGACTGTTCCTGAATAATTGCATCGGCTGCCACAACGGCATGGATCCGCTTGCGCAGGCCTTCGCCTACTACAATTTTAACGTCGACACAGGCAGCATCGAGTACACACCGGGCCAGGTGCAACCCAAGTATTTCAATAACGAAGACAACTTTCCGTTCGGCTTTCGTACACCGGATGACCGCTGGGACAACTACTGGCGCGCCGGGCAGAACCAGTTTCTTGGCTGGGATAACAGCCTGCCCGGCAGTGGCTCCGGCGCGAAATCACTTGGCGACGAACTGGGCAACAGTGCCGCGTTCGCCAGCTGCCAGGTCCGCAAAGTTTTTCAAGCCGTTTGTCTGAGACCGCCGCAAGATGCCGCAGATCGGACCCAGGTAGATCAGATGGTCATGTCCTTCACGTCCTCAGGCTATCTCATGAAGCAGGTCTTCGCTGAAACTGCCGTCTATTGCATGGGCGACTAGGAAGATGGCGTCGATGATTCGTACAAAAGGAACTGTTATGACCGACCTCATCGAGAGTGGTCGCAAAGGTGTAATACGCGCAGGCCTGGCCGGTGCATTGTGCATTGCGTTGCTCGGCGGCTGCGGCGGCGGCGCACAGACGACGGACAACCCTGTAACAGGCGTGACGCCTCCGTCATCCTATTCAGGTCCACCGCCGGCTACCGACGACGTGCAATCGTTCAAATTGAACGTTTGGGACAACATCCAGGCCAGCAATCGTTGCGGCGGCTGCCACAACGACTCGACCAGCCAAACGCCGATGTTTGCCCGCCACGATGACATCAATCTTGCATACGAGGCTGCCAACACGGTTGCCAACCTGTCGCAACCGTCGGACTCCAGGCTGGTTTCCAAGGTCGGCACCGGCCACAACTGCTGGTTGAGCGACAGTCAGGCTTGCGCGGATATCATGACTACGTGGATCGAAGGCTGGGCCGGCGATGCGGCCGGCGGCGGACGCCAGATCGTGCTTGAACCACCGGTTGCGAGCGCTCCAGGATCCAGCAAGAGCTATGCAAATGCCACGGAAGCCAATTTCGCGGCACTGGTCCATGGCCCGCTACTGACGACCTATTGCGCCGGATGCCATACCTCGCAGTCGCCGAATTCACAACAACCCTATTTTGCTGAAGATGATGTATCCGTCGCTTACGACGCGGCGAAGCCGAGGATGGCCCTCGATTCACCGGTTGATTCGCGATTCGTCGTGCGCCTTGGCAGCGAATTCCATAACTGCTGGGACGACAGCTGCTCGGCTTCTGCTGCGGAAATGCAGGCAGCAATCCAGGCTTTCGCGGACACCGTTCCGTTGACGGAAATCAATCCTTTGCTGGTCAACAGCAACGCCCTGCGTATAGTCGATGGCGTCGTCGCGTCGGGCGGCAATCGCTATGAAGGCGCGCAGATCGCCTTGTGGGAGTTCAAAACCGGCCAGGGCGCGACCGCGTTCGATACCAGCGGTGTTGAACCGGCAATAAATCTGACGCTGTCAGGCAACTATGAATGGTTCGGCGGCTGGGGCGTTACCATCAACGACGGCAAAGCACAGGGCACGACGTCCGCCAGCAAGAAGCTGCATGACCTCATTCGCGGCACTGGTGAGTACACGATCGAAGCGTGGGTGGTGCCGGCGAATGTATCCCAGGAGATGGCACGCATAGTCAGTTATTCCGCTGGCGACGACGCACGCAACTTTACCTTGCAGCAGACTCTGTACGACTACAATTTCCTGCATCGCAGCACCGAGACGAGCCTCAACGGTGATCCCGCACTATCGACGCCCTCTGCTGCAGAGGTCCTGCAGGCTGCACTGCAACATGTGGTTGCAACTTACAGTCCCGTCGATGGACGCAGGATCTATGTCAACGGCGAGCTTGTCACGCAGGCAGACCCGGTAGCCGGCGGCTCCCTGGTCGACTGGCAGGACACGTTTGCCTTCGTCCTCGGCAACGAAGTTTCGAGCTCGGGCCTGTGGCAAGGTACCTTCCGCCTGGTTGCGATGCATAACCGCGTCCTGACTCCCGAACAGATCCTGCAGAATTTCGATGTTGGTGTCGGTGAGAAGTTCTACCTGTTGTTCGGCATCGAAGACATTATCAACGTGCCGACCGCTTACATCCTTTTCGAGGTCGCGCAGTTCGACAGCTACGGCTATCTGTTTACGCAGCCGCACTTCATAACCCTCGACTCGACACAACAGCCTGACGGTATACCGTTGCAGGGCTTGCGCATCGGCATCAACGGAGCGGAAGCGCCGGTGGGTCAGTCCTATGCCAATATGGACCAGACCCTCAGTTATTCCCAGTTTGGTGAACTCGGTCAGCCGCTCGCTGAAATCGGCGCTGTGGTACCGCTGGAGAAGGGTCCGCAGGATGACGAGTTCTTCCTGACCTTTGACTTGCTGGGACAACAGACCTACGCACGCACCGACAATCCGCCGCTGGTCATCACCCCAACCGATCTGCCACCGGCGTCCCGTTTTGGAGTAAGGACCTTCGACGAGATCAATGCCACCATGGCGGCGGTGACCACGGTCGATCCGGCACAGACAGACGTCGACCTCACCTACCAGAGTCTGCGCCAGTCATTGCCGACTATTGAAAGCCCGGAGGCATTCCTCGCTTCTCACCAGGTCGCGATCGCACAGCTCGCCATCGAATACTGCAACGTGCTGATCGAGGATCCGGCGATGGCAGCCGCGTACTTTCCCGGCTTTGATTTCAACCAGGCAGCCGCTGCCGCATTTGCCGGGGCCAATCGCGATCTGATTCTCGAACCACTGATCGACAGGATGATGGGCTTTGGCATCCAGACACAACCGGACTACGCCGATGTGCGCAATGAACTCGGCTACGTCACGTCCGACGGCACGCGGCCCGACAACCTGATAGATCGCCTTTTGAGCAGCGGCGCGGCAACGCGATCGATCTCCAAAGGTGTATGCGCAGCCGTTCTCGGCAGCGCTGTGACACTCGTACAGTAGTTCGATTACGCAAACGGAATGAGGCAAGAGTAATGTCCAGGAAAAGCAAACGTGCC
The DNA here is from genome assembly GCA_041746375.1 of Woeseiaceae bacterium. Lineage (GTDB taxonomy): Bacteria > Pseudomonadota > Gammaproteobacteria > Steroidobacterales > Woeseiaceae > IDS-8. Next base: position 75,870 of record JBGTHC010000045.1, read on the forward strand.
CGGTTCGACTCACCGCAACGCCACGGGGACCATCCGCGGCCGGTGACCCGGCGTCAATTCGTCGCACAGGGATTTCTGGGCGGCTCGGCTTTCCTGGCAGGCGGCGGCGTAATGAGCCTGTTCACGAACCCGCGCCAGGCATTCGCGGAGCTTTCGGGCGATCTGCAGCCCCTGCTCAGCAATCCGTGCAACGTCGCAACGGAAGGAGCCGGCAAGATCCCGTTTATCTGTTTTGACCTGTCGGGCGGAGCCAGCATTGCCGGTTCCAATGTCCTGGTCGGCAAGGAAGGCGGGCAACTCGATTTCCTGGGCACGGCCGGCTACCAGAAACTGGGCTTGCCCGGCGATATGGTGCCGAGCTTGAACGACCCGATCTCCGGCCTGCCCTTCACCAATAGCGATTTCGGGCTGGCGTTTCACTCCGACAGCGCCTTCCTGCGCGGCATACTGCGCAGCATGGCGCCGACTCGCGCGGCCAACCTGAACGGCGCCGTCATCCCGGCACGTTCGGAGAATGACACCGGCAACAATCCGCACAATCCGTTGTACGGCATTGCGACCGCGGGTGCGGACGGCTCGATCGTCACGTTGGCCGGCTCCGAGAATACGGATTCAGGCGGCAATTCAATGATTCCGTCGATGATGATGAACCCGGAGTTGCGGCCAACCAAGGTGGACCAGCCGCGGGATGTGACGGGCCTGGTGGATACCGGCGACCTGGTGGGGATTCTTCAGCCAGAAGAAGCCACCGCGGTCCTGGAATCCATATACCGCATCAGCGACCGCAAGATGAGTGTTGGCGAAACCGGCCAGACGATAACGTCCGACGACGTCGTCAAGGACATGGTGCGCTGCGGCTACCTGAAATCGGCCGACATTGCCGACCGCTTTGGCGGCGTCCCGCTCGATCCAAGCGAAGATCCGATGATTGTCGGACCGGGCGGCATATTTACCGAAGCCGAGTTCAATGCCAACGATACCGACGGTCGCGAATTCCGCAAAACGGCATCCGTCATGAAACTGGTGATGAACGGTTTCGCCGGTGCCGCCTGCATTGAAATGGGCGGCTACGACTACCACGGCGGTCAGCGACGTGAAGGCGAAGTGAAGGACGAACGTGCCGGGCGCTGCATGGGCGCCTGCCTGGAGTATGCCGCACGCATCGGTGTACCCCTGATGATGTACGTCTTCAGCGACGGATCGCTGTCCAGCAATGGTGTCATCGACAACTCGCCGGAAGGTCGCGGCAAGGGTGAATGGGTCAGTGACGATTCGTCGACGGCCGCGTCGTTTTTCCTGGTCTACAACCCCAACGGTCGGCCGGCGCTGCGCGGCGGTACTCCGGAACAGCAAGCCGTGCACCAGCAGATCGGTTACTTCGACGCAAACGGTTCGGTACAACGCGCGTCGACGCCTGCAGCGAACAATGTCAACCTGCTTGTCAACACTGTGATTCTCAACTACATGGCGCTGCACGGCGATGAAGGAAACTTCGCCAATTTGTTTCCGAACCACGGACTCGGCGACACCAGTCTTCGCGACAGTTTGACCGCGTTCGATGCGATTGTCGCTGGCACGATCGGGCCACTAAACCCGGCGTAAACGCAGGCCAATAGAAAAAATGGCGGCCGGCCGGACCAGTGTCCTGCCGACCGTTAACTTTTTGCAGACGGCCTGTCACGCGCCATAATGCGGTCAGCTTCGCCACTGAAGATCTCCACCATGCCGGATACTTCTCCGCTCCTCGACATTTTCGCCTGTCCACGTTGCGATAAAGTGCCGCTTGAGCAACTTGCCAACGCCTTGCAATGCGGTGGCTGCAAGACCGAATTTCCCACGGTCGGCGGCATTCCATGGTTATTTGCCGATCCGGCGTCAACTCTTGGCGAATGGCGCAACCGCCTGCACTTCGAGTTGCAACGCCTCACACACGATAGCGAACGATTGCGCGCCGAGCTGCGCCCGGCGGCTACGCGTGCGTTGACCAAACGCCGGCTGGAAGGTCTGCTCGCCGCAACGGAGAGCCACCGCAAATCCTTGCAGAAGCTGCTTGCACCGCTCGACGTTCAGTCGATGCAGGGTTCCTACGAGTCGCATCTCGCGCTGCGCACGCGGTTACCGATCGACCAGGCACTGGGCACCTACTACGCCAATGTGCACCGGGACTGGGCCTGGGGCGACGAAGAAAACGCGGCATCGCTGGAGCAGATTCGTCTCGCGGTCGCCGCATCCACGCCATCCGGAAGTTCAGTCGACGATATTGGCGACACGTTGGTGCTGGGGTCCGGTGCGTCACGACTAGCCTACGACGTGCACATGGCTTTCACTCCGCCACGCACCGTCGCACTCGATTTCAATCCCCTGCTGTTACTGATTGCACAATCGGCCGTAAGCGGCACACCGCTCGATCTCTACGAGTTTCCGCTGGCACCGAAGTCGATCGACGACGTCGCGGTGCTGCGGACACTGCGCGCACCGGCGCCTGTGCGGGCCGGATTGTCGTTTGTGCTCGCTGATGTTTTGCGTGCACCGTTTTGCAGTGTTTCGTTCGATATGGTTGTGACCCCGTGGCTGATCGACATTGTTGCCGAGGACGTGCCAGTCCTCGCAGCACGCATTAATCGCCTCCTGAAGAAGGGCGGTCGCTGGGTGAATTTCGGCTCGCTGGCTTTCGACCATCCGCAGCACTCGCGCTGCTACAGTCCGGAGGAAACCATTGCCATCGTTGCGCGCTGTGGCTTCCACACGCCTGAAATTCAGGAGGCTGTCATTCCCTACATGTGCTCGCCCGCAAGTCGCCATGGCCGGCGCGAACTGACCTTCACCTTCGCCGCCGTAAAATCGGACGATGCAAGCATGCCGCAGCGAAACAAGGCCCTGCCCGACTGGATCGTTACCGGTCGCGAGCCGGTGCCTTTACTGGCTTCGTTCCGGACGCAGGCGCTTTCCACGCAAGTCTATTCTTTTATTATGTCATTGATCGATGGCCGACGATCAGTTGCCGACATGGCGGCAATACTGGAAGAACGCAATCTGATGACGCGGCAGGAAGCAGAGCCCGCCATTCGCAACTTTCTGACCCGCATGTACGACGACAGCCAACGGCGTAAGGAATTCTGAATAAGCGACTGTTCCAGTTCGACTGGCTTACCGCTCAAGGTACTGGAACTTGTCCTTGACCTCGCGCCATTCATCAGCGTCTTCGGGCGCGTCCTTCATTTCCGTGATTACCGGCCACTCCCGGGAAAGCTCCTTGTTCAGCTCCAGGAAATGCTGTTGGTCTGGCGGAACCTCATCCTCTGAAAAGATTGCCTCCACGGGACATTCCGGTTCGCAAAGGGTGCAATCAATGCATTCGTCGGGATCGATGACCAGCATGTTCGGGCCTTCATGAAAGCAATCGACCGGGCATACTTCGACACAATCGGTCAATTTGCACTTGATGCAGGCTTCAGTAACGACGAATGTCATTTAAAAGGTCCCCAAGCAGAAAATGATGCATTTTACGCTATTCGATGTAGCCGGGCACATCAAACCCCGGCCTCACAGAATACCGCCGCGCTCCGACCTCCCGATCCTGCATGAATCGAATTCGCCCCCCGCTTGGGCGACAATGTCCTTTATTCATCAAAATCGCAGGAAAGTGCATGAACCCCGTAAGCCTGAATCGCCTGGGTGACGTCTCCGTCATTACCATCGACAATCCGCCGGTCAATGCCTTGTCGCATGCGGTGCGCAAGGGTCTTGTGGAATGTATCGAGGCTGCCTGTGACGACAAGGAGACGCAGGCAATCCTGTTGCATTGTGCTGGTCGCACCTTTATTGCTGGTGCCGATATTCGTGAATTCGGCCTGCCGGCTAAGACTCCTTTACTGCCGGACGTGGTGACCATAATAGAGGCCGCACAGAAGCCGGTGGTCGCAGCCATCCACGGCACCGCCCTCGGCGGGGGCCTGGAAGTGGCGATGGCCTGCCACTACCGCATCGCGCAAGACGACGCTGTTGTCGGGCTGCCCGAAGTCAAGCTCGGCTTGTTGCCCGGCGCAACCGGCACTCAGCGCTTGCCCAGGCTGATCGGCGCCGAGCGCGCGCTCGAACTCATGCTCTCCGGCGAGTCGATCAGCGCAGCGGCAGCGCGAGACGCCGGATTGCTGGATGAGGAGACAGACAGTAACGACCTGCCGGCGGCGGCTATCGCCTTTGCGCGGGCACGAATCGCCGCTGGCCCGCGTCGTGTACGCGACATGGTAGTCGATGCGGTCGATCCGGGCGTGTTCGCTGCCGCCCGGGAAACCATCGCTCGGAAAGCCAGAGGGTTACTGTCACCCGAACTGATTATCCGCTGCGTGGAGCAAGCGGTTGAAAAAAGTTTTGACGATGGCTGCCGGGCCGAGCGCGAGTATTTCCGGCAATGCATGGATTCGCCGCAATCGCACGCGCTGCGTCATGCGTTTTTTGCCGAACGCGAGGCGGCTAAAGTGCCCGGGATCGACAAAGACACACGGCGGCGGAACATCCGGCATATTGCGGTGCTCGGCGCCGGCACGATGGGTGCCGGCATTGCCTACGCCTGTCTCGCTGCCGGTTACACGGTCCATTTGCTGGATAACGACGCCACGGCACTGGAACGCGGAGCAGAAAGCGTAAGTCGCCTGCTGAACAGCGGAGCAGAGCGCGGCAAACTATCAGCGATTTTCGTGCAGGACTGTTTGCAGCGTTTTGCAAAAGGCGACGACTACGGCGACATCCGCAATGCCGACCTCGTCATTGAGGCGGTGGTCGAGAGCATGGCCATCAAGCACGAGGTATTCGTCAAGCTGGATTCCATATGCAAGCCGGGCGCGATCCTGGCAAGCAACACCTCGACACTCGATCTCGATAGAATTGCGGCTGCGACATCCCGACCCGCGGATGTCATTGGCCTGCATTTCTTCAGCCCCGCTCACATCATGCGCCTGCTCGAAATCGTGCGCAGTGCCCGAACCGCGGACGATGTCATTGCGACTGCGTTGGGTTTCGCCAGGTCACTGGGCAAAATCGGCGTGGTCGTCGGCAATTGCTTCGGTTTTGTCGGCAACCGCATGCTGTACAGCTACGGCCGAGAGAACCAGTTGCTACTGCTTGAAGGAGCCGCCCCCGAACGCATCGATCGCGTTCTTTGCGACTGGGGCATGGCGATGGGACCTAACGCGGTGGGTGATCTCGCGGGGCTGGATGTCGGTTACCGGATTCGCCGGGAGCGGAGCGACCTGCCGGACGATCCGCGCTTCTACCGTGTCGCCGACATGCTGGCTGAGCAGGGTCGGTACGGACAGAAGACCGGTAAAGGGATGTACCGCTACGAATCCGGTTCGCGAACGCCGACCCCCGACCCGGAGGTGCGCGACATGATTCGCAGCGAGGCGGAACGACTTGGCGTCACGCAGCGCGCCATCACGGATCAGGAAATTGTGGATCGCTGCATCTACGGTCTCGTCATCGAAGGCGCACGCATTCTGCAGGAAGGTGTTGCGACTCGTTCGTCGGACATCGATGTCATCTGGATCAACGGCTATGGCTTTCCGCGACACCGCGGCGGACCGATGCATTTTGCCGACGCCACGGGCCTCGCCCAGGTGCTGGAGACCATTGCGCAGTTTCGCGAGCGTTTCGGCCCGATGTACTGGGAGCCACCTGAGCTTCTATGCAAGCTGGCAGCCGACAACTCGTGCTTTACCGACTTATGAGTGTCGCGCTGATTCTGATTCGTGCCAGCGGTCGCCGTGGCGCACGACTCGCGAATCGGCTGCGAGCTATTCCAGGTGTGCCAGCAGCGAACGTGCCGCCAGTGGGTGCAGTGACGGATTGACGTCCGAATAGACGACTTTCACGAGTTCGTGCAGGGCTGCGCCCGGCGATGCGGCAACCGCGGCAGCGGCTTTTGCCTCGCGCCGCAGCCGATGCCGGATGAGATCCTCGATTGCCTTCGCCGGCTCGTGTATGACGTCACCGTGCCCAGGCGCGATCGCTGCACAGCCGAGCTGTGCCAGGCGCTCGAGGGACCGCAGATAGTCGGACATGTTGCCGTCCGGGGGATCGATGACGACGGTCGATCCGTTAATGATGTGATCGCCTGTAAAAAGCCAGCGCAAGCCGACGTGCCGGTAGCAAATATGGTTCGATGCATGCCCCGGCGTAGCGACGATTTCGAGTTCAAAGTCCGCGCTGCCGATTCTCTCGCCATCTGCCGGCACACTGTCGGGGATAAAGGTACGGTCCTGCGGTCCTGTAGCGGGCGCCGGTCTGCCTAAGAGCCGGGCGCCGCACGCTTCAGCCAGTATGGCTGCTGCCGGCGAATGATCCGGATGAGTATGTGTAACGAGAATCCAGCGAACCGATGACTTGACAACGCTCTTGATCGCGTCGATGTGTGTCGTGATGGCGGGACCGGGATCGATCACCGCGAGTTCGCGAGCACCCACGATGTAGGTGTTCGTTCCGGGACCGGTCATCATGCCGGGGTTCGGCGCCACGAGTCGTCGCACGCCGGGTGAAAGCTCGGTAACGCGGCCCGGTGTGAGTTCACTGCTCACCGGCTGTCATTCCCTGAGCGCACCGCATGCTCGGCATAGTCACGATGGTCCGGCATCAAGATCGTTTCCTTGCCGCGGCGGGACACAATGATCGGCAGAATCCTTGCCACGCCGGTTCGTGCGCGCTCATCGGCCCATGCCTTTACTGCGTCCGCGGATGGGAACGCCGCAAGCTCAGCAAGAGTTGCCAGCGTGGGCGGCGGCAGAGCCAGTTCGCCACGTTTGCCGGCCTCCATTGCGTCTGCCGCGGTCACCCAACGGCTGTCGGTCAGTTCTACGCCGTCATGGCATGCGACTTGTCCGTCCGGCATCATCGCCAGAAAAAAGCGCGTAGAAAATCGGCGCGGCCGTGCGGTTGGCGTTATCCACCAGGCGAAATAGCTGATTGCGTCGACTGCCAGCGTCAGTTCGTTCCGGGCGAGAAATTCGGGCCACAGCAACTCCTGCGCGATAAGTCGATAGCGACTTGCATGGAGTTCGTCGATAGTCGGACGGCAGGCCAACGGGTGCATCCGGCCTTGCGGATCGCGGGCCAGCAGAACGCCGGTTTCCTCGAATAGCTCGCGAATCGCTGCGCTGTAATACTCCAGCGCGCCTTCAGTCATGCCGAGGCAGCGACAGGCGTCGTCTGCCGGAAAGCCCGGATCACAAAAGGAATGGCGATCGCACGTTTCGACAAGTCCTCCGGGAAAAACGTAGTTCGCGCCGAACGCGGACCTTGCGTGGCGCCTTACCAGCAGAATCTCGGGACAGCCTTGATTGTTGCGCACCAATACCACGGTCGCCGACGGGCACGGCTCGGCGCAGTGGCTGGCGGGGGCGGGCCTGTTGTCGTGGTCCATCGCGCTGGCTACCGAGCCGATGTACGGTGCCGATGCAGGATGCTGCGAGCCACTGACCGCATCAATTCGCTGCGCGGCTTTCGATGAATTTCTTGAGCGAGTTCAGTTGCTCGGTGAGCACGCTATCGACTGCTGGCGCAATCTGCTCGAGACCCTGCGGCAGGTATCCGCCGACGGCATATTTCCAGGTCACGATCGTGCCTTCGTCACTGTCGTCGAATTCCCAGGTCATGTTGCCATATACCCCCATGAGTCCCAGCGGACCCAGACCGCCGCTCAGTCGCAGGATTACGGCAGGATTGACGAAGGAGACGGTCATATGGACCAAACCGCCGTTGTCACCCAGTGTTTCGCAGAAACATCCCTGCGGGCGGGCCTCGATGTACATGTTGCTGGCGTCACCGGACATTGTGTGAGCATCGCTCCACCATTCGCCAATATCGGCGACAGCGGCACGATAAACGTCGTCCCGCGACGCATTGATCGAAGCAGACTGACTGACTGTAAAGCCGTCGGATCGCGCATCCAGAACCTCGGCTCGCGCCACCTCAGACTGCAGCAGCGCAATTGCCAGAACTGCGAAGAGTCGAAAATGAATCATCCCTGGTCGCTCGTGTTGTATTGAAGGCCAGCCAGTGTACAGACTAACCCAATCGCACCAGTGGCGGGGGATGCTCGCGCGCAGGCCTAAAACACCTGCACCGGCAGCAGTGACTCCAGCAGGAAAACCGCGGCGATAAGTGTGACTGCGAGATAGACTCTGTGCCATCGGCGCATGGTAGGCCTCATCAATGCCATAATCATTAGCTGTCAGTATCGACGTCGCACCCTGAACGGCAGATGAAACAGGGCAACCACGTGCAACGCACGTACATTCAGTATAAAGTATTGATTTTTATAGTATTTTAAGGAAGCGGAGATTACGGCATGGCCGGAGCGCAGGTGCAGCCGCTCACTGAATCGATCAACTCTCTGACGGCGTTTCTGGGTCGCTATGAACGGCTCGCGGTTCTGACCGGAGCCGGTTGCAGCACAGCATCCGGCATTCCGGATTACCGTGACGATGCCGGTAACTGGAAGCAGCGGCAGCCGGTGCAGTTTGCAGAGTTCATGACACGCACAGACGTGCGTCGCCGCTACTGGGCGCAAAGCCTCCATGGCTGGAGACGTTTCGCGAATGCTCGTCCGAATGGCGCACATGCGGCGCTGGCAACGCTTGAAGCGACCGGGCGCGTCGCGGGACTGATCACACAAAATGTAGACAACCTGCATCGTGCAGCCGGTAGTCGCAACGTGATCGATTTACACGGCGTTCTGCACACGACACGCTGTATGCAGTGCGATAGCAAAGCATCCCGGCAAGAGTTTCAACTCAGGCTGCAGAACTTGAATCCTCGCTGGAGGGCAACGGTAACAAGCTTCGGTCCGGACGGCGATGCAACCCTGGCGGCCGACCATTTCGAGCGATTCACGATACCGGACTGCCTGCACTGCGGCGGTATCGTCAAACCGGATGTCGTTTTCTTCGGCGAACCGGTGCCGGTGCACAGGGTCGCAGTCGCCCGTCAACTCGTACGGGATTGCGACGCGTTGCTGGTCGCAGGAACGTCGCTCATGGTGTTTTCAGGGTTTCGATTTGCGCGCCTTGCGGCGGAATGCAGTAAGCCGATTGCCATCCTGAATCGGGGAAAGACTCGCGCCGACGAATTCGCCTCGCATCGCTTCTTTGGAGATTGCGCGAGCCTGCTGGAAATCGGCGTCGCCGCCCTTGCAGCCTGACAGCGCCGCTCGCAAGATGCGTAACTGCTGGCGTTACTGCAGGTTCAACAATGCCTGACGGCCGGGTCATCGTGTTCGATTGCGAAACGCTGCAGCCCTGCTCCGATCGGGCCCTGGTATTGCTCGCACGTGATATCCCCTACGAGATTCTGCGCGCGGACGGTCGCTCGACACTTTGGGTGCCCGAGGGGTTCGGCGAACGGGCCAAATACGAGATCTGGCAATACGAGCAGGAGAATCGCAGGTCAAATCCCGCGCCGCTACCTCCGACGCCTGTCGATCGTAACGGCGTACCCGGCGCCATTGTCTACGTTACCGTGATCTGCATCGTTGCCTGGCTTGCCGGTGAGGGCTTTTTTAACCGCGACTGGCTTGCGGCCGGCAGAGTCGACGGGGAACGCATTCGTGACGGTGAATGGTGGCGCCTCGTCACGGCGTTGACCTTGCACTCCGGATTGCGTCATCTGCTCGGCAACATCGGTTTCGGCGCGTTATTCGGTTTCCTGGCCGGACGACTCGCCGGTCCGGGCATGGCCTGGCTTGTTATCGTGTTGGCCAGCGCTGCAGCCAACGCGCTGAATACGCTTCTGCTTGACCCCGGACACCGATCGATCGGTGCATCGACAGCCGTCTTTGCAGCACTCGGGCTCGTCGCCGGCTATGTATGGCGCGGGCGGTTCATGGCACAGGATCGATGGGCCTACCGGCTTGGGCCGATCATCGGCGGCATCGCCCTGCTCGCCTTTACCGGCACCGGTGACGAAAATACAGATATCGGCGCCCACCTCGCCGGTTTCGTCTGCGGATTTCTTGCTGGTATCATCATGATTCGTTTGACATCCCTGGGCGCCTCGCGCCACGTTCAATTGGTCTGCGGCGCCGGCGCTGTGGCGATCGTTCTGGTCGCCTGGCTGTTCGCCTTCTATCCCTGGAGCGTGGCCTGAACCCGGCGCTCGCATTTCGTACAAGACCTGCGTACCGAACAAACAATCCAGAGGAATCGACAACAGTGAATGACATGCAACTGCCGGACCTGAATATCGATTGGGCCATCCTGGCCGAACAAATGCAGACTCTCGGCGTCGAGTTCGGCATAAACCTTGTTGCCGCAATCCTGATCTTCTATATCGGTCGAGCAATCGCGCGGCTGTTGTCCCGGGGACTGCGTCGCCTCATGCAATCGCAGGAGGTGGATTCGATACTCGAATCGTTTGTCAGCAATCTCGTTTACTGGGCGTTGATGGCATTTGTCATCATCGCCGCTATTACCAAGCTCGGCGTACAGACGGCATCGTTGATCGCGCTGGTCGGTGCTGCCGGTCTTGCAGTCGGCTTGGCAATGCAAGGGTCTCTGGCCAACTTCGCCGCAGGCGTCCTTATCGTCATGTTCCGGCCATATCGCGTCGGCGACTGGGTCGAGGCCGCCGGTATTTCGGGCTCGGTAGTGCAGGTGCAGATTCTCACGACCCTGCTGCAAACGGCCGACAACAAACAGATCATCGTGCCAAATGGCCAGATTATGAACAGCATCATTACCAACTATTCGACCAACACGACTCGCCGTGTCGACATGGTAGTTGGTGTCAGCTATGACGATGACATCGATGAGGTTCGCAAAGCCATCCAGTCTTTGGTCGATGCGGATGAAAGAATTCTCAAGGATCCACCTTGCCAGATTGTGGTTGGCGAACTCGCGGACAGCAGTGTCAATTTCTACGTGCGGCCGTGGGTAGCAACTGCCGATTTCTGGCCGGTCAAGTTCGACCTGACCGAAGCCGTCAAGAAGCGCTTCGATGAGGTCGGGATCAGTATTCCCTTCCCGCAGCGGGACGTGCACCTTTTCCAGAAAGAGGAATAACCCGCCGGCGCAACGGTGCCCCGGTGCGACAGGCTTCCGGCCGAGGGTGATTCAATCACAAGCGTCGGCGGTGCCTGCCATTGACCGGAAAGGCTCGCTTGGATACTGTATGTCCATACAGTTCCGGGGCCACCCGATGACAGACCGTAAAAGCGCACTCGTGCCCGGGCATGAAGTCGAATCACAAGCTGTCGAACAACTGTTTGTCCTGCACAAAGGGCGCGGTGCGGTATCGAATCCCGACGGGCGCTTCGCCTCCACCGTTGTTCTGACGAGCGCCGACGAAGAACGCGAACAGTCGGTGCCCGCTACGACTCTCCGGCCCATGACCGCCGGGCGCATCATCAGCCGCAATGAGTCGCCCGACGTGCCCTTCGATCGTTCCATCAATCCCTACATGGGCTGCGAACATGGCTGCATTTACTGCTACGCAAGGCCGAGCCATAGCTATCTTGACCTGTCCCCGGGCATCGATTTCGAAACGCAGATTTTCTACAAACCCAATGCGACGGCGCGGTTGCTGGAGGAATGGCAAAAGCCGGGCTATGAGTGCCGTCCGATAACCATTGGCGCGAATACCGACCCGTACCAACCTGCCGAAAAAAAGCTCCGCCTGACCAGGCAGTTACTGGAAGTTTTCCTGAAGCATCGCCACCCGGTCAGCCTGATCAGCAAGGGTACGCTAATGCGCCGCGATATCGATTTGCTGTCCGAGCTGGCGGCGCAGGACCTTTGCTCGGTTGCACTCAGCGTCCCGACCGCAGACGACGACCTGAAACGCCGCCTCGAGCCGCGCGTACCCTCCGCAAACGCGCGTTTCACTCTGATGCATTCATTATCAACACACGGCATACCGGTAGGCCTGCTGATGGCACCGATCATTCCGGCCGTCAACGACCGCGAAATAGAGCCTATCGTGCGCCGGGCGGGCGAAAGTGGCGCGCAGCACGCGAGCTACGTGCTGCTGCGCCTCCCGCACGAACTAAGGACACTCTTCAGCAACTGGCTGGTGGTCCATTTTCCTGAGCGCGCCGCTCATGTCATGAGTCTGCTGCGCCAGGCAAGCGGTGGCCGGGATTATGACAACCGTTTCGGCATCCGGCAGACCGGTCGTGGCGCATACGCGGAAATGATCGGCCAGCGGTTCAGGGTCGCCTGCCGCCGCGCCGGACTGCAACAGGGCCGGCAACAAAGCCGGCCGCTCGACTGCAGCCGCTTCGAAGCCCCCGGAAAACGGCAGCTCACGATGGATTTCGGCTCGGTCGCCTAAGGCTAGAGGCAGTGGTTGCCGGCGCTGTCGGGCGCGGCTGGCTGGCGCGAATCGGTCTCGACCGGACGGGGAACCCTTTGACGGAAATAAAGCGGACCGAAGGGAGCCATTCCGTCAAAGAACCTCCCGAAGACCAGGCCCTCCCCCGAACGCCGAATCAAAGAGGGAATTCTGCGCTCAGTTTCCCCGGCCGCAAGGCACGGCTCGGCGGCGAGAGGTACCGTCGTTGCGAGCCTGCCGGTATAGTCAGCCTATCTGCTTACGATCAGAACTAAACGTTTTGCCGGCAGTCTTAATTTCAATCGCACGACCGATGCGCCGACAATCATGAAATCGAAGTATTCGACAGGCATATTCAGGCTGGCCGCAGCGTCACTCGTCGTTGTGGGTGGCAGCAGCGTTATGGCGCAGGAGCCGGCGCCCGACATCGAGCTGCCGGAAATTGCGCTCGATGACGGCGAACTGTATGAACCACCGCAGCTCGAGGAGGGACCGGACCCGGATCTTGGACCGAGCGGTGCCGAAGACGATTCAGAGGACGTTCTCGAGAGTGATTTTGACGAGAATAGCGAGGACGAGGCAGGGAATGAAGCCGCGTTTGAAACCGGCTTCGCCCCGGCCGAGATCGTCGAAACTCCGCTGGAAGAGTTGCAACGCAGTTTCTTCTTGTACAAGGAAGCACTCGAGAACGATGCTTACGCGGAAGCCGATACCTACGCAAAACGCGTCGTAGAACTTTCGATCGAGATCTTCGGTATTAACAGCCTCGATTCGGCCAGGGCGCTCACCAACCTCGGTATCGCGCAGCATCACAATGAAGAATACGAAGCGGCACAGCTTAATTATTCAGCCGCGATCGACATCATCGAGCGGACAGAGGACCGGCTCAACACCAATCTTGTGAACCCTCTCAAGGGTCTCGGTGCCGCGCAACTGGCTGCCGGTCGGCCGGACGAGGCCATCGAGTCCTTCGATCGGGCCGTACATGTAAGCCATGTCAACGAGGGCCCGCATAACCTTATGCAGGTCGAAGTACTGCAGTCTCTGGCGGAAACCTACCTCGTTGTCGGCGAACCGGATATGGCGGAGAAAGTTCAGGCTCACGTCTTCCAGCTGCAGGCGCGCGATGTCGCTCTCGACAGCGTGGATATACTTCCTGCACTCGAGAATCAGGCACTATGGCAACACCGGCTTCAATTGTACGACAAGGAACGTTACACCTGGCGGAAAGTAATTGATTTGATCGAGGATCACTACGGCAAGGAAGATCTGCGGCTCATTCCTCCGCTTACAAGTCTCGGCAGGTCGCATCTTTTCGTGGGCGCTGCTGACATGAGCTTCCACCAACCGACATCAATTACGTCGGGCGAGATCTATCTGAAACGAGCATTGCGTATTGCTGAAAGCAATCCGGATGCGACATGGCAAACCAGGGAAGAGGCCATGCTGGCTCTCGGTGATTTCTACATCATGTCAGGCAAGCCGAACCGGGCTCGCGGTGTTTACGAAGAGGCCTGGCAACTGCTTTCGGTCGATGAAGAACGTTTAGAAAACCGACGCGATCACCTTGAGTCATTAATTATCCTGCAAAAGATCAATCCCCCGAAGTACGTGGGTATCGACGGGGAAGTCCGCAGGCAGCTGCCAGGCGAAAACTATGAAGTGGGCACAATAGTCTATGACTACACGGTGAATACGCGTGGTTTTACCGACGATATCGTAATGTCGGAAGCCACACCGCCGGGTTTCATTGACATGGAACAGGCCGTTTTGCGCGATTTGCGCGCTATGATTCACCGGCCGCGCCTGGACGACGGCACGCCAGTTGCGACAGAAGGCCTAAGCTATACGCATAAATTCTTTTATCGCGCTTCCGATCTGCCTTCCGCAGCTGAGCCCAGCGACGTTGCGGCGACCAACTAGCCTGGCCGCAATACCCGGCGCAAATCGGGCCGTGTCGGGACCGAATTCATAGTTCGTAATCCGTAACCAGGGATCCAGCATTGAATCGCAAGAAAACCAGCCGTTCGATACCTCGGCCGACCCGCAAACAAGCCGAAGACGCCATCACGGTATTGCTGCGTTGGGCCGGCGAAGACCCCACCCGGGAAGGCCTCGTGGATACCCCGCGTCGCGTTGCAAAGGCCTATGAAGACTGGTTCAGTGGCTATAACAGCGATCCGGTAAGTTTCCTGCAGCGCACCTTCGAAGAGGTCGATGGCTATGACGAAATGATCGTGCTGCGCGACATTACCTTCGAATCCCACTGTGAACATCACATGGCGCCGATTATCGGCCGTGCACATGTCGGCTACCTGCCCAACAACAAGGTAGTCGGGATCAGCAAGCTGGCTCGCGTAGTGGATTCTTTCGCACGTCGATTCCAGGTCCAGGAAAAGATGACGGCACAGATTGCCCAGTGTATCGAAAACGTTCTGAAGCCCAAGGGTGTGGGTGTCGTAATCGATGCAGTTCACCAATGCATGACCACTCGCGGTATCCACAAGTCGGCAGTATCCATGGTGACCAGCCAGATGCTCGGCACCTTTCGCAAAGATGCCCGCACACGCGCCGAGTTTCTGCGCATGATTGGCAGCAACCTCTGACGAGCAGCCAGCTTCCGGCTACGCCGGCCGCCGACTCAAAGCCCGAGCTGTGCAACCCCCTGTATGAAGTCGATATCGACAGGGATGTCAGCCGCCGTCAGACGATCCAGATCACCCTGCAGCTCTGCAGTCACCACGCCGCTCTCATGCATCAGTCGGGATGCGCCCTCGTAATCACCGTTACCTTGCAGCGTCAACAGTAATTCCGACAGTGAATTCATCGCCGATTCCATACGCTCGAAGTCGACGCGATATGTCCCGGTATCGCTGTCACGCACGAACGCACCCTGATCGGCAAAGTAGTTGAAACGCACCATGTTCGCCTGCCCGTGCGCGCTTGCTGCGCCGAAACGGATCGATCGAAAGAGTCCGGCCATGAATGTAACGTAGTTATCTCGCAAATCGATCTCGCCGAGTTCACCCGCTTCATGCAATGAGGACACCATGTAGAGCCCCAGTATGTCTGCCTTACCTTCTTCCATGGCAGACGCGGTATCGCGCAATGCCTCGCGCACGGTACCGTTCCCATTGACAGTGTTCTTGATACCCAGGCCGTGAGCGACTTCGTGAAACATGGTATTGGCGAAAAACGAATCGAAAGTTACGTGCTGCCGCTGCGAATCATCGATCAGCACATCCGCAATCGGGAGAAGAATCTTTTCGAACTTTGCCTGCATCGCGTTCTTGAGTTGCAGTCGTCGGGTACCCTTTTGCAGTTGCACTTGTTCGTCGTTAGGCAGGTTGATGGCAATAGTTTTTGAGCCAGCATTACTGTGACCTGCGTAGTAAACGACATCGTAGGCATTCAGGTCTGAATCGGTACCCGGTGTTTCTGACTTGAAAGCATCGTCTACCGGAAGTTCACGTTGTAATTCCGGCAGAAACTCGGCGAATCTTTCCAGCCGTTCGCTCCAGTCGAGATCCTTGATAAGGACGTAGGACTCGTAAGCGGCCCGATAGCCGAACAGTCGATCTTCGTATGTCTCAATTGCACCGATGACCAGCTCGATCGGGTTGGTCTTTACATCCATCCAGGCCATATCGCTGGCTTGATATTCGTCCGTAACCAGCGCCTCGGCGCGCAAGCGCAGGTAATTGGCGAACCCTTCGTCTGCAGCAAGTTCAGCGGCCCTGCGCAATAAAGACGCTGCCTCACCGAGTTCCGTCGCGTAGGCAACATGATACGGAATCAGCACCAGGTCGCCCTCATCGTCTCGCCGGACAAGCGAATAGAGACCACGTTTGCCCTGCAGATCGGCTGCCTCGAACTCCTCGATGGTCATGTCGGCGGGGTAAAGGTTTGCGCCCAGCGGCTTGTCTGAGAAGCCGTCGATGAAAGACTTGTCGTCTTGCAAACGGTCCCACGGACCATAATTGATCTCTGCGAAACGGCGCGCGTCGGCATTATCGATCGTTTCGAGCCACTCCTGGTAATCATCGCGGAATGCCTGTCGCCAGAAAAGGTCGTCCATTATCTTCGATGCATCGATCAATACCGCAAGCATCTCGCGTTGTTGCTCGCTGAATCCGGACAGATCGGCTTCCAGTGGGAAATCTGCATAAATTTCGGGTCGAGCAGGTAGCTGCGCGGCAGGTTGCGCATCGCGCACGGCAGCTACTTCAGCCGGCGGGGCTTTCTCGCTCTCACACCCGGCAATGGGCAAAGCCAACAACGCAACGACGACGATCCGACGCAATGAAGCGATTGATTCCGCAACTGGTTTCACTTTGACGCCCCCGTGATTTCACAACAATGGCCAATTATCGCACAACAGATCAGCCTGCAGCCTGCCAGGTCCGACAGGCTGTTACAGATCCACGATCTCGACATCATCTGCCGACAGCGCTGTGCCGAGAAAAACCCCACCCACCCTGGCGAAACGTCTTGCTCCGTCCGTCGCGAGCAATTCCAGGTTGCCACTGCCGGTGTGCGTTCGCGTGAGACCCTCCACCAGCAGCCGGTCGGCCACCACGGCGGCAGTTGTGCCGGCCGAGTCGACTATGGAAACGTGATCGCCCGCAACGGCAGACAACGCTTCGCGCAAAAGTGGAAAATGCGTGCAGCCCAGAATGAGGGAGGACAGCGCGCCTGTGCCATCCGCGGCCAGGTACGGCTGCAGGTAACGTCGAATTACGGCATCTGCGATACCGCCGCTAGTCCAGCCTTCTTCCGCCAGCGCCACCAGCAGTTCGCAGGCCAGCCCCTCAACGGTGGCCGCATTATCCAGCCGCAATATGGCCTGCCGGTAGGCACCAAGCCGAACGGTTGCTTCCGTCGCAAGTACCAGGTGGTTCGCTGACGGCCTTGCTGTCACGGCTGCGCTTGCACCGGGTTCGATCACGCCGATGACCGGCAACGGAGCAAGCTCCGATTGCAGATCGCGCAACGCGACAGCCGATGCAGTGTTGCACGCAATTACCAGAAGCTTGATGTTGCGTGACTGCAAATATCGGGACGCCTGCCGAGCGTAACGCAAGATCGAACTCGCGCTTTTGATACCATAGGGCAATCTGGCAGTGTCTCCCAGGTAGACGAAATGTTCGTCCGGCAAGCGCGCGCGCAACGCCTTCAGGACAGTGAGCCCGCCTACTCCGGAATCAAAAATGCCGATGGGTCTGTCGGGTAGCGAATCGGTGGTCATATGACGATGAATTTAGCCTTTATGCGGCGCATTGTGCACAATGATCGACCGGCCCGCATCCCTGTATTCCAGCCCGCTCGATATTGAACAAGGCGCCGAAAAACTTTTTGTATGCTCTCGGCGCAATCGTTGTGGCTGTTGTTGTCGTGGGCGTATTTCTTCCGTCTGAAGGGCAGGTACAACGGGAAACCGTCGTCGATGCACCACCAGGGACCGTGTTCGCGGTGTTGAACGATTTGCGCCGCGTCGAGGACTGGTCGCCATGGATCGAAGCCGATCCGGATGCCCGGGTTGATATTTCTGTACCGGCCAGCGGCGTTGGCGCTCAGATGCACTGGGATGGCAGACGGCTTGGGCAGGGTGGCCAGACCATCGTTGAGAGTGTCTCGAATCGACTGGTGGTCGCACAACTCGATCTCGACCAAGGCCAACCTCTGCGCGCGACGTTCGAGATCGCAAGAGCGGATGCCGGGACCCGTCTTCGTTGGACTTGCGCAAGGCAGTTCGGCATCAATCTGTTTGCCCGCTACAAAGGGCTTTTTCTGGAATCCGGCACCGGACAGGAGATGCAACGCGGATTGGAGAATATCAGTACACTGGCAGAAAGCCTGCCGCGCGCTGACTGGACCGACATTGAGATCGAACCCCTGGTGGTTAGGCCTCAGCCAATTGTTTATCTGACCGAGACGAGTGCGCCGAACGCGGCAGCGATCTCGGAAGCGATGGGAGAGGCGTATTTCAGGATCCTGGGCTTCATCGACCAGCACGGTTTGCAGACGGCCGGCGCACCGCTATCGATCAGCCGCCGCTTCAGCGGTTCCGAGTTCGTATTCGATGCGGCGATTCCGGTGCACGGCGTTAGCGATGAAACGCCGCAATCTGCAATGGGCGTACAACTGGGAGTGACGTACGAAGGACCGGCAATTCGCGGCCGACACATTGGTTCCTACCGGGACCTGAGTCGCACCCATGAAAAAATTTCAGCGTATCTCGCAGCCCACGGCATCTCGAGAGCGGGCGACGCATGGGAATCCTATGTCAGCGATCCGACCCGCACCCCGGAGTCGCAACTGGTCACCGACATCTATTACCCGGTCAGCACCGCTGACTAACAGGGCATCAGTGTGATTTCGCCAGAAAGCCGGGAACCACCACTGGCCGCTCCTCGTTGTGCAACGGCAAGCGAGCCTGGCGGCTACCGCTGTGACGGATTACTTCCGCAAGAAGTTCCACCATCAAACGCGCGGCGCGCGCGGTGTCGTGCACCGACATCTTGCGTACAGTGGCACGAATGGCTCCTTCGCCGTTCAACGGCGCAACACATTCCATCAGTGTCCGCAATTCCTTGAACAACGGGCGTGCCGATGACGGCAGCTCCTCCGCGTTGATAGTGCGCAAACTGTCTTCGTAAGCCGTGATCAAGCGTTGTTTTACCTGACCGTTGCCGGCCATCACGGTCACAGCGGTCGTGATTTGTTCGACGTGGTTGGACATTTCCACTCCAGCGCTTTTTTCAGCGTTTTTATTCAGCGTTTTTATTTTTGGCCGCCAATCCGCAGGACGGTCAGTGTCGCATCTACGCTTTAAGAATCAACTACCTCCGGTAGTTCGCGGCATCGATGCCGCGACCGCATCCGTGTCGGTCTTCTTGGTCTATCAACTACCTGCGCCCGTTTCTTATACCAAATGTACGGAAGGCTCTGCAAGAGGGTTGTCTGGCCGGCGATCGACCGGAATTCAGCGGCTCCGGTTGAGCTCGATATCCCACGTTTCACTATCGAGGGCGCGGTGTTCGCGGAGCAGCGGCGCCTCCTGGCCTACCTGCCACCGGACGGCCAGCGTTTCGGCCATCAGGTGGTCGCGGAAGCGCTCCAGCGCCGCCTGCACTCCGGCCGAGCCACGGATGCCGAGCACGATGCGATCGGATACCTCGAGCCCGGCCTGCTTGCGGGCATCCTGGACCGTGCGGATCAGCTCGCGGGCGATACCTTCCCGGATCAGGTCCTCGTTCAGGGTCGTATCCAGCGCCGTCAGGAAGCCAGCGTCCTCGCCACACGCAAAGCCCTCGGCTGAATGCGTCTCGATCAGCACGTCTTCTGGCCCTAACGTGACGGCATCCCCGTCCACATCGACCGCAAAGGATTCACCGCGGGCAACGGCCGAGGCAATAGTGGCGCCATCGGCCGCTTCCAGCGCGCCACGGATCGAGGGCACCCGCTTGCCAAAGCGCTTGCCGAGACGCGGCAAATGCGGCTTGATCCGGTAGCTTACCAGCCCGGCATCGCGGGCAATGAATTCGATGGCTTTGACGTTCAATTCCTCGAGTATCTGGTCCTGGTGTTCCTCGATGGCCCGGGCTGCATCGTCATCCGGCGTTCGAATGAGCAGTCGCGACAGCGGTTGGCGGGTGCGGACGCCGGACTGCGCGCGCGCTGCCCTGGCCAGTCCCACCACTTTCTGCACCACACTGACGTCGAACAGCAACTTCTCGTCTTCGCGTGCCGGATCCGCCGCGGGCCACGCCGTCATATGCACGCTCTCCGGCGCCTGTGCGTCGACGCTTCTGGCAAGATTCTGGTAGACGTTCTCGGCGAGAAACGGCAGGAACGGCGCCATCAGGCGATGGATCACGTCAAGGCATTCGTACAGGGTCAGGTAGGCAGCCCGCTTGTCGTCTTCGTCCACCGATTTCCAGAATCGGCGACGATTTCGCCGCACGTACCAGTTGCTCAGCTGATCGACGAACGATTCAATCGCTTCTCCGGCGGTTTTCGCGTCATATGCGTCCATTGCCTCGGTGCAGATTCTGACCGTACGAGTGAGCAGTGCTATTGCCCAGCGATCGATTTCCGGGCGCTGCTCGAGCGGCATTGCGCTCCTGAAGTCGACCTTGTCCAGTCGCGCATACAGTACGAAGAAGCCGTAGGTATTCCAGAAGGTGTTCAGAAACGAGCTGGCAACATCCCGGACGATGTCCACCGAAACGCGTTTCTGCACGTCCGGTGACAGCCGTGCCATAAAGTACCAGCGCAATGCGTCCGCGCCGACGGAGTCGAATACCTCGTACGGATCGACAATATTGCCGAGCGACTTCGACATCTTGCGCCCGTCCTGGTCGACGATGTGG
>JBGTHC010000046.1:0-10195 GCA_041746375.1 Woeseiaceae bacterium
TCCCCCACTGGCACCTGAAGCCAGCGCGTCTACCAATTCCGCCACCTCGGCCAGGCCGTACCGCGTACAATTGCGGTCCTTGCGGGTGGCGCACTGTACTCAAACGTCACTGACACTGTCAATTCGACCGGCCTGGCCGGCCAAGTGAGCATTTTGAAAAAGTCAGACAAACCGAAGTCCGGAAAGACGCAACGCGGCCGCTACAAACATCCGGTCCCAGGGCGCAATGAATTACTGCAATTCCTGCGCGACGCCGGCCAGCCGCTGGTGCTGGACAAGATCATGCAGGAATTGGAGCTAAAGGGGCAGCGCGCGCAGGCCGCGCTCGTCGAGACGCTCGGCCGCATGGTGCGGGCAGGCCAGATCATCGAAAACCGGCGCCACGAATATTGCCTGGCCGAGAAACTCGAGCTCGTCAGCGGCATTGTCAGCGCCCATCGCGACGGTTTCGGGTTTGTAATTCGCGGAGACGGCGATCAGGACGTCTACCTGTCCGCCCGGGAAATGCGTTCGCTGATTGACGGCGATCGGGTGGCAATCAAGGTCTCGGGAAAAGATTTCCGCGGCCGTCCGGAAGGGCGGCTGGTCGAAATACTCGAACGCGGAACGCAGGATATTGCCGGTCAGTTCATCCGTGAACGCGGCATAGGCATTGTGATTCCGGACAACCCGAAGATTTCTCACAGGGTACTGATACCGCAAGGCGAGTCCGGAACTGCGCAACCCGGGCAGATCGTCGTTGCAGAAATTCTCGACTACCCGACCGACGCCGAGCAGGCGACCGGCCGCATCGTTCGTGTAATCGGCGATCCGGCGCAGCAGGGCATTGCTACCGATATCGCAATTCACGCTCACGGCATTCCGGAATCCTGGCCGGCTGCAGTCGAGAAAGAAACTCGCAAGTTCGGCAAGTCCGTACCGGCAGCCGACAAAAAGGGTCGGATCGACTTTCGCACGCTGCCACTGGCGACAATCGATGGCGCAGATGCGCGGGATTTCGACGATGCAGTCTATTGTGAACCGGCAGCGAACGGTTGGCGGCTGGTGGTCGCCATCGCGGACGTCGCTCACTATGTCGAAGTTGGCACAGATCTGGACCGCGAGGCCATACGGAGAGGTACCTCCGTGTATTTTCCAAATCGTGTCGTGCCGATGCTGCCTGAAGTTCTGTCGAATGAATTGTGTTCGCTCAAGCCTGACGTCGATCGACTTTGCATGGTGTGCGACATGCACATCGATGCGACCGGCAAGGTGACACGATCGAAGTTTCAAAACGGGCTGATGCGTTCGGCAGCGCGACTTACCTACAGCCAGGTTTCTGATTTCCTGACTACACAGGATCGCGCGCCGATCCCGCAAGCTGTGCAGGAGAGCCTTGCGCATCTGCACGCGCTGTATAAAGCGCTGGCCGAAGCGCGACAACATCGTGGTGCCGTCGAACTCGACATTCCGCAAACACGAATCGAACTCGACAGTTCGGGTGCGGTCTGCCGCATTCTGTCGGTGCCGCGAAACGATGCGCATCGACTGATCGAAGAGTGCATGATCGCGGCCAACGTGCAGGCGGGCCGCTTTCTCAGGAAGCATCGAATTCCGGGCTTGTACCGTGTGCACGCACGACCGGATCCCGATCGCTTCGCGGACCTCCGGCAGTTCCTGACGACACTCGGATTGAAGGTGCCGCATCCCGATCATGTGGAACCGCGACATTTCAACCAGCTGTTGCAACAGGTCGCAGACCGCCCGGACGCGCAAACGATTTCGGTGGCGATGCTGCGTTCGATGATGCATGCCGAGTACACACCGAAGAACATCGGCCATTTTGGACTCGCGCTGGAGACCTACGCGCATTTCACGTCACCGATCCGGCGCTACCCGGATCTGCTGGTGCATCGTGCCATACGGCACATTATCGGCGGCGGCAATGCAGGCAGTTATCGTTATGCGCCTGGCGATATGGAGCGTCTCGGCGCAATTTGTTCTGCGCATGAGCGGCGTGCCGAGGAAGCGACGCGAGACGTCGAAGCACGACTCAAGTGCCAGTTCATGCAGGACAAGGTGGGCGGTGAGTACGACGGTGTCGTTACGGGTGTCACCAACTTCGGCGTTTTCGTGCAACTTCTCGATCCGCAGGTCGACGGCCTGGTACATGTCACCAGCCTGGACAACGATTACTATCATTTCGACGCTGGCGCACTGGCGCTGGTGGGAGAACGCACGGGTAAACGCTATACGCTGGGCGATCAATTGCGAGTGGTGGTAGCGCGGGTCGACCTGGACAGCCGGCGCATTGATTTCCGCCTGAGCGGCGCCGAGGGAGAGACCTCCGCCAGCGGGTCGCCCAAGCGGCCAGGCAGTCGTTCACGCCGGAAGAAATGAGCATTCTGAAATGAGCAAGGCCCGCTACGTCACCGGATTGCGGGCGGTTGAACAACTGCTGGCTACCCCGGGCAGCGATGTGCGGCGGATTTTCGCGGAGTATCGAACGCCGAATCCACGGGTGCAGGCGATTATCGATGCGGCGAACGCGCGCGGTATCGACGTGCAGCCGGCCAACCGGGCGCGCCTGCAGCAGCTTTCGGGGGAAGTGCGGCACCAGGGTGTGGTCGCCGAGGTTCGCCGCAGCTCGATGCTGGACGAAGCGGGGTTGCGCGGATTTGTCGAACAGCGCCTCACAGAACCGTGTGACCGCCGACTGCTGGTGCTGATACTGGAGGCCATACAGGACCCGCACAATCTTGGCGCCTGTTTGCGCACAGCGGATGCGGCCGGGGTGGACGCGGTGGTCATGCCTCGGCATGGCGCCGCAGGCATCAGCCCCACCGTCAGCAAAGTGTCGGCGGGTGCAGCGGAAAACCTGCGTATTGCGACCGTCGCCAATATTGGTCGGGTACTCGGCTGGCTGTCGGACTACGGTGTGGCCATCGTCGGCACCAGCGACACAGGCAGTCTTTGCCTGTTCGATACGGACCTGAGCGCCCCGTTGGCACTGGTAATGGGTGGCGAGCACGGCGGACTATCGAAGTCCGTTGCCGGGCGTTGCGACCGCCTTGTGCATTTGCCCATGCACGGCGCGGTCGCGAGCCTGAATGTGTCCGTTGCGACCGGTGTTTGCCTGTACGAAGCGCTGCGCCAGCGTCGGTCCTCGCTTGCAGACGACCCTCAGCTTGGGTAGCATGCCCGTCCCCGACCCGCAGGCTTGTCTGCGACGGGCCCTCCTTGCCTCACCGGTCACGCCGGGAGGCTTTAATCCGTAAGGGGACACAATGCGACATTACGAAATCGTGTTTCTGGTTCATCCGGACCAGAGCGAACAGGTGCCTGCCATGGTGGAAAAGTACCAGGGCATGGTCACAGGCTCCGGCGGAGCCGTGCACCGCACCGAAGACTGGGGCCGGCGCCAGCTGGCACACCCCATCCATAAGGCCCACAAAGCGCACTATGTGCTCATGAACGTCGAGTGCAACAACGAGGTACTTGACGAAATTCGCAGCGCATTTCGCTTTAACGACGCCGTCCTGCGTCACCTTGTGATCAGTCGGCAGAAAGCCGTTACCGAAGCCTCGCCGATGGCCGTGGCGGTCGAGGAAGAGAAGGGCAAGGAGCGCGACGCCCAGCGGCGACGCGATGCCAAGGCCCAGTCGGAATCGGCCTTGCTGGCCGAAGCCGACAACAGTGGCAGCAGCGAGGGTGACGACGCCGAATCATCAAACGATGACTCGGACCCGGACGATGAAACAGACAGCGATGACGACGACGCAGCGACGACCAAAAGGTCATCGGTTGCCGGATCCGGCGGCGCCTGACAGGAAAACTGACCAGGAAAAAACTGACCCAGGAAAAAACTGAAGATGAGCCGATATTCACGCAGGCGGAAGTACTGCCGATTTACCGCCGAAGGCATCGAAGAGATCGACTACAAGGATCTCGGATTGCTTAAGGCCTATGTCACCGAGACCGGCAAGATCGTTCCGAGCCGGATCACCGGTACCAAGGCCAACTACCAGCGACAATTGTCGACCGCTGTGAAGCGGGCACGCTACCTGGCATTGCTGCCGTACACCGATCGGCATTGAGCACGCCTTGGCGGGCCCCGGTTTCGATGCATGCGCCCGCTAGCCGCATGGCTGGTTGCGCGACCGCAGAACGCTGTTATCGGATTGGCAGCAACCCTGTTGCTGCCGTTCGCGCAAGTGATCAGCGGCACCGTCGTGTCGTTGCTGGTGCTCAGGCATGGCGCCCCGCAGACGGCCGTACAGGGTGTAATTGCGGTGTCCCTGTTGCTGGTCATCTCGTTGCTGTTGGGGGTACCGGTTTCACAGGTGCTAGCCAATGCCGCCGTTATCTGGGTACCGGTCATGTTGCTAGCGGCACTGTTGCGCAGCCGGCGTTCGCTGACGCTGACCTTGCAGGTGGCAGCGCTTATCGCATTGCTGGTGACGCTCGCGTTTTACCTGTTGCTGGGCGATCCGGCGGCGTACTGGGGCGATGTGCTGGTCAACGTTGCAGCCGCGTTCCGGGAGATGGGCCTGCAGCAACATGCGGACACCCTGCTGGCGCAGCGCGAGGTCGTGGCGGCCCAGATGACGACGCTGGTGGTTTTGGCAACCTGGTCGCTATACGTGACCGTCTTGCTGCTCGGCTATGCGATATTTCAATCGCTGGCGGACAAACCGGCCGAGTTCGGTCGTTTTTGCGACTTGAATTTCGGCAAGGTGTTGGCGCTGTCTATGGCCATAACGTCGGTCCTGGCGGTGTTGACTGGCTCAGTGTGGTTGCAGAACCTCGCGTTCGTCGCCTTTGCCCTGTTCTGGTTTCAGGGGCTGGCGATCGTCCACTGGCTGCACGCCGAGCGAGGTCTGCCGATACTGGTGGTGATACTCGTATACGCGTTGATACCACTCTTGAATGTACTGCTTATTATGGCGCTGGCAGTGTTGGGATACATTGATGCGTGGTTCGAATTTCGACGACGCAAGGTGGCGTGAGTGGCGTGCCCGATAACTAAAACGATAACGGCACACCGCACGCAAATGACAACCAATGACATGCAGGCTACAGGATCTGAAAAATGAACGTTATTTTGCTTGATAAAGTCGAGAACCTCGGTGACATAGGGGATCTGGTTACCGTGAAGCCGGGATTCGGGCGCAACTTTCTGTTGCCGACCGGGCGTGCAACGCTCGCCACACGTGAGAATATTGCCGAGTTCGAGGCGCGGCGGGCGGAACTTGAAAAAGCCGCTGCAGTAGAGCGAAAGGAAGCGCAAAAGCGTGCCGATCTCATTCGTGGCATGGAACTGGTCATTCCCGCCAACGTGGGTCCGGAAGGCAAGTTGTTCGGCTCGGTAGGGCCGGTCGATGTGTCCATGGCCTTCGAAAAAGTGGGTGTGGAGATCGCGCGCAGCGAGGTCCGGATGCCCGATGGCCCGATCCACGAGCCGGGCGAATTCACCGTAAGCGTGCACCTGCACTCGGATGTCGACGTAGACGTTACGGTACGGATCGTGCCCGAGGGCTGACACGTCGCTGAAATGTCCGGCGACCCGTGCAGGTCGAAGGGCCTGTGTTACTTTAAGGCCCGTTAGCAGGTACGCGAACGTCGCAGCAGCGGCCGCCGGCGTGCAACAGGGCTGCGGAAACTGGAGACTATGGCTCGAGCGCTGGAAGAACGAATGGGTGGCGACGCAGAGCAGCGGTTGAAAATCCCGCCATACTCCGCGGAAGCAGAGCAGTCCCTTCTCGGCGGTCTCATGCTCGACGGCGACGCCTGGGACAAGATCGCTGACATCGTTGTCGACAGTGACTTCTATCGCAAGGATCACCAGCTGATTTTCAGCGCAATTGCGGCGTTGGTAGAAGGCGGCCACCCCCGCGACGTCGTGACGGTCACGGAGTTTCTCGATAATCGCAGTGAGCTCGAGTCGGCTGGCGGGCTGCAGTACCTCGCGATGCTTGCCAACGAAACTCCCGGCGCCGCCAACGTTACTGCTTACGCACGAATTCTGCGTGAACGGTCCATGCTGCGTTCGCTGATCAGCGCCGGCAATACCATCAGCGGCAGCGCCTTCACCACCGAAGGCAGAACGGCAACCGAACTGGTGGACGAGGCTGAACGCCTCGTCTTCGAAATCGCCGATAAAGGAGCCCGCGGACGCAGCGGATTCCGTTCCTTGAAACAGATCCTGCCCGAAGCGGTCGATCGCATCGACCTGTTACATCAAAAGGGTGGCGACATTACCGGAATTTCGACCGGCTACAACGAATTCGACAAACTTACAGCCGGTCTGCAACCGGGCGACCTGATAATCATCGCGGGACGCCCTTCGATGGGTAAGACCACGTTTGCAATCAACATCGCGGAGAACGCAGCGATAGGCGCAAAAGTACCTACTGCCATATTCTCGATGGAAATGCCTTCGCAGCAACTTGCGTTTCGCATGATCTCCTCGCTCGGCCGGGTCGATCAGACGCACTTGCGCACCGGTCGATTTCCCGATGAGGACTGGTCGCGCATCAATACCGCCGTACAACTGATGTCGGACGCACCGATATTTATCGATGATTCACCGGCGCTGTCGCCGACAGAGATTCGCGCGCGCGCGCGGCGCCTCAAGCGAGAGCACAACCTGGGCTTGATCGTGGTCGACTATCTGCAGCTTATGCAGGTGCACGGTAATAAAGAAAACCGGGCGACGGAAATTTCGGAAATATCCCGATCGCTTAAGGCGCTCGCCAAGGAGTTGGAAGTGCCGATCATTGCATTGTCGCAGCTCAACCGCGGTGTCGAACAGCGCACTGACAAACGGCCGGTGATGTCCGACTTGCGGGAGTCCGGCGCCATTGAACAGGATGCCGACCTGATTGTCTTCATCTACCGTGAAGAAGTGTACAACCAGGATACGCCGCGCAAAGGCATTGCTGACATCAACATTGCCAAGCAGCGCAATGGACCGATCGGCGACTTCCCGCTGACGTTCGTCGGCCGTTTCACGAAATTCGAAAACTGGGTACCCGAGAGTTACGCGGGGGAGGGCTATTCGTGAGTTTCGGAGCACGAGCCGTTATCCGGCTCGGCGCTATCCGCAGCAACCTGGCAAAAATTCGCGCAGCCGCCGCCGGCGCCAAGGTCACAGCGGTAATCAAGGCAAATGCCTATGGTCACGGATTAATTGCCGTGGCTGAGCATTTATCGGCAGCGGACAGCCTGGCCGTTGCGCGCCTCTCCGAAGCGACCCGCTTGCGCGACGCCGGTATCAAGCAACCCATCATTGTGCTGGAGGGCGCATTTACCCCGCGGGAACTGGACGAGTCGCTGGCTCGACAGCTCGAACTCGTCGTGCATTGCGAGGCCCAGCTCGCCATGCTGGAAGCGCGGCAGCGCGGGGACGCCGTTGTCTGGCTGAAAATGGACACCGGCATGCATCGTCTCGGGTTTGACGCCAGCGACATCGACCGGCTGCGAACACGCCTGGCGCAATGCCCGGCGGTGCGCGAGGTGCGCCTGATGACTCATCTGGCAAACGCCGACGATCGGCAGGACGACCGGACGCATCGCCAGCTCGATCGATTTTCGACCCTTCTCCGCGGCTTCGACGGCCAGTTCAGTATCGCCAACTCAGCGGGCATCTTCGGTTGGCCGGAGGCGATCAGCGGTAACACAGACGTGTCCCGAAGTTGGGTGCGCGCAGGGATAGCGCTCTACGGGGTTTCGCCGTTCGGTGGCGCCGTTGGTGCCGAGTTCGGCCTGCAGCCGGCGATGAACTTCGAAGCCCGGATCATTGCCGTAAAGCGCATACGGGCGGGAGACCCGGTCGGTTACGGGGGCAGCTGGAGAGCGCCTCGGGATACCTCGCTGGGCATCGTCGCTGCCGGTTACGCCGACGGCTACAGTCGTTGCTTGCCGTCGTCGACGCCGGTGCTGGTCAATGGGCGGAAGGTCGGCCTTGCGGGTCGTATTTCGATGGATACGGCAGCGGTGGACCTCGGACCCGACAGTCGTGACGCGGTCGGCGACAGCGTGACCTTATGGGGCGAGAAACTGCCGGTGGAGAAGGTCGCGGCGTGTGCCGGCACCATTCCTTACACGTTGCTTGCCGGCGTCACGCACCGGGACCCGCCGCTGACGTTACCCTGAAAAGTATCGACCTGTTCACGGCCGACCGGGTCGCGGCCGACCGGGTCGCGGCCGACCGGTGACAACCGTTATGGCTCAGCTGCTGAAGAAGCCCATCTTGACGCCGGCCAATTGCAGGACGTCGTTGTCGGTCAGTTTGCGAGCCTGGGCACCAATGGGCTGCCCGTTGACCAGCGGAAAATCGCCTTCCTTGCCGCTCTCCACATGCACGACGAAATAGCCCTCGGCACGACGCGTGATCGCCGCCACCTGCACGCCGGGGCGCCCGAGCGTTGTCAGTGCCTTGGTCAACTCGAGCTCACGACCGGCAAACGCGCCGCTCAATACCTGCAACTTGGCCATGGGCAGGGCATTGGGCGCCATCCTGGGATCTATGCCTGCCGAGGTGCGCGTGTGCGCTTTCGGCTCGTGCCGCGGCTCCGGCTTGCGTTCGACCTGTGGCATTTCCACGCGGACGTCCGGGGCTCCGGGTGCTTCCTTCTTTTTGCTCGCCTCCGCGGCGGCGGCGGCCGCCCGCTCGGCTTTCGCAAGCTGTTCAGCGCTGTGCTGGCCGGCCGGAATAACCATGGTCTTTTCGAATTCGTCCTGCTCGGTGTCGTTCACCTGCTGGTCGGAAAATCGCAGCTGGTGGTGGCCGATCGTAATGACGTCACCGTGCTGCAGGGCATGCTTCTTGATCAGCTTGCCGTTGACGTAGGTGCCGTTGGTGCTATTGAGATCCTCAAGAAACGAGTCGTTGAGGATATTGATGATCAGTGAGTGATGTCCGCTCACCGCCGGATTGTCGATACGCACGTCATTATCCGGAAGGCGACCGATCGTGTAGCGTTCCTTGGACATGTTGTATTCAGCCAGCACCTGGCTGTCGAGACTGAGGATTAGACGTGCCATACAGTTTTTGCCGTTTTTTTGTAAGTCCGAAACGCGCCGGGTGTCGCCAGAAACACCCTGCCTCCCCTACGAGCCAAACATCTTCGATAGTTTCTCTATCAGGCTCCGTCTCGCCGCGAACGACTCGAGGACCTGCGCCAGCATCACGGATACGTTGTCCCGCCCGCCGTGGTCATTGGTCAATTGAACGAGTTGTTGACCCACCACATCAAGGCTAGCATTAAACGTGCTGATAGTTAAGTGAATATCTTCATCTTCGACCATGTCTGGCAAGCCGTCGGAGCAAAGCAGGTAGACGTCGTCCTTTTGGACATCGAATTCCTGCACCTCGACATCCACGGTCGGCTCTACGCCCAAGGCACGGGTTACGTAGTTCCGGTTGGTGGAGCGCTGCGCTTCCTCTTCTGAATAGAAGCCGCGATCGACCAGCTCTTGCAGCAGTGAGTGGTCCAGGGTCAGTTGCTCGAAGGTCTCGTTGCGCAGCCGGTAGGCCCGTGAGTCGCCGACATGCGCGATAGAGACCCGATTGTCGAAAAACATGGCGGCGACCAGCGTCGTTCCCATGCCCTCGCAATGCGTCTGGCTCTGCGCGGTCTGGTAGATGATCTTGTTGGCGCGGGCCACGGCGTCCCGCAAGATTATCGACTGGCGCATCAACCCGGTGGTCGGATCGGTGTCGTTGCGCTGTTCGCGGGCGGCACCTTCGGCGGCGAGTTCGGTGATCGTCTGCACGGCAATGCCGCTGGCGACCTCGCCGGCATTGTAGCCGCCCATACCGTCGGCGAGCACCATGAGCCCGATTTCGGCATTGGAGCCGATCGCATCCTCATTGTGCTCACGGACCTTGCCGGTATCGGTAATTTCGGCAAACTTGATTTTTCCGCGCAGGCTCATAGGGCGATTTCTTTAGTATTCCCGGTCAGGCCGACGCGTATCTGGCGCAGTTGCGCAGCGTGGTTGCCATTTCGGCACCGTTCGCAAACCGCTTTTCGGGGCGCTTGGCAAGCGCTTTGGCCAGGATCGCGTCAACGCTGGGAGGCACGCCTGCCCGACGATTGGACACCGGGACCGGGTCTTCGGACGTTATTTTGGTCATCAACACGGCAATATTTGTCGCCTTGAACGGGACCTCCCCGGTCAGGAGCTCGTATAGCGTAACACCTAGTGA
>JBGTHC010000047.1:0-44672 GCA_041746375.1 Woeseiaceae bacterium
TCGCCGGCCGCCCAGCTCTTGCGCGAGCCGGTGTTCGGTGCGTGCCGGTAGGTACGCAGCGCGCCGCCGTCGATCCACGCATTCGACACGGCATTCACGACTTGCAGATGATCACCGCCGAGCATACGCGTCACGACGGCCGTCGAGGCGATGCGCACCAGCAGCACATGATCGAGGCCGACGCGATTGAAGCTGTTCTCCAGCGCCAGGATGCCCTGGATCTCGTGGGCTTTGATCATCGCCGTCAGTACGTCCTGCATGCGCAGTGCAGCGCGACCTTCCACGCCGTTCTGCCGACTGAGGTAGTCGGCCGTCGCCAGGATGCCGCCGAGGTTGTCCGACGGGTGTCCCCAT
The DNA here is from genome assembly GCA_041746375.1 of Woeseiaceae bacterium. GTDB lineage: Bacteria > Pseudomonadota > Gammaproteobacteria > Steroidobacterales > Woeseiaceae > IDS-8. The sequence goes on from JBGTHC010000047.1 coordinate 355, forward strand.
TCGGCGGCGAGCCAGGTGTCGTTGAAGTCCAGCCAGCGAATCAGGGTGCCGATGTTGAACGCCGCGATGACCGGATCCAGCTCAAAAGAGGTTCCCGGCACGCGTGCGCCACCGGCCAGTGTTGCGCCGGGGACCACCGGTCCAAGCAGCTTGGTACAGGCCGGGTAATCGAGCGCCTGGAAGCCGCAGGCCAAAGTGTCCATGAGGCAATAGCGAGCAGTGTCGAAAGCGATGTCCGAGGTGATTTCCGTGCGGCAGACATAGTCTGCAATGTCGATCAGTAGTTGATCGGGCTCGGCGCGTTTTGCCGATCGAATGTCGTGTCCACTCATAAAGTCACTGGTCCCGATTGGTTGGAGCGCGCCCATCGCGCGAATGCGGTGGCGACGAACTTACGCCATTCGCGCGCAGGGCGCGCTCCTACGGCGCATCGACAGTGGCTGCCTGCTCTCAATCCCGATCCTCGATCGGCAGCCACTTCTGCAGGGCCGGACCGACATAGTCAGCCGCCGGCCGGATGAGTTTGTTGTTGGAGCGCTGTTCCATGACATGCGCAGACCAGCCCGTAATGCGAGAACAAACGAAGATCGGTGTAAACAGATAGGTCGGGATGCCAAGAAAATGATAGACGCTCGCCGCGAAGAAGTCCGCGTTGGCGAACAGTTTCTTCTCGTCCCACATGACTTTCTCGATTGCTTCCGAGATGGCATACAGTCGCTCGTCGCCGATTTCATCCGCCAGCACCTTCGACATCTTCTTGTTAACGGCATTGCGCGGATCGGAGGTCGTGTACACACGATGACCGAAGCCCATGATTTTTTCCTTGCGCGCCAGCATGTCGCGAACACCCTTGGTAGCTTCCTCCGGTGACCTGAACTTCTGGATCAGCTCCATCGCGGCTTCGTTAGCGCCGCCATGCAGCGGCCCGCGCAATGCGCCGATCGCGCCGGTTACCGCGGAATACATATCGGACAAAGTGCCGGTGATGACCCGCGCGGCAAAGGTCGAAGCGTTGAACTCGTGCTCCGCATAAAGAATAAGCGTGGTATCCAGTGTGCGGCGTTGCAGGTCCGACGGCGGCTCATCGTGCAGCATGTTGAGAAAATGTCCGGAGACGCTGTCGTCGTCAGTCTCTACATTGACGCGCTTGCCGTCGCTGTGCCAGCGATGCCAGTAAAGCAACATCGATGGCAGGCTCGCCAGCAGCCGGTCTGCTACATCAACCTGGTTCGAAAAGTCGCCCTCGGGCTCAAAGTTGCCGAGCACGGACACGCCACTACGCAGCACGTCCATCGGGTGCGTATCCGCGGGAATCATTTCCAGAATACGTTTCAATTCGGACGGCAGGCCGCGCCGCGACTTGAGTTTTTCTATGTAGGCATCGAGTTCGGCGCGATTCGGCAGTTTGCCGTGCATCAACAGGTAGGCAACTTCCTCGAAGTTCGCATTATCCGCGAGATCGTAGATGTCGTAGCCGCGATAGGTGAGACCGGCACCTTCCTTGCCGACCGTGCACAGCGCCGTCTCACCGGCGGATACACCGGCGAGCCCGCCGACTTTCTTCGTTGCCGTCATGCAATTCTCCCGTTTATTGATCCTGGCATCCGGACGCCCCGCTGCATTGTCTTACTTCGAGTCCCGGAACAATTCATCGAGCTTCTGTTCGTACGAGTGATAGCCGAGTACCTCGTAGAGTTCGTCGCGTGTCTGCATCGTGTCGATAACTGATTTCTGCGTGCCGTCGCGGCGTATGCTTTCGAATACGCGGCTCGCAGCTGTAGCCATAGCGCGCGACGCCGACAGTGGGTAAAGCGCAAGACGCACTCCGACCTCACCCAGTTCTTTGGTCGTAAACAGGGGCGTGCGGCCGAACTCGGTCAGGTTCGCGAGCACGGGCACCGAAATGCTTTTTGTAAACTGGCGATATTCCTCAAGTGTTGTCAGCGCTTCGGCGAAGACCATGTCGGCGCCTGCTTCCACATAGGCGGCTGCGCGATCCAGCGCCGCCTGCTGACCTTCCACCGCGTGTGCGTCAGTGCGCGCCATGATGGCAAAACACGCATCCGTTCGTGCGTCGACCGCCGCCTTGATGCGATCGACCATTTCCGCGCACTCGACCAGCGCTTTGCCAGGCCGGTGTCCGCAGCGTTTCGCGGCTACCTGGTCCTCAAGGTGGCAGGCGCCGGCACCGGCCCGCGTCATCTCGCGCACCGTTCGGGCGATCGTGAAGGCGCTTCCCCAGCCGGTATCCGCATCGACCAGCACCGGCAGATCGGTCACATAGGTAATCCGGCGGATGTCCTCACAGACGTCGTTCAACATGGTCATGGCGAGGTCGGGAAGGCCGAACGAGTGGTTGGCGACGCCGGCGCCGGAGAGATAAAGGGCTCGGAATCCGGAACGTTCGGCCAGCAGCGCGGCGTAGGCATTGATCACGCCGACCAGTTGTAGCGGTCGCTCCTTATCCAGGGCCTGCCACATTCGTTCGCCGGCAGTGGACGCCATGCTCGTCTCCTGATTTTAATCCTGATTAAAACTTCTGGCTGCTTCCGGCGCGTCGCGATACGGCAGACACCGCGCACTGTCGTTCTGTCGACGGAATGACCGAACCGGGTCCGGCGGTCGCGACTCGGGTCGCTGGTTTGCCGGCCTCGGGGGCGGGAATTCTAAACTACCGGACCGGGCATTCCCAAATGGCAGCCTCCGAACCCACCGCCGCGGCCGACCTGGGCTCCGTCATTTATAGTGCCCGCTGAGCCGCGTTCGCTGGCTTCCATGGATATGCAAGGCCTCTGATACCATCGGCCGCGGGTGTCGCACAGAGGTATCGCCAAAAGGTTGGGCAAGGAGGCGCAGGAATGTCAGCCCTTGAAATGGTGGATCAACTGGCGGATTTCCCGTGCCGCCTTTGTTCCGGCGAGGAACTCAAGCTCTACTATTGTCAGGGTCGCGACGACCGGTTTCGCTATTACCGGTGTGACGGCTGCGGCCTTGTAAACCTCGATCTGGGCGAAGGCCTCGACCAGACCCAGTATACGAATGAGTGGGTTGACCCCACGAATGATTCCGCACGGCGCAATTTGCATAACGATGCGACGTTCGACTTCATCCGCCGCAATGCAGCAGCGCCGGGCCGACTGCTCGATCTCGGCTGCGGCAATGGGCGGTTGCTATATCGCGCCGGCCAGGCGGGTTGGGATGTCAGGGGCCTGGAGCTCTGTGCAAAAACGGCCGCACGCGTACAGCAAACACTTGCTGTCCCGGTGATTGCCGCCGACTTTCTGGAGATGGACCCTGCGCCGGACTATCTCGGTCGCTTCGACCTTATCTGTCTTCGGCATTTACTGGAGCACTTGCCCGACTCAATGCTCGCCATGCAAAAAATCCGTACGATGCTTGCCCACAACGGCAAGGTCCTGCTTGAGATGCCGAATATCGAGGCGTGGGACAAGAAAGTGAAGCGCTGGATCGTGAATCGCGGCTTCCACAGGCGAACCTATGCGGAAAACTTCGTTGCCGGACATTGCAACGAATTCAGCCGGCGATCGTTCGAATACCTGGCCGACCAGACCGGGTTCCACCTGCTGCGCTGGGAAACCTACTCGATGAAACCGCTCGGCAATTTCATCTACCAGCGCGTGCCGATCGGCAACAAGGCACGCGCGCTGATACAGCGGGACGACTCGCTGGTTTAGCACAAGGGTACTTACTTAGGACCCCCGCAGGAGAGGCCGGTCTGCGCCTACCCGGCAGCGATCTCGACCAGCGTGCGGCCAGTGACCTTGCCATCGAGATACGCCTGGAATGCGCCGGGTAATTCGTCGAAAGCGATGTGGTGTCCACCGATCAGGTCAAGGTGCCGCGGCCTCAGGTCACTGCCCAGTCGTCGCCAGACTGCCAGCCGCAGTTCGCGCGGCGTATCGACGGAATTGATGCCCAGCAAGCAGACGGCGCGCAGGATGAACGGCAGCACGGTGGTATTCAGCGCGACACCGGCTGCAAGGCCTACACTCGCAATGTTGCCGCCGTAATCAATGGTTCGCGTAAGCCAGGTGAGCACGTCGCCACCCAGGTTGTCGATCGCGCCGGCCCATTGCGCTTTCTCCATCGGCCGCTTGCCGAGATCGATATCGCCGCGGATGAGCACTCGCCGCGCACCGATTTTTTTCAGGTAGTCTGTCTGTTCGGCCTTGCCGGTCAGCGCAACGACCTCGTAACCGCGCCCGGCGAGCATATCGATGGCAACGCTGCCGACACCGCCGGTCGCACCGGTCACCACGATCGGTCCGCCGGTCGGTTCCTGTCCGTTTTGCTCCATGCGATGGATCGCCAGCGCCGCTGTGTAGCCGGCTGTGCCGATCTGCATCGCCTGCAACGCATTCATTCCGGCAGGAACTGGCACCACCGCATCCGCCGGAACGCGTGCGTACTCAGCGTACCCTCCGTCGCGGGTTTCACTGAGTCCGCAACCATTCACCAGCACCGGATCCCCGGGGCTGAACAGGTCATCCGTGGAACTCACCACTGTGCCGGCGAGGTCTATGCCGCCGACCAGCGGGTACTTGCGGAGAATTTTTCCGGCGCCCGTCGCCGCCAGTGCGTCCTTGTAGTTGATGGTCGAGTGGCTCACCTTGATCACGACGTCGCCTTCGCTGAGGTCGTCGAGTGACAGTGTGGTGAAATCCGCGACGATCTTGCCATCTTGCTGGTCGATGCGGTAGGCGCGAAAGGGTTCCATACTGGCTCCAGGTTGCGTGGCTTTCACTGGCGATGATCCAGCCAGTACTCCATGCCCATTGTATTCAGTTCGATGTCCATATCGAGCAATGCGTGCAAGCGCTCATCGTCTGCGTGAAACCCGTGCGCACGCAACGCGTCTTTCAGATAGTGAAACATTGTTCGGTGCATTGCCGTCGTGCGGTTAGCGTCCACAGCGTGGCGCGTTGCGATCTCCACAAAGGCATCGAGCCGCAGGTGCATGTCATCGGCCAGTCGCGGCAGATCGCTGACACGACTGTAATGCGTGAGGTAGAGCCGCTCCGGCTGCTCAGCCATGATGCGGTCGATGGCCTTGTGCGCTTCGGGCGGATCGAAATGGACCGGCGTCGTCGTTGGAAAAATGAATTCGCCGGCTGCCGTGTCCAGTTCACGATAGGACACACCAAAGCTGTCGCCTGTGAACACACCACGCGATGCCGGGTCTGCGAGGCAATAGTGATGCCGTGCATGGCCTTCGGTGAACAGGCAGCGCAGTGTACGCCCGGCGAGGTCGAATTCCTGTTCGTCGCTGACGACTTCGATACGCGCGGCCGCGATCGGTTCGATATCGCCGTACATGGCAGCGAAGCGCCGTTCTCCGTAAACGGCCTGCGATCCCTTGACGAGTTTTGCCGGGTCAATCATGTGCGGCGCACCGCGCGGATGCAGCACGGCTTTCGCGTTCGGCAGATGCTGCATCAGGAGTCCTGCACCGCCGGCATGATCGAGGTGCACGTGAGTAAGAAAAACGTAGTCGACGTCACCCACGTCGAGGTTCTTGCGCGCCAGCGCATCGAGCAGCAAGGCCACGCTGTGGTTCGTGCCGGTATCGACGAATGCCGCGAGCCCCTGCTCGACAACCAGGTGACTGGCGTCCTGCAACGGCCGCACGTAGTCCGTGTCGATCGCGCTGACGCCGTACGTCAGTTCCGTGATATGGGCAGCCTGGTGCGGCATGGTCGCCTCTCGTGTGCGGGGCGGCGGAACGCCCCGCCGGTGATCGGGCTACTCCTTCTCGCGCAGCGTCACGAGGCCGTCACGCGATGCATAGAACTGCGCAAGTGTTTGCATGTCGGCGGGGGCAAGGCCGGCTGCAAAAGAGCTCATCACGTTCACGCCGCGCGCGTTGTTCTTGTACTGCGACAATGCGTGCTCGAGATAGTCCTGGTGCTGGCCAGACAGCACCGGCGGGACCGGCTCCATCTCTGCACCCGCCGTGCTGTGGCAGGTAACACAAGTGCGCGCTGCGTCCGGCAGGCCGGCAGTCTGTGCATCCAGTTCGTCGCGGGCTGCACCGCTTTCGCCGATCCACGCAACCAGGTCGTTGATATCCTGGTCGGAAAGACTGCTGCCTTGCGCCTGCATCGTGGGATGGGGTCGTGTGCCGTCGCGATATGCGCGCAAGGCCGCCGTCAGGTAGGCGCTCTTCTGTCCACCGAGTTTCGGCACGCGATATGACGGATAGGCGTTGCGGTAGCTCGGTATTCCATGACAACCGAGGCAGGTGAAGCCAAGCTGGCGGCCCTGCGCGGCGTCGCCTTGCGCCGCCGCAGAGTGCGCAAAGAGAGCCAGAATGAGCGCCGACATCGCGGCGGCGGCACAGGGGGTCAAGAAAGTCTTCACGTATTTCTGGGTATCCGGTTGGTCGGCAACGCGAGGGTTGGTCGTTTGCCTTGTCGACAGAGCTCGCTATGGTAGAGACACTCGGGATGCAATTCTAGCCCGCGTCCGGCCCGCGAACTGGCAATGGATGGGGCGTCCGCCTCCCTGATATTCCGCCGTGGACCATGTGCAGGCTGGCCCCGCTCGGCCATACTGGGAAGCTGTCAGCGCCGGTCCGCAGGGCCATACGAAACGGAAACAAGCCGATGAACAGATGGATTGTGATAGTGCTGGTAGCCTTGGCCGTGATCGTACTGGTTTCGCCCGGAATCGTCGGGCGCCTCGCCGAGCGCAACGTCAAGGGCAGTGTCGAGTGGGCCAAGATCAGGAATGAAGATTTTGTCGTCACGCAAGAGACCTTCGAGCGTGGCTGGTTCACGGCTGCCGGTCGGCATCGCATCGAACTGAAAAAGGGTGCGCTGCACTCGACGCTTGCCGCGATCGCAGGCGCGATAGATCCCGACCGGACTGCCGCACTGATTGTCGATACACGCATCGATCATGGATTGGTGCCGGTCAGTTCGATGTCGCGCGACGCAGGATCCCTGCAACCTGCGCTGGCGAGCACGGTCTCCACGCTGCAGATTGAGCGCGGCAGCGGTGAATTGATCGCTATTCCGGGACAACTGAACAGCCGCATCAGCCTCACGGGCGAGACAAGCTCGCACTATGCATTGCCGGCGGGCTCGTATGCGGACGAGGGTCTCGACCTGCAATGGCAGGGAGCCGACGTTCACTTCACGATCAACGCCTCGGCATCCGACCTGCAGTACGACGGTCGTATCGATCCGTTGTCATTGCGCTCGGGCGGCGACCGGCTGCAGATCGGGGGCGCACGCTTCGACGGTCGGCAGCAGGTGACCGAGTACGACCTCTCCGTGGGCAGCATCGTCCTGTCACTGGAGAACGCGGCGCTTGAAAACCCGATTAGCGGCACGACGGCGGTCTCTCAACTGACACTGGATGCCCGTAACGAGCTGGTGGGTGACCGCGTGAATGGCTCGTCGACGCTGGAGGCCACGGGAATCTCCATACCCGGGTTGGGCGAAGCCGACCTCGGTCTCGATGTAGTCGTCAACGGGCTCGATGCGCGAACGCTGCAGACGATCATCGAAGAGTTCCAGGCCGCGCGCGAAGCCGCGGACCCGGAAGCGGCGTTCGCCGATGCCTACGACCGCATCGAAGGTGACATTCAGTCGTTTCTGCTGGCCGGGGCCGACGTGCGCTTCGATCGCGTCGACCTGGCCCTTCCCCAGGGCGAGGTAACGGCGTCAATGCGCTTTACATTGCCGGAGGCGAATTCGGCGCAGGCGTTTTCCTGGCCCAGCTTGCTGCTCGCATTGACCGCGGCCGCCGATATTCGCGTGCCGGTTGCGGTGTTCGAGATGCTGCAGGCCGGCAATTCACAAGCCGGCGCGTTGATCGCGATGGGCATACTCAAGCGCGACGGCGACGCCTACGTGACCAGGGCCGAATACGCGCAGGGCTTGCTCACCGTTAACGGCGCCCCACTGCCGATTCCCCTCGGAATCAGCGCGCGCTGACCTTTATCCGGCCGGACCCGGTCAGTGACCCTTACTTTTTTTATATTTTTTTTCAATTAGTTGCTTAATTCCGGACCCGAATGGTGGCAGGCCACCAGCTGTTGGCGCTGGGTTTTGAGCAACGGCACCTCCTGCCGGCAGCGCTCGGTGACGAGCGGGCAACGCGGGTGAAAAACGCAGCCCGCCGGCGGCGCCAGCAATGATGCCCCTTCGCCGCGCAACCCGGCCCGGCGTCGTTCGCGGCCGGGCTCCGGCACAGCGTCCAGCAGCGCCCTTGTGTAGGGATGCCTCGGTTGTGCAAAGAGCGCCGCGTTGTCCGCAAGTTCGCAGACCCGGCCCATGTACATCACGAGCACCCGATGGCTGATCTGGCGCACGACGGCGAGATCGTGGGTGATGAAGATCAGCGACATTCCCGATCGCTCCTGCTCACGACGCAACAGGTCGAGGATTGCCTGCCTGACCGTACCGTCCAGCGCCGCTACCGCCTCGTCGCACACGAGCACCTGCGGTTCGAGTATCAGCGACCGTGCAATAGCTACGCGCTGCGCCTGTCCGCCTGAAAGTTCGTGCGCGTAACACTGCAAAATTGACACATCGAGCCCGACGCGTTCGAGCATCGACGCGACGCGGTCGCGGTACCCGCTTGTGTGGAGCTGCGGCTCGTGCAGTCGAACCGGTTCCAGCAGTACGTCCCAGACCCGCATGGCCGGATTCAGCGACGCGACCGGATCCTGGAAGACCAGCTGCAGGTTGCGGCGTACTTCGTTGGTTCTCGACTGTACCCGGGCGGCCAACGAACTACCCAAAAAGCTGATTGCGCCGGTGGCCGGCGCCAACAGGCCGAGTACGGCGCGGGCCAGTGACGATTTGCCCGATCCGGATTCGCCGACAATAGCCAGCGTCTCCCCGGCGCGCACCTCAACCGACAACGGACGAACCGCGTGCAATGCTCTGCCGCGTGATGCCCGACGCGATGCGTTGTCGGCAAACTGCACCGACACACCGTTGATAGACAGAACCGCTGCGGCTGTCTCGGCCAGCGGTGCGACGGCGATCGGCGCATCAATACGCGGCACCGCGGCCAGCATGGCACGGGTATGTGCCTGCGATGGATTTTGAAAAACAACTTCGGTCGCGCCGTACTCGATCATCCTGCCCTGCTGCATGACCAGCACATGCTCGCAGTTGCCGGCAACTACGCCGAGATCGTGTGTGATCAGCAAGAGCGCGATCCCGGTCTCGTCTTTGAGCTCCTGAAGCAAGTCGAGAATCTGTGCCTGCACCGTCACATCGAGCGCCGTTGTCGGTTCATCGGCGATCAGCAATTCGGGCTCGCCTGCCAGGGCCATCGCAATCATCGCGCGCTGCCGCATGCCCCCGGAAAGCTGATGCGCATAGCTGCGATACTGTCGCTCGACATCCGGCAGCCCCACACGCCGCAGCAAATCCAGCGCGCGCTTCGCTACATTGCGGCGCTCACCGATGCCATGCTCGACGAGAATGCGCGACAGCTGATCGCCGATGCTGAGGTAGGGATTCAGCGCCTGTTTCGGGTCCTGGAACACCATTGCAATGCGCCGGGCGCGAAAGCCGTTCAAGTACCTGTCACTTTTACCGAGAAGGTTGTTGCCATCGAAGAGCACCTCCCCGGACACCTGCGCATGGGCCGGCAGCAGGCCCGTGATACCAAGCGCCGTTTGCGTCTTGCCGCATGCCGATTCGCCGACAATACCCAGCGAATCTCCCGCAGCAATGCTGAAGGACAGGTCGTTAACCACCGCGGGCGCATGGTCTCCGTATTGGATGTGCAGGTTACTTACTTCGAGCAGGCTCATTGCGGGTGCTGCCTCGGGTCGAGCACGTCACGCAAACCGTCACCCAGGAAATTGAACGCCAGCAGCATGACCGCGAGCAATGTCGCCGGCAGCAACAGCAGCCAGGGCGTACGCTCCAGGTGCGCCACACCGTTATTTACCAGCGCACCGAGCGATGTCGCCGGTTCCTGTACGCCGAGGCCAAGAAAACTCAAGAAAGATTCGACCAATACTGCCTGTGGAATGGTCAGCGTCAGATACACGACCACGATTCCGAGCAGGTTTGGCGTTATGTGGCGGAAGAGGATTACGCCCGGCGAGACGCCGATCAGCCGCGCCGCATCGACGAACTCGCGTTCCTTGAGCGCCAGCGTCTGGCCACGCACGATGCGTGCCATGTCCAGCCAGTTGATGGCGCCGATCGCGACGAAGATCAGCAGGAAATTTCGCTCGAAGGCGACCATCAGCAGGATCACGAGGAAGATAAACGGCAAGGCATATAGCGCATCGACGAGGCGCATCATGGCAGCGTCGATCGTGCCGCCGGCGTAACCGGCAATGGCCCCGTACGCCACGCCGATTACCAGGCTGACGAAACTGGCAACGACGGCAACAAGCAAGGTCACGCGCGTCCCGGACATGGTGCGCACGAACAGGTCCCGGCCGAGATCGTCGCTGCCGAACAGGCGCAGGTCAGCCAGCGCCGGCGGCAGCAGGCGTGCGTCGAAGTTGGTATCCCGGTAATCATGCGGACTGATCAGCGGGCCCAGCAGCGCGGCGAGCGCAATGATGGCGAGTACCGCTGCGCTTCCCCGCACGGTTCGGCTCTCGTGCAGGCGACGCCTGCCGGACTCAGCGATTCCGGTCATCGCCCGCGGATCCTCGGGTCTAGGACGCCGTAGGCCAGATCGACCAGCAGATTGAGCAGTATGACCAGCACTGCGTAAAAAATGACGATGCCGAGCACCAGCGTGTAGTCGCGGTTCAACCCGCTTTGCAGGAAAAGCTGGCCCAGCCCGGGAATGCCGAAAATCGATTCGACGACAACTGCACCGGTCAACACGGCAGCGGCGGCCGGCCCGAGGTACGACACCAGCGGCATCAATGCCGGCTTGAGCGCGTGATAACGAAGAATGGAGCTCGTAGAGAGGCCCTGCGCGCGCGCCGTACGAATGAAATCGCTGCTCAGGACCTCGATCAGGCTGCCCCGCACCAGGCGCGCAATGTAGGCCACCTGCGGCAAAGCCAATGCGATCACCGGCAGCACCAGGCGTTGCACTCCGACACCGCCGCTCCAGCTCGCCGGCAGCCACTGCAACCAGACTGCAAAGATCAGCACAAAGAGCGGCGCCACGACGAAGACCGGGATGGAGATGCCGGTCATCGCAATTGCGGTGATGCCGCGGTCGAACCAGGTGTTGCGCCTGAGCGCCGCCGCGATGCCTGCTGCACCGCCGATGAGCAGCGCAAGCACCATCGACAACGCACCAAGCAGCAACGAAACCGGCACGGCATTGCCGATCAACTCGGCAACGGTGTAATCGCGATAGTGATAGGAAGGACCCAGATCGCCGCGCGCTAGGCCCGACAGATAACGCCAGAACTGGTGCGGTAGCGATTCGTCGAGGTGATAGGCAGCGGCCAGGTTGCTCGCGGTGCCGGGCGGCAGCACGCGCTCGTCGGCGAAAGGACCTCCGGGTGCTGCGTGCACCATGATAAACGCGACGACGATCACCAGGAGCAACGTGGGAATCGCGCTCAGGGTGCGCAGCAATGCGAAACGCAACATCCGGCCTTCCTGTTCCGCACCTCAGGGATTAATTCGCGGCGTTAAGACTCAAATGTTGACTGTAATGGTAATCCAGCACGTTGTCTCCCCACCCGCTGATGTCCGGGCTGACCAGATGCTTGCTGACAAAAAAATAGAGCGGGATAACGGGGTGTTCCGCGAGCAATACCTGCTCGGCGTCCTCGAGATGGCGACGCCGACGTTCTGCATCGGTCTGTTCGGCCGCGCGCTGCATGAGGTTGTCGAACTTCTCACTGCGATAACCGGCGAGATTGGACGAAGCGTTCGACTGCAACACTTGCAGGAAAGCGTGTGCGTCGTTGTAATCGCCGCTCCAACTCAGGCGAAATACCTCGGTCACCTGCATGGCCTGCACGTTCGACAACAACACCTGGAAGTCCTCGTGGACCAGGGTTGCTTGCACGCCGAGCGTATCTCGCCACATGGACTGGATCGCCAGCGCGATGCGCTGATTCGCATCCGATGTGTTGTAACGAATCTCGACTGCGAGCGGATTATCCTTGCCGTAACCGGCTTCGGCGTACGCGTCGCGTGCCGCAGAGCGACGTTGCTCAATACCCAGGTCGGCATACCCGAACCGTCGCGGCTCATAATTGTTGACGCCGGGAGGTACCCAGCTATAGGCGGGCGCTTCACCACGGCCGACGATTTGTTCGGCCAGCACTTCGCGATCGATCGCCATCGACAGCGCCTGCCTGAGCGCCGGATTGTCCCTGAATGGCGGCCGCGTCAGATTGAAGCCGTAGTAGTAGACACTGAGCTTTTGCGCAACCCGCAACTCGGCGGGGCGCTCCTCGCGCAGGTGCTGGAATGCTTCGGATGGCACATTCGACGTAATGTGCAACTCGCCGGCTCGATAGCGATTGAGTTCGACCATCGGCTCCGGGATCACGTGGTAACGCACCCGGTCGATCCCGGTCGCCGCGTTGTTCCAGTAATGCTCGTTTCTTTGCAAATCAATGGTGGCACCGAGTTGCCAGCCGACCAATTGGTATGCGCCGTTGGTCACAAAGCGGCCGGGACGCGCAAAGGCGTCACCATGTTCGACGGCTCCGGGCGCATACACCGGAAACGTGCTCGGATGCGATAGCAGTGCAACGAAGTACGGTGTCGGTTTCGCCAGCCGGATGCGCAATACGAATTCTTCCACCGCGGTCACGGACAACACCTGTACCGGTTTCGTCCCGGCGAGTATGTCCGCTGCATTCTCGATATCCGCGACAGAGTGGGCGTAGAAAGCCGCCGTGTCCGGGCTCACCAGTCGTCGAAAAGCAAAGACGAAATCTTCGGCGGTCACAGTGGCGCCGTTCGACCAGCGTGCCTCGGGCCGCAGCCAGAACATGTACTCGAGTCCGTCGTCCGACAGCTCGTAACGCAACGCTGCGCGCGGCTCGAGCTCGCCGTCCGGGCTGTAGCCCATCAGGCCTTCGCCCAGGTCGCGCAGCACGTTACCGGCCTCGGTACTGCGTGATTTATGCGGGTCGAGCGATTCCGGATCGGCGGCGAGACCGCGTTGCAGGTAATCACCGTGCCCGGGTTGCGCGTCACAGGCCGCGAGGATGGTAAACGCGAACAGCGCGAGGAAGAGCAAGGCAGGTGGCTTCGCGATACTGCGCTGGCGGGCGCGGCGGCAGGCACGGCCAAGAGCGAGCTGCGCTTTTATATAATGTGTCGCAAACATGCGGCCGGTTTCCGGGAGACGACCGCATCAGCATAGCGCATCGTCGGCGTCAGGACGTGTACGGCTTCACGGTGCGGCGGTCCGCTCAGGCCGAGCGTCGCAGAGTGCGCTTCTTGAGGTGAATGAGCAGCAGCGATATCGCGGATGGCGTCATGCCCTCCAGTCGCGATGCCTGGCCAAGTGTTGCCGGACGTACGCGCTCGAGGCGCTGACGGGCTTCGTGCGACAGCCCGGTCACGTGCAGGTAGTCGATGTCGTCCGGCAGGCGCAGCGACTCCTGTTTGCTGTGCCGGTCGATCTCTCGCTGCTGGCGCTCGATGTAACCGTGATAAGTCGCCTGCACTTCGAGCTGCAGTGTCACCTGTTCGATCAGCTCTTCGTTTTTTCCGGAATGCCAGTCACCGCTACCCACCGCAGAGAGCGCGGTGATGTCCTGATAGCCGAGTTCCGGGCGACGCAAGAGCTCTGCTGCGCGCGCTTCGCGTCGCAGACCATCGCCGGGATCCCTGCCAAGACGCTTGGCAAGAATGCATCGGTCGTCGTCAGCAAGCTGGTCCGGTCGCAGGACGATATCTTGCAAACGCGACTGCTCCCCGTTAACGAGCGCCTGTTTTTCCTCGAAGGCATGCCAGCGCTGGTCGCAGACGATACCGAGTCGCCGACCGGTCGGGGTCAGTCGCAGGTCGGCGTTGTCTTCGCGCAGTAGCAGCCGGTACTCGGCGCGACTGGTGAACATGCGGTATGGCTCAGTGACGCCGCGCGTAATGAGGTCGTCAATGAGCACGCCCATGTAGGCTTCCGATCGCTGCGGATACCACTCGTCCGCGTGCTGCGCACGGCGCGCCGCATTAATGCCGGCGACGAGACCCTGCGCCGCCGCTTCTTCATAACCGGTCGTGCCGTTAATCTGGCCGGCGAACCACAGGCCGCCGACAAACTGTGTCTCGAGCGTCGGCTTCAGGTCACGCGGATCGAAATAGTCGTATTCGATGGCGTAACCGGGCTGGGTGATGTGCGCCTTTTCAAAACCTGGAATGGTGCGCACGAAGCGCAATTGCGTAGCAAACGGCAGGCTGGTGGAAATGCCGTTGGGATACACCTCGCGCGTATGCAAACCCTCGGGTTCGACAAAGATCTGGTGCGAAGCCTTGTCGGCAAAGCGCACGACCTTGTCCTCGACGGAGGGGCAATAACGCGGTCCGACGCCGTCGATAAGACCGGAGTACATCGGCGATTCGCTGAGCGACGCGCGAATGATGTCGTGCGTCGCCTCGATAGTCCTGGTGATGTGACATGCAACCTGGCGCGGATGCTCGGCGCGCCGGCCGAGAAACGAGAAAACCGGTACCGGCTCGTCACCCGGTTGCTCCGTCATGATGGAAAAATCCAGGGTCCTGCCGTCGAGTCGCGGCGGCGTGCCGGTCTTGAGCCGCGCTACGCGGAAAGGCATCTCGCGCAGTCGCGCCGCGAGACGGGTCGAGGGCGGATCGCCGGCACGACCACCGGCTTGCTCGGCACGCCCGATCAGGATTCGGCCGCCCAGGAACGTCCCGACGGTCAGCACGACAGCGGGCGCGCGGAATTTCAGGCCGAGTCCGGTCACCACGCCGGTCACCTGGTCGCCTTCGACGATCAGGTCGATGACGGACTGCTGGAAGATCGACAGGCCGGGTTGGTTTTCCAGCAGGTCGCGAATGGCGCGGCGATAGAGTTCGCGATCGGCCTGTGCACGGGTCGCGCGCACGGCGGGACCCTTGCTGGAATTCAGCGTTCGGAACTGGATGCCGGCGCGATCGATGGCGCGCGCCATTGCGCCGCCCAGCGCGTCGATCTCGCGCGTGAGGTGGCCTTTACCGATGCCGCCGATCGCCGGGTTGCAACTCATTTGCCCGAGCGTTGCAATATTCCGGGTCAGCAACAGGGTACGCGCACCGGACCGCGCGGCAGCGAGACTCGCTTCCGTTCCGGCGTGGCCGCCGCCGATGACGATGACATCGTATGTGGTGTCGCTGTGCATTGCAGATTCGCAGCGTTGCTCGCTGTTATCGGGCGCGCATTGTAGCGCGCGGGCCTGCAGCCACGCGACTCCTCGCCCGCGGACTGCAAAATCGGGCGCTGCAGGAGTGCCCCGCGCGCGAATGCGACAGCAATCGGCCTTTTCCCAATCGCGCAAGGAGCGCTCCAACCACGAGCGGTTGTATTTCGCAATTCGGCTGGCCAAGATAGCCGGGCTTATTCGAGCTGGAGCCGCATTGACCGCAAAAACCTTCTCCGGGACGCTGGCCGTCCTGCTCGTCTTGTTGTTGCCGGCTCCGGGCCAGGCGCAACTCGCGTTCCAAGACTGTCGCATTCATGCCGGGCCCGGCTATCCCGGCATCAAGGCACGCTGCGCGGATTTCGAACGTCCTCTCGATCCGTCCACGGCCGGATCCCCGACCATCACACTGTTCGTGGCGGTGATACCGGCGCTGACGCTGCAGCCGCAACCCGATCCCTTCGTGCCGATAGCCGGGGGCCCGGGCCAGGCCTCGAGCGAGTTTTATGCCGCGCAGGCAAGTGCTTTCGAGTTCATTCGCCGCGATCGCGACATTTTGCTCGTGGATCAGCGTGGCACCGGCAAGTCGGCGGCGCTGACCTGCGAATTTGACGACGACGCTCTGGAAGGCGAGATTTCAAATGAAGCCTCGGCCGCTGCGGCGCAGCAATGCCTAGACGAGTTGCAGCACGATCCGCGCTTCTTCACAACGAGTGTTGCCGTGTCCGACCTCGAGGCACTGCGCCAGGAGCAGGGTTATGCGGCCTTTAATATTTATGGAGTCTCGTATGGCTCGCGGGTGGCGCAGCATTATCTCAGGCGCTATCCGGACACGACGCGTACCGTCATTCTCGACGGTGTCCTGCCGCCACAGGTGGTACTCGGTCCGACAATTGCAATCGAAGCGCAACAGGCACTGAATGCGATCTTCGCCCGCTGCGCAGTGAGCGAATTGTGCGCTTCGCGCTTTCCGGATATCGGCGAACAATTTTCGCAGCTTAAGTCGCAGCTGTCCGATGCGCCGGTCACGGTCGATATCAGTGACCCGGTCACCGGTGAACGCGATAACGTGCGCTTTGGCGACGGTGAACTGGCCGGCGCGCTGCGCATTCTCAGTTACCACCCGAGTACGACGGCACTGATACCGCTGCTGATCCATGAAGCGGCGGCGGGCAACTATGGGCCATTGGCCTCCCAGTACCGCATGGTGGTGGGTTCTCTCTCGGATGCACTCAGCATCGGCATGCACAACGCCGTTGTGTGTACGGAGGATGCGCCACTGTTCGACCCCAAAACAGTCGATCGGGCGGCGCTCGAAGCGACCTATATGGGTCCGGTGCAGCTCGATGCTCTGGAGGCCATCTGCTCCGTCTGGCCGGCGGGCGTTCTGGATGACGGGCTGCATGTGCCGCTGACCACCGACGTGCCGGTACTGCTGCTGTCCGGCGACGCCGACCCCGTGACGCCGCCGGCGTTTGCCGAATTGGCGGCGACAGGCATGACCAACAGCAGGCACCTGGTCGGTACCGACCAGGGTCACGGCCAGGCCGCGCGCCCCTGCATCCCCGAAATAATGGCCGACTTTGTGGCGCGCGCGAGTATCGATGACCTCGACGAGCAATGCCTGGCCGAGCGCCAGTTCGCGATGCCGTTTTTTCTCGACTTCACGGGGCCGTCGCCATGATTCGCGTCGAGCATCTGCACAAATCATTTGGTGAAGTCCAGGCGGTATGCGGCGTGAGCTTTGACGCCGCCGATGGGCTCATCACAGGACTTCTCGGACCCAACGGCGCTGGCAAGTCGACAACGCTGCGCATTCTCTACACGGTCATGAAACCCGACAGTGGCAGCGCACGAATCGACGGTGTCGATGTCACCGCACAGAGTCTCGATGCGCGCCGGCGCATAGGAACACTACCGCACGGCGCCGGGCTTTATCCACACCTCACAGCGCGCGAGAATATCGCCTATTACGCGCGGCTGTACGGTATCGCCGAAGACGCCGTCGACGCCCAGGTCGATAACATCGTGCGCCAGCTCGATATCGCGAGTTTCGCAGATCGGCGTACCAAGGGATTTTCACAGGGACAACGCACGAAAGTGGCGCTGGCGCGCGCGCTGGTGCACGAACCGCAGAACGTCATTCTCGACGAGCCGAGCAACGGGCTCGACGTCATGGCGACGCGAGCGCTGCGAGACGTCATTCGCGCATTGAAGTCCGCCGGCAAGTGCGTCCTTTTTTCGTCGCACGTAATGCAGGAAGTGGCCGCTTTGTGCGACGAGATCGTGATCATTGCCGCCGGGCAGGTCGCGTTGCATGACACGCCCGATGGCATTCGCCAGGCCACCGGTTGCGACGACCTGGAGGACGCTTTCGTGAAGGCGATCGGCCGGGTGGAGCGAGTCGCATGAGGACGCTCGGCGTCGTGTTTCGCAAGGAGGTCCTCGACAACTTTCGCGACCGTCGCACGCTTATGTCGGCGCTTCTGCTCGGACCATTGTTCGGACCCATTATTTTCGCGTTCGCGATCAACCTGTCGCTCAAGCAATCGCTGAGCGACGTGGGCCAGACGCTGGAGTTGCCAGTGCTTGGCGCGGAACACGCCCCTAACCTGGTCGACTACCTGCGCAGTCACAACATCGACATCACTGCTGCGCCCGGGTCGCGCGCCGAGGCGATGACGGCTGTGGAGTCCGGCACACATGACGTCGTCGTCGTCATCCCGGAGTCGTTCGGCGGCGATCTTGCTGACGGCATACCCGCCACGGTTGAGATAATCACAGATCAGGCCAGTCGGGCCTCGGAACGGGAATCGAGACGCGCGACACGCGCGCTGGCGAGCTACAGCCAGGAGCTTGCCGCCTTGCGGCTGTCGGCCCGCGGTGTCAGTCCGCTGGTATTGCGGCCTCTTAACATCGATGTCGTCGACACGTCGACGCCGAGCGGGCGCTCCGCGATGCTGCTCGGCATGATGAGTTACTTTTTTATCTTTGCGTTGTTGACCGGCGGCATGAACCTCGCGATCGATACGACGGCGGGCGAGCGCGAACGGGGGTCGCTCGAACCGCTTTTGTGTCTGCCGGTGACGCGCGACCAGTTGATCCTCGGCAAGATACTGGCCGCCTGCGTTTTCATGGCTGCGTCACTCGGCATCAGCCTGATCTCGTTTTTTGTCGTGCTGAAATTCGTGTCGCTCGAACAGCTCGGCATGACGCCCAATTTCGGCCCCGTCGTGGTAGGCATAGCCTTTCTGCTGTTGCTGCCGTTTGCGCTGGTCGGCGCCACGCTCATGACGCTGGTGGCCTCGTTCACCAAGAGTTACAAGGAGGCGCAGACGTGGCTTTCAGTCGTGTTACTGGCGCCGACCCTGCCAATACTGATCGTCAGCATACTGATGCTTCGGCCCAGCACCCTGCTGATGCTTGTCCCCAGCCTCAGTCAGCACTTGCTGCTGGTAGGCCTGATCCGTAACGAGCCGCTGGTAGGCCTGCACGTGGCTGTATCGGTCGCCGGCACACTCGCCGTCGGCGCCCTGCTCGCCTGGGTATGCACACGCCTCTACCGCCGCGAAGGCCTCCTAATCTAATCGTAGGTAGTGCCGGGGTCGAAATTTCGTAGGTAGTGCCCGTAGGTAGTGCCGGGGTCGACTATCTGCGTAGGTAGTGCCGGGGTGGACTATCCGTGCTTACGCCGGAACCAAACCTACGAAATTTCGACCCCGGCACTACCTACGCGGCACTACCTACGGGTGGTTACTTGCCGATGCAAAATTCGGAGAAGATGCGGCCGAGCAGGTCGTCGCTGGTTACCTCGCCGGTGATTGAGCCCAGGTCACGTGCGGCGAGACGTAATTCCTCGGCCAGCAGCTCGCCCGCCTGGGCCTCCGAAAGAGCGCGCTGTCCGGCACGGAAATGGTGCCAGGCACGATCGAGTGCATCGATGTGCCGTTGCCGTGCCGTGAATGCGCCTTCACCCATGTCGCGATAGCCGGCCAGCTTGCAGATCAATTCTCGTAGTGCATCGACACCGGCACCGGTTTTCGCGGAAATAGCGACTTGCGGCGGCTCGTCTGCGCGCACGCCAGGCCGATCTCCGCTGAGGTCGATTTTGTTTCGTACCTGGATCACGGGGATGCCGTCGGGAAATTCATCGTCGATTGCCGGATCTGCGGCGCCTTCGCTCGCATCAGAGATCCACAGCACGGCATCGGCATTCGCGAGTGCCAGACGAGCGCGACGAATGCCCTCTGCTTCGATCGGGTCCGGGTCGTTCCTTAAGCCGGCGGTATCCACAAACTCGACCATCAGGCCGTCGAGATTGATGACCTCGCGCAACACATCGCGCGTCGTGCCGGCAACCGCCGTTACGATCGCCGTTTCCTCGCCGGCAAGAAGATTGAGCAGGCTGGATTTGCCGGCATTAGGCCGGCCGACAATGACCACGCGATAACCATCACGCAGGACACGGCCGATGGTGGCTCGCTGCCTGAGCGATGTGAACGCCGTTTCGCAACCCAGCAAGCGCGATGTCAGTGTGTCGTCGGAGAGAAAGTCGATATCTTCGTCGGGAAAATCGATCGCCGCTTCGACGTGCATGCGCAAGCGCGTGACTTGCTCGGCAAGTTTGATAACGGCCTCCGAAAACGCGCCCGACAAGGAGCGCAACGCGGCCCGCGCAGCCTGCGATGTACCGCTCCCGATGAGGTCAGCAATTGCTTCCGCCTGAGCCAGGTCGACTTTGTCATTGAGATAAGCGCGCTTCGAGAACTCACCGGGCTCAGCGCGTCGAGCACCGAGGTGCACTGCGGCCTCTACCACGCCGGACACCACGATGGGTCCGCCATGCCCGTGCAGTTCCAGTACCGCTTCGCCGGTGAACGAGTGCGGTGCAGGAAAATACAGCGCGATTCCCTGGTCGAGCAGCGCGCCGTCTGCGTCGCCGAAGTTGCTGAACGTGGCGACTCTCGGCTCAGGCAGCTTCCCCAGCATTGCCTGCGAAATGTCTGTGACCAGCGGTCCCGATATGCGCACGACGGCGATACCGCCGCTTCCGGGTGGCGTAGCCGCGGCAACAATCGTATCGTGCAGATACGCTGGCAAGTCATTCATTCAGGCCGCGCTCTCCTTGATCCACGGCACAGGAGTCAATTGGACATGACCCAACGCGCGCTTCACCAGAAAGTAGAATTTACGAACGACGACGGCGAGACGCTTGCGGGTGTGCTTGACACCCCCGCGCAGAAGCCCCGCGCCTATGCCTTGTTCGCTCATTGCTTTACCTGCTCCAGGAATCTCAAAGCCGCCACGCACATCGCTCGCACGCTGAATGATGCCGGAATTGCGGTACTGCGTTTCGATTTTACCGGGCTGGGTGACAGTGAAGGGGAATTCGCCGCTACGAGTTTCTCGAACAACGTTGCCGACCTGTTGGCCGCTGCACGCTTTCTCGAGCAGGAATTCACTGCGCCGGCACTGCTGATCGGACATTCGCTGGGCGGTACCGCCTTGCTGCTCGCCGCGGCCGACATACCCTCCGCAGTTGCTGTGGCGACCATCGCTGCACCGTCGCACCCGTCGCATGTCGTTTCCCAATTTGCAGGCGCGGTTGACGACATCAAAGCCAGCGGCGCGGCCGAGGTCGAACTCGGCGGGCGTCGCTTCAACATACAACGTCACTTTCTCGATGACCTCGAGCGCCATCCGCTGCCTGACAGTATTGGCGCGTTGCGCAAGGCGCTACTCATCCTGCACTCGCCGCTCGACGAAACCGTATCGATCGATCATGCCAGCGAACTTTTCACGGCCGCGAAGCACCCGAAGAGCTTCCTGAGTCTCGACAAAGCCGATCACTTGCTGTCGAGTGCGTCCGATTCGCGTTACGCCGGCCGCGTGTTGGCGGCCTGGGCCGACAAATACCTGCCAACCGCTGAAGACAGCGTCGTACTTACGGCCGACGCGGGCGAGATAGCCGCGCGCACGCGGCAGGGATTCACCACCGAAATCAACGCCGCCGGTCATGCGCTGGTGGCGGACGAGCCCGAGGACCAGGGTGGTGAGAATCGTGGTCCGACGCCGTACGATTTGCTGTCTGCGGCACTCGCGAGCTGTACGTCGATGACGCTACGCATGTATGCCGATCGTAAAAAGCTCAATCTGGATTCAGTCACGGTGCGCGTACGCCACGAAAAGATTCATGCTCGGGACTGCGAAGACTGTGAAACCCGCGATGGTCGCATCGATGAGTTGCAACGGACCGTCGAACTCGAGGGATCGCTGAGCAGCGAGGTGCGCCAGCGCATGCTGGAAATTGCCGATAAATGCCCAGTGCACAAAACGCTGCACGGCGAAGTCAAGGTGCGCACGCTTCTCGCCGACTAAGCCGCCTGCGGCAGCGTATCAAGCGTCGTCGTCGTTCGTGTTCTTTTCGTCAGCCTTCGTTGTGCTGATTTTCTTTTTTGCATCTTTCTTGCTGCTGTCCTTCTTCCGCACCTCTTTCTTGCTCGACTTGCGACGGGTGGTTTCCTCGTGCACAACCTTGTTGATATGCCACTGCTGGGCGATCGACAGGATCGTGTTCGTAACCCAGTACAGAACCAGCCCGGACGGGAAGAACGCAAAAAAACCGGTAAACACGATCGGCATGATCTGCATGACCTTGGCCTGCACCGGGTCGGCCGGCGCCGGGTTGAGCTTCTGTTGCAGGAACATGGCCGCGCCCATGATCAGCGGCAGGATGAAATACGGGTCGCGTGACGACAGGTCGGTTATCCACAGCGCGAACGGCGCCTGGCGCATTTCGACACTCTCGAGCAGCACCCAGTAGAACGCAAGAAAAAACGGCATCTGGATCAGTATCGGCAGGCAGCCGGCAGCCGGATTGACCTTCTCGCGCTTGTAGAGGTCCATCATCGCCTGGCTCAACTGCTGCCGGTCGTCCTTGTAGCGCTCCTGCAGCGCTTTCATGCGCGGCTGGATCTCGCGCATCTTGGCCATCGACCGGCCGCTGGTCTCGGTCAGTTTGTAGAACACCAGCTTGATCAGGATGGTGACGATGATAATGGCCAGGCCCCAGTTGCCGACGACGCTGTGCACCTTGCTGAGCAACCAGAACAACGGATCGGAAACGATGGTGAGCCAACCATAATCGACGGTGAGCTTCAGTGTCGGCGCCACGTCTTCGAGCTGGCTTTGCAGTTTCGGTCCGACGAACAGCGTCGTCTCGAACGTTTCGCTCTGCCCTGGAGGAATGGTCTGCGCGGTTCCGATGACACTGGCGACAGCCACGTTATCCCGCACCGCGACGCTGAACCGCTTGTCACCTTCGGACGCGGGCACGATACCGCTCAGGAAGTGGTGCTGGATCATCGCTACCCAACCGGCAGCCGTGTTGACCGTGTAGGGACCGTCAGACAGCAAGTCGTCGCGATCCAGTTTGCTGGAGCGCTCGCCGTCGTAAATGATCGGTCCCTGGAACGAGTAGGAATCGACGTCGAACATCGAGCGATCCTGCGGCGCCGAGTGCCGCTGGATTTGCGTGTACTCGGCGCCACGCCACTCGGTGTCGCTCTCGTTCGTTACCGTTTGTAGTACCGGGATGATGTAACTGCCGCGGGCGAAGCGGTACTCTTTGGTGACACTTATGCCGGACTCGTCAGCCCAGTTCAGGGAAACCGTCAGTTCGTCGTCGCCCGACAGCTCGTAGTTCTGCGCAGTACTGCGAAATTCGGCCAGGTGATTCGGCTCCGCGCCGTCGCCACTGCTGCGCAGGCCGGTCTGGATCAGTCCCAGATTGCCGCGTTCCCGGCCGAGCAATAGCACCAGTTCGTTGGGCCGGTTCTTCGCCACGGGATACTTGAGCAACGCCGCTTGCTGCAGGGTGCCGCCTTGCGTATTGATTTCGACGTCGAGCACGTCGGTGCGAACACGGATAATGTCGCCACCGACCAGAGTTTCTTCGTTGGTAGCATCCTGCGGCGCATCGAGCACCGGCTCGCGATCAGCCTGCGCCGCATCAAGCGTGGGTTCCATCAGGTCTGGCAGCTCGTCGGGGGGCGGCGCGTCTTCGGTGGCTGCCGGCGCGGTCGCGCTCGGTGTGTCCGGTTGCGCCGGCTGCGGCCCATAGTCCTGCATCCACGCCTGGTAGGTGAACCAGAGCATGAGGCCGAAGGTGGCCCAGACGAGCAATCGTTGATTATCCATCTAGCCCGGGGCCTGTTGGCGGTTTTGCAATCGTCGCAGCATTCGCGGAGCGGGTTTTTTGCCAGTGTTTGGCCAAGCTGTCAAAAAGTGTCGCATTGTCCATGCGGCTCGCATCCCGTTGTGCCAGAACCACGATGTCGAGTCCGGCCATTTCGCCCTGCTGTCGCCGGAACGACTCTCTCACGATGCGCTTCAGCCGATTCCGCCCGGTCGCGAGACGGCAGTTTTTCTTCGCTATCGCCAGCCCGAGCCGCGCCCTGTCCGTGCCATTCGCCCTGGCCAGGACAATAAACAGATGATCGCGGCTGCGACGGGCTCCGCCGAACACGCGGCTGAACGCAGCGGTGTCCGGCAATCGGTGGATTCGTGCGGCCGGCGCAGAGCCCTTGTTGTTGTCGTTGATAGTTGTCGTGATTGTCGACGTGACGGTACTACGTCAGCGTTACGGAGTGAGTTGCGCCCGCCCCTTGGCGCGTCGCCGCTTGATTACAAGACGCCCCGCTTTGGTAGCCATACGCGCGCGGAATCCGTGGGTACGGGCTCTTTTGAGCCGGCCGGGCTGGAACGTGCGTTTCATTTCCGTGTTACCTGCATTGGCGACCGCCGTGTTCGGGCAGCCGGAAAAATAGCCGGCTAGAGTACGCGCGGCGCCAATTTGTGTCAACCAAACCGGCACCGTTGCGCAATCTGTTGCGGGGTTTGTCAGTGTTGTGGAATAACCGCGTTGCGGTAATCACCGCCCGGTCACGCTGTCCTCTGCAGAAGTTTTTGCTCTGTGGCGAACCCTGATAGGACGTTATAGACTGCCCGGTCCCGAACACCATCCTCGTAACAAGAATCGCCTTTTGGGGGAAATTTGCAGGCTGAAACCAACCTCTGGAATCGCTGTGTCCGCGATTTGCAGGCGGAACTGCCGGAACAGCAGTTCAATACCTGGATCCGGCCGCTGCAAGCCGTCGAGGAGGGTCGTATCCTGCGTTTGCTGGCGCCAAATCGATTCGTGGTGGATTGGCTGCAACAGCACTACATCGAACGCATTCTCGAACTGGTTGACGGTGCCGGTGGCGGCAATGAGGTTGTCGTAGAGGTTGGCTCGCGGCAACCGGAGAGTTCGGCTCCCATGCGCACGCCGCGCCCGGCCACGATCAGTGCCGCCGCCACGGTGGCGTGTCGGCTGAATCCCCTGTTTACGTTTAACAACTTCGTCGAAGGCAAGAGCAACCAATTGCCGCGCGCTGCTGCGTTGCAGGTAGCGGAGAACCCCGGCAAATCCTACAACCCGTTGTTCATTTACGGTGGCGTCGGCCTGGGCAAGACCCATCTGATGCAGGCGATCGGCAACGCGATGCTGGCGCGCGATCCAAACGCGCGGGTCGCCTACGTGCATTCCGAGCGCTTTGTCGGGGACATGGTCAAGGGCCTGCAACACAACACGATTTCTGACTTCAAGCGATCGTATCGGTCGCTGGACGCACTGCTGATCGACGACATCCAGTTTTTTGCGCGCAAGGAGCGCTCCCAGGAAGAATTTTTTCACACCTTCAATGCCTTGCTCGAAGGACAGCGGCAAATCGTTTTGACCTGTGACCGTTATCCGAAGGAAGTCGACGGGCTGGAAGAGCGCCTGAAGTCGCGCTTCGGCTGGGGCCTGACGGTATCGATCGAGCCGCCCGAACTCGAAACCTCGGTTGCAATCCTGATGAGCAAGGCAGCTGCAGAGAACGTTCGTTTGCCGGAGGAAGTCGCTTTTTTTATCGCCAAGCGCATTCGTTCGAACGTCCGTGAGCTGGAAGGGGCTTTGCGCCGGGTCATGGCCAACTCGCAGTTCACCGGACGCCCGATAAGTCTCGATTTCGCCAAGGAAGCGTTGCGTGATCTGCTGGCGCTGCAGGACCGGCTGGTATCCATCGAGAATATCCAGAAAACCGTGGCCGAGTACTTCAAGATTCGCGTGGCAGACTTGTTGTCCAAGCGTCGCAGCCGGTCGATTGCCCGTCCGAGACAGCTGGCCATGGCGCTGGCCAAGGAATTGACCAATCATAGCCTGCCGGAAATCGGCGACGCCTTTGGCGGACGCGACCATACGACAGTGCTACACGGCTGCCGCCGGATTGCCTCTCTCAGGGAATGCGAAAAGCGCGTGGATGAAGATTATTTGAATTTGTTGAGAACTCTGACAGGATAATGTGCATAAGCAGTGTACAAGTTTCACGGATTTTTTTATCCACAGCTTATGTACATTTAGCAGACCTTTCGCGCACCGGGTATCGGCGCGGATATTTGTCAGTATGTAGTTGTTTTATATAATATTAATAAAGTTATACACAGGGCACGCTTGCCTTAATAATAATAGAAATGGAATTATTTCCAATATTTATTAACAGGTGGAATCGATGAAGTTGATCGCAGCTCGTGAGGCATTGCTGAAACCTTTACAAGCCGTAATCGGCGTCGTTGAGCGTCGCCAGACCATGCCGATCCTGGCGAACGTACTGTTGGTGGCAAAGAACGGCAAGTTGTCGTTGACCGGCACAGATCTGGAAGTGGAATTGGTCGCGAGTGCCGACGTGGAGGTCGCGAGCGGCGGCGAGGTGACCGTGCCGGGCCGTAAGCTGCTGGATATTTGCCGGGCTTTGCCGGAAATGGCCCAGGTGACAATCAGCCTGTCGGGAGAGAAGGTTGCGGTGCGTTCCGGGAAAAGCAAGTTTTCGCTGACCACGTTGCCGGCCGCAGAATTTCCGACCGTTGAGGATATCAACGCGGCTGAAAGCCTGGAAATTCCTCAGGCCTCTCTGGTGCGACTGCTCGAGAAGACACATTTTTCGATGGCTCAGCAGGATGTTCGCTATTACCTGAACGGGCTTTTGCTGGAGACGGGCAAAAAGCACCTGAGAGCGGTGGCGACGGATGGCCACAGACTCGCGCTATGCCAGATCGTGCTGGAATCTACCAGCAAAGTTCCAGTAAAACAGGTGATCGTGCCGCGAAAGGGCGTTTTGGAGTTGCAGCGCCTGATGAGCGGGGAAGGTAGTCTGAAGCTGGAGCTCGGCAGCAACCATATTCGCATCCATTTGGACGGAATTCGCTTCACTTCGAAGCTCATTGACGGACGTTTCCCGGAGTACGAGCGCGTTATCCCCCAGGACACCGGCAATCAGCTGCTGGCAGACCGCCAGGCGTTTCGCAGCGCATTGCAGCGCACCGCGATTCTTTCCAATGAAAAGTACCGGGGTATACGGCTGATCATCCGCAAGGGAAGTGTCGTGCTGCAGGCGCACAATCCGGAGCAGGAAGAGGCGGAGGAAGAGTTCGAGGTCACTTACCCGGGCGAGGAAATCGAAATCGGCTTCAATGTGAACTACCTGTTGGACGCGCTCGGGGCGATCGACGCCGAGGAGATCAGCCTGTCGGTGGTGGACGGTAATTCGAGTTGCCTGCTGCGCAAGCCGGATGACGAGGACTGCAAATACGTCGTCATGCCGATGCGGCTCTAGCGGTTGGTCACGGCCGGCGCTACTGGCCGGCAGTAAACCGGGACGCGCCTTTGTGGAATTATCCACAGGAAGTTCAGTCAATGGCGGTAGCCTCGAGCAGCCGAACCAGGCGCGACGTGGCCCTTTTCGCCTTGTTATCCACAACTGCAGCACCCGGGTTTCCCGCGCATGACGCTTCTCAGTTTCTCAGCGACGGACTTCCGCTGCCTCGAATCGGCCACGCTGGAGCCCAATCCCGCCTACAACCTGGTCTTCGGCAATAACGCATCGGGCAAGACCAGCTTGCTCGAATCCATCGCATACCTGGGTCGTGGCAAATCCTTTCGCGGTGCCAGCACGGAGCAGCTGCTGCGGCACAGCTCAAGGGAATTCCTGTTGCGCGGGCGGGTGCAGGGCGGGGAGCGGGTGTCGAGCCTGGGGGTTCGAAACAGCAGCGCGGGCCTCGAGATCAGCGTGGATGGTAATCGGGCCGGTGGCGTGGCGGCGCTGGCCGGCGTGTTGCCATTGCAAATAGTGGATCCGGACGTACACGACCTGGTGGCCGCCGGGCCGGAGGGACGCCGCCGATACCTGGATTGGATGGCGTTCCACGTGGAACACGGCTACCTGGCATTGTGGCGGGACTTCCGACGCGCCTTGCGGCAGCGCAACACGGTGCTGCGTGAGGATACGGATACCGCCACCCTGGCGGGCTGGGACCGGGAGTTCGAGGAACTGGCGCTGCGCGTCGACGAAGTCCGGACGCGGATGCTCGAGACCGCGCGGGAGCCACTGGAAAGCGCAGGCCGCCGGTTGCTGGGCGAGCCGGTGGGCTTCGAATACCAGCGTGGCTGGGCAGCAGATCGGAGTCTCGCAGCAGCCCTGCAGGCAAACCGCCAGCGCGATCGTCAATTGGGCAGCACGCAGTCCGGACCCCAGCGCGCCGATGTCCGCTTGAGCAGCGACGAACGGCAGGCGCGAAAGCGAGTGTCCCGCGGCCAGCAGAAGTTGCTCGCCTGCACCCTCATCCTTTCCGCAACCGCCGTAGTACAGGCCCACCTGGGCCGCCCGCTCCTGCTGCTGCTCGACGATCCCGCGGCCGAACTCGACCGCCATTCGCTCGCGCGCTTGATGGACGAAGTAAGCGCCCTCGGCTGCCAGGTAATCGCCACCGCGTTGCAGGCCGACGACACCCTGTTTCCCGAAGCACCCGCCCTGTTCCACGTGGAACAAGGCGTCCTGTCACCCGTCCGCTAGCCCCCGTTCCCTCATCCCCGCAGGCAAGGTCAACCCCAGGGTCAATGTCCTGCCATACCCGCCGACCCCGACAGCCCGCCAGTGATACAATGAACCGCTTGTGTCCCGAGGATCCGGCATGTCCGACAAGAAAACCTATACTTCAAGCAATATCAAGGTCTTAAAGGGCCTGGACGCGGTCCGTAAACGGCCGGGAATGTACATCGGTGATACGGACGATGGCACCGGCCTGCATCACATGGTTTTCGAGGTGGTCGACAACTCGATCGACGAGGCGCTCGCCGGCTATTGCGATGTCATTACGGTCACGATCCACGCGGACGAATCGGTGACGGTTACGGACGACGGCCGCGGGGTGCCGGTTGACTTGCACCCGGAGGAGGGCCGCTCCGCCGCCGAGGTCATCATGACTGTGCTGCATGCGGGCGGCAAGTTTGACGACAACTCGTACAAGGTTTCAGGCGGCCTGCACGGTGTAGGCGTGTCGGTGGTGAATGCGCTGTCGGAGCAACTGATGTTGACCATTCATCGCGACGGCAAGATTCATCAGCAGGAGTATCGGCACGGCGAGCCGGTGGCGCCTTTGGCGATCGTGGGCGATACCGACAAGACGGGCACGACTCTGCGTTTCAAGCCGTCCAGCGGCACGTTTACCAACGTCGAGTTTCACTATGACATTCTCGCGCGCCGCTTGCGCGAGTTGTCGTTCCTCAACTCCGGTGTGCGGATCGAGTTAGTCGACGAGCGTGAAGACAAGAACGACGTCTTTGAATACGAGGGCGGCATCAAGGCTTTCGTACGCCATCTCAATCGCAACAAGACTCCGGTGCATCCGGCCGTGTTTCATTTCCAGCTCGAGCGGGAGGGCATCCTGGTCGAGGCGGCGCTGCAGTGGAACGATGGCTACCAGGAGAACATGTTCTGCTACACGAATACCATTCCGCAGCGCGACGGCGGCACGCACCTGGCCGGTTTTCGCAGCGCCCTGACACGGACGCTGAACGGTTACATCGACCGGGAGGCCTCGAGCCGCAAGGAGAAGTCGACACCGACCGGTGACGACGCGCGAGAGGGACTCACTGCGGTGCTGTCGGTGAAAATGCCCGATCCGAAGTTCTCCTCCCAGACCAAGGACAAATTAGTTTCTTCGGAAATTAAATCCGTCGTCGAGTCGGCCATGTCGGAGCGGCTGGAGGAGTTCCTGCTGGAGAACCCCCAGGAAGCCAAGGCCATTGTCGGCAAGGTCATCGATGCAGCGCGCGCCCGGGAAGCTGCCCGCAAAGCGCGGGAAATGACACGTCGCAAGGGAGCGCTCGACATAGCAGGGCTGCCCGGCAAGCTCGCGGACTGCCAGGAAAAGGATCCGGCGCTGTCCGAGCTGTTCCTCGTCGAGGGCGATTCCGCCGGTGGCTCTGCGAAGCAGGGCCGTGACCGCCGCACCCAGGCGATCCTGCCCCTCAAGGGCAAGATCCTGAACGTCGAGAAAGCACGCTTTGACAAGATGCTGGCGTCCGCCGAAGTCGGTACGCTGATCACGGCCCTGGGCTGCGGCATCGGTCGCGATGATTTCGATCCCGACAAACTTCGCTATCACCGCATCATCATCATGACGGATGCCGATGTCGACGGGTCGCATATCCGCACCTTATTGTTGACCTTCTTCTATCGCCAGATGCCGGAATTGATCGAGCGCGGCCACGTGTATATCGCCCAACCGCCGCTGTACAAGATCAAGCGCGGCAAACAGGAGGTATACGTGAAAGACGAGGCCGAACTCACGGCCTACCTGTTAAGTTCTGCCCTCGACGGTGCCGCGTTGCACGTCGACGCCACCGCTCCGGCGTTGTCGCCGCCGGCGCTCGAAGCGCTGGCCAAGGAGTACACGACGGTCGAAAGCATCATCGCGCGACTCGCCAATCGCTATGACGAGACGGTGCTGCGCGCCGCCGCCAGGCTGCCGCGCCTTGAGTCCGGAGCGACGGAGGACCTTGATGCGTTCGCACGCTGGACCGAATTACTGTCCGCCGCGTTGCCGAAGGTCCAGGAAGGGCGTGGCAAAGGCGGAAACGGTGGTACTTACCACGCAACGCTGGAACGCGGTGACGCAGACGGCGAGGGCGTGCGTATCGCCGTCGTTCGAGTACAGCACGGCGTCGGCACAACGCGCTACCTGCCGCGCGAATTTTTCGAAACCAACGAATACGCTCACATCATGACGCTGGCAGCGAAGCTCAAAGACCTGCTCGGTCCAAGCGCTTACGTGCAACGTGGCGACAAGCGCGAAAACGTTACGGCGTTCCGCGAGGCGATCGATTGGCTGATGGGCGAGGCTCGACGCGGCCAGTCTGTGCAGCGTTACAAGGGCCTCGGCGAAATGAATCCGGATCAGTTGTGGGAAACGACGGTCAATCCTGAAACCCGGCGGCTCCTGCAGGTCAGGATCGAAGACGCGGTCAAGGCCGATGAAGTATTCACGACGCTGATGGGCGACCAGGTCGAGCCGCGGCGGGAATTCATCGAGCGCAATGCGCTGACAGTTTCAAACCTGGACGTCTGACGCGCTCGCATCCATCGTGCAAGGTGCGTGAACTGAAAGGTCACGGCGCCTTCTGTAGCCGCTGTCCACGATCGTAACCACTGCTGATTTCCTGCATCCTGGTTTCGATCCAGTCCTGCACGCGCAGGTTGATGTCGCGCGGCGCCTCACTGCCGGGATCGATTGGTGGCCCTATACAAAAACGCACCACACCGGGCTTCTTGAGCAGACTGCGTCGCGGCCAGAAATCACCGGCGTTATGCGCAACGGGAACAATTTTGCAGCCACTCGCCTGCGCCAGGGCCGCACCACTAACGCCGTATTTCCTGGTCGTACCCGGTGGCATCCGTGTGCCTTCCGGAAAGATGGTGACCCACAGGCCTTTCGCGAGTCGTTCCTTGCCTTGACCGATGACCTGCATCACCGCAGTACGCCCCGCATTGCGATTGATGGCAATCGGCCGCAATGCGGCGAAGCCCCAGCCAAAGATCGGGATCCAGAGTAGCTCGCGTTTTACGACCCATGCCTGCGGCGGGAAAATGACGAGCTGCGCGTAGGCCTCGAACACGGTGGAATGCTTGCTCAGGATCACGGACGGCTCGGCCGGTATGTTCTCCGCACCCTCAACAACGAAATCGATATCGCAGAAGAATCGCCCTGCCCACAACATACTGCGGCCCCAGATCTTTGCTACCGCGAAGCGAGCCGGATAGGGAAAAGGCCAGCTCAGGAACACCGCAAGTGCAAAAACGAGGACGGAAACAAAAAAATAAACCTGGAATACTAATGAGCGTATGAGGAGCACTATCGAGCCTCCATTCGCTGCTGTTCGCGCAACAAAGACTTCGCGGTGCTGAGAAGGTTTGCGTAGTGCTCGACACGCTTGCCCCTTTTCTCCAGCGCAGCCAGGGCGTTCCGGCCTTTGCCGGTCAGCACCAGTATCGGTCGTGCGCCCACTGCTTCGGCCGCTGCCAGGTCGCGTTCTGCGTCGCCGATGACAGGTACGCCATTCAGTGACACACCGTAATGACGAGCCAGGCGCATGAGCATTCCGGGTGCCGGCTTGCGGCAGTTACACGCATCCGACGGCGTGTGCGGGCAGCACACGATGCGGTCGATGCAACCACCGGCCTTGTGCACCGCGCGGCGCATCTTGCGATGAATGCGACGGAGCGCCTGCCGATCGAACAAGCCACGCCCCAGACCCGACTGGTTGCTTGCTACCGCAACAATGAATCCGCTGTCGGAGAGGAGTTTGATTGCCTCGAGGCTTCCATCCAGGGGCAGCCATTCGTCCGGCGACTTTATAAAGGTATTGGAGTCGCGGTTTATGACGCCATCGCGATCAAGCACAATCAGCCGCGTTGCCATCAATTACTATCAGCCGATCGACAGGCGCGAAATATCCGCCACTTCCAGGAACAGCCCACGCATGTCCGCCAGCAACGCCAGGCGATTGCGTCGCAAGTCATCGTCATCAGTCATCACCATGACCGAATCGAAAAAGCGGTCGACCGCGTCACGCAAGCCGGCCAGGCGGGCGAGCGCAGCGGTGTAATCACGACGCTGCAACAATGGACGGATGTCCTGGTCCGCCGCCTGCAGCGCCATATGCAACGCGTTCTCCGCAGGCTCAGTCAGCAACGTTGCAACGATTGCCGCGCCGCCGTCGTAATCCGCCTGCCGGAGTATGTTGGCGATGCGCTTGTTGGCGGCGGCAAGCGTGGCGGCTGGCTCCAGTTCTACGAATGCCGCAACGGCCCGCAGTCGCTGATCGAAATCGAGCAATGACGGCGGACGACGGGCACGCACGGATTCGAATAATTCCGGCGTGAGGTTCAATCGATCGGCCGACCAGGTACGCATGCGCTCGACGATAAAATCGTAAAGTTCGTCCGCAAGTGCCGACGAGTCGGCCGTCTTGACCGGTTGCAATTCCAGCGCCGCGCCAATCAGTGCGGGCAGGTCGAGATTGAGGTCTTTCTCGATTGTTATGCGCACGATACCGAGCGCTGCGCGTCGCAGCCCAAAGGGGTCACGGTTGCCCGACGGCTTGCTGCCGAGCGCAAACGCGCCGGCAAGATTGTCCAGCTTGTCCGCAATCGAAAGTACCTGGCCCAGCGCGGATGCCGGCAGATCATCGCCAGCGAAGCGCGGCAGGTATTGCTCGCCAATTGCGCCGGCCACTTCGGCCGCTTCCCCGGCAGCCTCTGCGTAATAGCGACCCATCGTTCCCTGCAACTCGGGGAATTCGCCGACCATGCCGGTCAGCAAGTCGCATTTCGCCAGTCGGGCGGCGCGTTCGACGGCCGGCGATGGACAGGACAGTTGTTCGGCGAGGTGCATTGCAAGAGAGGCAACGCGCTGGCTGCGATCGTCCACGCTGCCGAGACCTTGCTGATAGATAACGTCTTTGAGCGCAGACTGGCGCTCATCGAGGCTTACCCGCTGGTCCTGCTGCCAGAAAAAAGCCGCGTCCGCGAGTCGCGGGCGAATCACTCGCTCGTTGCCGTCACGAACCTTGTCCGGATCACGACTGACGAGGTTGGCCACTACGACGAAGCGATTGAGTAACTTGCCTCTGGCATCGGCGATCGGAAAATAGCGCTGATGGCCGGTCAGTGTGGCAATGATCACTTCCTGCGGCAGTTCGAGATAAACGAGGTCGAAGGTCCCGGTCAAGGCGACCGGCCATTCCGTCAGCGCCGTGACTTCGTCGTACAGTGCATCGCCGCCGACGGGAGTCCCGCCTGCCGCGGCTGCCGCTTGTCGCACGCTGTCTTCGATGTGCCGGCGCCGCAACGCAAAATCCGCCAGCACGTACCCCTCGTTCTCGAGCAGTGCGACGTACTCGCCGGGTGTAGGAACGTTGATTGCAGCCGGGGCGAGAAAACGATGGCCGTAGGTAATCCCGCCTGCCGCGACGCCGGCAACCCGACCGGCCAGATGCGAATTCCCGTGCAGCATAAGCGCCCAGTGCACCGGCCTGACAAACTCGAAATCGTGATCGCCCCAGCGCATGCGACGTTGCACCGGCAGCTTGTCAAGCGCCTGCTGCACGAGCGCCGGGACCAGCTCGGCGGCGCTCTGTCCGACTTCCTGCAACCGACACGATAACCATTCGCCCTTGGCAGTTTTCGAGCGGCCCACTTCCGTCAACGGCACACCGCACTTTTTGGCGAACGCACGTGCAGCCTCGGTTGGTTTGCCGCTTTTGTCGAAGGCTACCGCAACCGGCGGTCCGCGCAGTTCCGTCTCCCGCTCCGCTTGTGCTCGCGCAAGTCCGCGCACCAGCACGGCCAGGCGTCGCGGACTGGCAAAGGCCGACACGTCGCCATGCTCAAGTTGCTGTCGACCCAGTTCAGACGCGAGGTTGGCGGCGAATGCAGTCGACAAATCGCGCAGGGACTTCGGGGGCAGTTCCTCGGTGCCGATCTCGACCAGAAAATCAGCGGCGTCAACGTTGGCCATGCGTCAGCCCGCCTGCTTCGGCTTGACGGTCGCGAGCATCGGAAACCCCAACGCTTCGCGACTGGCGAAATAAGCTTCCGCAATTGCCCGCGACATTTTGCGTACGCGAAGGATGAAGCGCTGCCGCTCGCTTACTGAAATCGCCTGCCGCGCATCCAGCAGATTGAACGTGTGCGACGCCGTGAGCATCTGCTCATAGGCAGGCAACGCCAGTTTCGCCTCGATGAGCCGCTGGCATTCGTGTTCGGCGCGATCGAATGATCCGAACAGCGCATCGATGTCGGCATGCTCGAAGTTGTAGCGCGACTGCTCCACCTCGTTCTGATGATAGACGTCGCGGTAGGTGATGCGACCGAGCGGGCCGTCCGTCCAGGTGATGTCAAAAATGCTTTCGACATTCTGCAGGTACATGGCGAGACGTTCGAGCCCGTAGGTAATCTCGCCCGTCACCGGCCGGCACTCGAGTCCACCGACTTGCTGGAAATAGGTGAATTGCGTGACCTCCATGCCGTTCAGCCACACTTCCCAGCCAAGACCCCACGCGCCAAGCGTCGGCGACTCCCAGTTGTCCTCGACGAAACGGATGTCATGCACCAGCGGGTCGATACCGATGGCAACCAGCGACCGCAGGTAGCGCTGCTGGATATCCTCCGGCGATGGCTTGATCACCACCTGATACTGATAGTAGTGCTGCAAGCGAAACGGGTTGTCGCCATAACGCCCGTCGGTCGGCCGCCGGCAGGGCTGAACATAGGCAGCGCTCCACGGCTCCGGGCCCACCGCGCGCAGGAAGGTCGCCGGATGGACCGTGCCCGCACCCATTTCCATGTCGTAGGGCTGCGCGATCACGCAGCCTTGCTCGGCCCAGAATTGCTGCAAAGTCAGAATGAGCTCCTGGAAATTACGGCAAACAGGCGGGTTTTCCTTGACCATCAATGATTTCGCGGACTATTGGAGGCGCCGCAGTATAGCGCGCCTGTGGTAGCCGGGCAGCCTGCCGCCCGGCGCATCCCTAAATGGTGCGCATCAACGAGCTTTGCACTATTATGGTGCCACTGCCTCGCAGGATGCACTAAGTTGGTGCATACGCTTTGCCGGCCGACGCTGAAACCCTATTATTATCAATATCTTATCGAGATCCGGTCCGTGGCATGGTTCGTGCATCATGACGAAGCCATGAGGCGGGGTGCGGCTTATATGCCGGTCTCGCCCTGGATTAAATCAACTATGAGGAAACGTTCATGACCGCTGCTGAGGTAATTGGCCTGATTGAGGAAAAGGAAGTCAAATTCGTCGATTTGCGATTTACGGATACCAAAGGCAAGGAACAACATCTCACCGTGCCGGCCCGCGTTGCCGACGAAGAGTTGTTCGAGGAAGGTAAGATGTTCGACGGCTCGTCCATTGCCGGCTGGAAGGGCATCAACGAGTCCGACATGATCCTGATGCCCGATGCGGCAACCGCCGTCATCGATCTGTTCTCGGAGGAAGAGACGCTCATTCTGCGCTGCGACGTGGTGGAGCCCTCGACTATGCAGGGCTATGACCGTTGCCCGCGTTCGCTGGCCCAGCGTGCCGAGGCGTACCTGAAGTCGACCGGCATAGCGGATGAAGCCTACTTCGGACCCGAGAACGAATTTTTCGTGTTCGACGACGTGCGTTGGGACGACACCATGAACGGTGCGTTCTACTCAATCGATTCGAAAGAAGGCGCCTGGAATACCAGCCGCAGTTATGAAGACATGAATACCGGCCACCGTCCAACGGTGAAGGGCGGTTATTTTCCGGTACCGCCGGTCGATTCGCTGCACGACATTCGGTCGGCGATGTGCCTTGCACTCGAGGAAATGGGTCTCGAAACCGAAGTGCATCATCACGAGGTAGCCACTGCCGGGCAGTGCGAGATCGGTGTGCGGTTCAATACGCTGGTGCGCAAGGCGGACGAAGTTCAGGTACTGAAATACGTCGTGCACAACGTGGCGCACAGCTTCGGCAAAACGGCGACCTTTATGCCGAAGCCGCTGGTCAACGACAACGGCAACGGCATGCACGTGCACCAGTCGCTGTTCAAGGGCGGCAAGAACCTGTTCTCCGGGGACGGCTATGGTGGACTGTCCGACATCGCGCTTTTCTACATCGGCGGCATCATCAAGCACGCACGCGCGCTGAATGCGTTCACCAATCCGTCGACCAACAGCTACAAGCGCCTGGTGCCGGGCTTCGAGGCGCCGACCATTCTTGCTTACTCCGCGCGCAATCGCTCGGCGTCGATCCGCATACCGTACATGGCCAATCCGAAAGGACGTCGCATCGAAGTGCGTTTCCCCGATTCGATGGCCAATCCGTACCTGGCTTTCGCCGCACTGATGATGGCGGGTCTCGACGGCATCCAGAACAAGATTCATCCGGGTGATGCGATGGACAAGGACCTTTACGACCTGCCGCCGGAAGAGGAAAAGAATCTTGACCACGTGGCGTTCTCACTGGAAGAAGCGTTGCTGGCTGCCAGTGCCGACCGTGCGTTCCTCAAAGCGGGCGACGTGTTCACCGATGACCTGATCGACGCCTACATCGACGTCAAGATGCAAAACGTAACGCGCCTCAGGATGACCACCCATCCGGTAGAGTTCGACATGTACTACAGCCTGTAAGTGCAGGATGCGCGCCCGGCGATATGGCCGGGGCGCACGGCCCCGGGCGCGGCCCCGGCCGCTGCCGGGTGACATAACCGGCAGGAACGGCGCTTGCAAGTGCAATGCTGGCGCCGTTTCAATCGATGCTGCTGGCCCGGAACCGATAACCGCTGCTATGCTAACCGCATGCGAAAAACCTTATTTCTCGGGTGCTCCCTGCTGCTGGCCGCCAACGCGCTGCCTGCAGAAGAAGCCTATCGCTGGGTCGATGCCGACGGTGTCGTGCATTATTCGGATCGCCCCCAGCCCGGCGCTGAACAGGTGCAACTCGAAAGTGCGCCGGCGCCCGGCACGCGCCTGCGGAGTGTCGCACCCTCTCCGGACCGGAAAGCCGACAATGACGAAGAGGCAGACAACGCAACCGGCTATGAAAGCCTCACTGTCAGTTCTCCGGCTGCGGAAGAAACGCTGTGGAATATAGGCGGTACTTTGAGCGTTACGCTCGACCTGCAGCCGTCATTGCAGCCGGGTCACCAGGTACGCGTTTATTTCGACGGCGAGTTGCAGGAAGTGGGTGGATTGCAATTCCAGCTCGAGGAAGTGTTTCGCGGGGTGCACAACATCCAGGCGGAAGTCGTGGATGCGAACGGCGAGCTGAAGATTCGCAGCGAGACGAATCGCTTCTACGTGCAGCAGACCACGGTGCTGAATCGACCCGGCGCTCCGGGCAACTGACAGGCTCCGGGCGCGGTGGCGCCTCGTCGTCCGACCCTGGCGGGTTCGCTGACGACATTCTCGATACTCTTCTTACCGCGGCGATCGTTATCGATCGCAATCTCCGCATCATCACGATGAACCCGGCCGGTGAAGACCTGCTGGGCATCAGCCGGCATCGGGCCGGCGGGCGACCCTTGCTCTCCCTCGTGAAGGACGACACGGTCCTTGCGGACATCCTGAATCGCGTACTCGCGACCGGCGTTACTTACGCCAACGAGCTACGCCTTGCGCCGACTGATGTGCATACGTCAGAGCGGCTCATC
Source organism: Woeseiaceae bacterium (assembly GCA_041746375.1). Taxonomy (GTDB): domain Bacteria; phylum Pseudomonadota; class Gammaproteobacteria; order Steroidobacterales; family Woeseiaceae; genus IDS-8. The sequence goes on from JBGTHC010000047.1 coordinate 38,271, forward strand.
GACTGTCGCATATCGCTGATGCAGAACAGCGAGGATCACAATCGTCTGCTGGTCGAGTTGACAGATATCACGCGTCGCTATCGCATTAGTCGCGAAAATGCGCTGATCATGCAACACGGCGCGGGCCGGCAGATGATCCGGCAGCTCGCGCACGAAATAAAGAATCCGCTCGGCGGTTTGCGAGGTGCCGCACAACTTCTCGCGCGGCAACTGCAAAGTGACGAGCTGCGCGAATACACCAGCGTGATCATCAGCGAAGCGGATCGTCTCGCCGCACTCGTCGACACGTTGCTGGGACCCGCTGGCCCGCCCAACAAGCAACCGGTCAACGTGCACGAGATCATCGAATACGTATTGAAACTGGTCCAGCCTGAAGCAGGGCCGGCGATCACCATTCACCGCGAGTACGATCCCGGACTGCCGCTGATCGATCTCGACCGCGACCAGCTGGTGCAGGCAATCCTCAACCTCTTACGGAATGCGCTGACGGCGCTCGGTGGCCAGGGCAACATTGTGGCGCGAAGTCGCGCGTTGACGAATTTCACCATTGGTGAAGTGCGCTACGGCGCTGTCGCCAGCATCGAGATCGAAGACGACGGCCCGGGGATAGCGCCGGGGCTGCAGGATTCAATTTTCTATCCTCTGGTAACCGGACGTCCGGATGGCACCGGACTCGGGCTCTCGGTGGCGCAGGATCTCGTCAGCCGTCACGGCGGGCTGATCGAATTCGAAAGCCGACCGGGCAAAACCGTGTTCTTCGTGCGCATTCCGCTGGCGACCAACGGCGGGAACGGCAATGGGCGCCACTGACGTGCAGGTCTGGATTGTCGATGACGACCAGTCGGTACGCTGGGTGCTGGAGAAAGCTCTCAAACAGGCGGAGTTTACGCCGCGCAGTTTCGAGCGTGCTGAGCACCTGCTGGAAGCGATGGAGCACAGCCAGCCGCACGTGCTGATTACCGACGTACGGATGCCGGGCCTTTCCGGCATCGCCTTGCTCGAGCGATTAAGCCGGCATTACCCGGACTTGCCGGTCATCGTCATGACAGCGCACTCCGATCTCGACAACGCAGTGGCTGCTTACCAGGGCGGTGCTTTCGAATACCTGCCGAAGCCGTTCGATCTCGATGAAGTTGTGGCGCTGGTAAGTAAAGCGGCACGACAAAACTGCCGCGGCATTTCGGCCGGCATGGTCGATGCACCCGGCGGCATCCCGTCTCTTATTGGCAAGGCACCCGCCATGCAGGAGGTGTTTCGTTCGATCGGCCGCCTTGCGCGCTCCAGCATGACGGTGCTTATTACGGGTGAATCCGGTACCGGCAAGGAGTTGGTCGCACGCGCCTTGCACGAACACAGCCCACGCGCAGGCAAGCCGTTCGTGGCACTCAACACCTCTGCCATCGCCTCCGAATTGCTGGAGTCCGAACTGTTCGGTCACGAACGCGGCGCATTCACCGGCGCGGATGCGCGGCGCGTCGGTCGCTTCGAACAGGCGGACGGCGGAACCCTGTTTCTCGATGAGATCGGCGACATGTCGCCGGCGCTGCAAACGCGGTTGCTGCGCGTGCTGGCGGAAAGCGAGTTCTACCGCGTTGGCGGTCAGACCTCGATCAAGGTCGACGTGCGCGTGATTGCGGCGACCAACCAGGATCTCGCCAGGGCGGTTATTGACGGAAGCTTTCGTGAAGACCTGTTTCATCGCCTGAACGTCATGCGCATCAACACGCCGCCCTTGCGTCACCGCCGCCAGGACATACCGCTGCTGTTGCGACACTATCTGGCAGAAGCGGGCCGTGAACTCGAAGCCCCGCCAAAGTCCCTCAACAGCGAAGCGCTGGAAATTCTGCAAGCCTACGACTGGCCCGGAAATGTCCGGCAACTGGTTAATGCCGCACGGCGCCTGACCGTCACCGCCCCGGGCGGCGTCATTACGGCACTCGACATCGGCGAAGACCTGGGCGGGAAATCGACTGCACCCGGTGGCGCCATGCAGGAATGGATGGGTAGCCTGGAACACTGGGCCGAACAGGCGCTTGCCGCTGACAACCCGGCACCGTTGCTCGATATTGTCGTGCCGGCGGTCGAGCGCACACTCATTCGCGCTGCGATCAAGAAGGCCGGCGGCCATCGGCAGGAAGCGGCCAGGCTGCTCGGCTGCGGACGCAATACGCTGACGCGCAAAATGCGGGCGTTAAAGCTGGATTGATACACCGCAACCGCGGGGCGCCGCACTAAAGGGGGACGAAAGCGCCGTTCTGAGGCAGCATACCCGAAGCGATAACCCGAGGAGCGGGCATGGATCCCTACAAGCTGGCGCTGTTGCTGTTCGGCCTGGTGTTGCTGGCCGCTGCGTGGCTGCCGCACCTGCTGAAGCGACAAAAAGTAACCTTTCCGATGGCATTCGTTGCTGCCGGCATCGCGCTGTACCTGGTGCCGCTGCCGTTACCGCTCGCCCGCGCCGATCCATTGCGCTATTCCGTGCTCGCCGAATACCTGACCGAACTCGCAGTGCTGGTGGCCCTGGTGGGCGCGGGCTTGCGTATCGATACCCGGTTTTCATGGCGTAGCTGGCGCCTTACCTGGCGGCTGCTGGCAATAACCATGCCGCTCACCGTACTGGCCGGATTCCTGCTGGGCCATCACCTTTTGGGCTACGGGTTCGCCGCCGCTGCATTGATCGGTGCAGTTCTCGCGCCTACCGATCCGGTACTGGCGGCTGACGTGCAAGTGCATGCGCCGGGCAAGGGTGGTGAAGATCCGGTGCGTTTCGCGTTGACCTCCGAGGCCGGACTCAACGACGGACTGGCCTTTCCGTTTGTCTGGTTGGCAGTCGCGCTCGCATCGGCCACCTTCGCAGAACCGATGGACTGGATGCACTGGCTGACACTCGACCTGCTATGGCGTGTCGTCGGCGGCGTCGCCATCGGCTGGCTGGTGGGGTATGCGCTGATGCGCATGATATTTCGCGGTGAGCACGACACCTCTCTGTCGGCCACCAGCGATGGGCTGACCGCACTGGCGATTACGCTGACCGTCTACGGTATTGCCGAGCTGTGCCACGCTTATGGCTTTCTTGCCGTGTTCGTGGCCGCGGTGGTGGTGCGCCAGTACGAGTATGACCACGCTTACCACGAGCATCTGGCTTCGTTCGCCGAGCAGTCAGAGCGGGTGTTGATCGCGGTGTTGCTGATCATGTTCGGCGGGTCGATCGCCAGCGGTATCCTCGTCGACCTGACGTGGCGCGAGGTCGCATTCGCGCTTGTCTTTGTGCTGCTGGTGCGGCCGCTGGCTGGCTTCGTCGCGCTCTTCGGCAGCGGAATTGAGAATCGTGACCGCTGGGCTATTGCGTTGTTTGGCGTGCGTGGCATCGGTTCTTTCTACTATCTTGCGTTCGCACTCAACCACGCGGAATTTATCGAGGCCGCGGCCTTATGGCGTGTCGTGTCGCTGGTCGTGGTGATATCCATTGTGCTGCACGGCTTCAGCGCGCGGCCGGTACTTTCGTGGCTGGACCGCTGGCGTAACAATTGAACGCGGCGAAAGCCGAGCACGGTCCGCTGTTACCGGCCTGAAATTGCGAAGGCGGCCGCTTTGCGTGCTACCTCACGGTCCTGCTGCAGGTCCAGCGCGATCTCCGCACGCGCCAGAGCGAGTCGCGCGTGCTGTATTGCCAACTCGCGCATTTCTGCGTGACCGACGCATGACAGCGAGTGCAGCGCTTTCATCATGCGCACCACTACTTCGATGCTGTCGGCCCCATCGCGCGCAATTGGCGGGAATGCGTCGTCGAACATATCCTCAAGGGAGGTTTCAGGCGCTTCTACCCGGTCGTGGTCGGATGACTCGGATTTCTCTCCCGCGAACGGTTCGACCCACAGCGCAAACAGCCGCACCAGCCTGCCGATAATATCGATGGCCGTACCCGGATCATTGACGCCAGGCGACAGCGCGCGGCTGGCGACCTCCGAGAGAACGATCAGTCCGAAACGCGGATCATTGTCGAAAATACGTTCGTCGCCGACGAGGAACGCTTTCTCGATCAGCTTGTGCTGTGATGTATCCACCTCTCCCGAATCCGCGAAAAGATGAGCCAGCGGCCGGCCCGGCGCAGCGAACGTGCCCGGCAGTGCGGCGATCCGGATGCGCAGCTTTGCACGCTTGGCACAGGACTGAAGTTTTTCGACATTGATGTGCTGTACGTAGCCGATCGAGCTGCTATAGAGTGCTTCTCCATCGTGGAAGCTGTCATTTACGGGACGAGCGCCCAGGGTTGGCGCAGAACGCCGCCGTCGCAGCGCTTTTTCCGCAGCGCTCTCAACCTTATCGATAGTCGAGCCGACTCGTCCCAATCGTGCGATGCGATCTACCCAGCGGACAAACATGCCAATGACGATGGCGAACGCAAGCAAGGTCAGTACAAAAAGAGTAAACCGGCCGGCATCGCCGAAGTAACTGTTCTTTAGCGTTACCAACGCAACGATGCTGAAGATGAAAGCGCCAATGAACGTCGAGAGGGCGTTCTGCGAAACGTCATCGGCGACAACCAGCGTAAAGGTTCGCGGTGTGGCCATGTTGCTTGCAGACGAATACGCAGAAACCATTGACGCAACAGAAAAAGTGGCAATCACCAGCATGCTGGCAGACATTGTCGTGAGCAGGGTCTCGACCGAGTCGAGCGTCACGGTCGGCCACTTGTCGGCCAGTGACATACGGTCCGTTGCTTGCGCAAGAAACACGCCCGCCACCGACAGGATGCACATGACGAACGGCTTGACCCAGAGTCTCTCGCCAAGTCGATTCAGAAGGAAGCGAATACGATCCGGCATGCCGGGCCTCCGTGCGAAAAGTGGTCAGCAGTCTAGCATGGTCGCTGAGGCTGGCATTTCTCCAGGCTTGACCTCGCGGCGTACAGGAGCACGACAGAGTAAATCCTGTGAAAACCGAGAAGTGCGCGAAATACGAAGCCGAGCGACCGTTCGCCGGTTTTTGAATCGACCTTCGGAACGACTGCCGAGCCGAAATACAGGCGGCTGCCGCTGGTCTTGTCGCACGAGACAGGCACGACCATGAGCCACGAGCGGGTATTGCCCGTACAGTCAGTCAGCAGCACCTGGTTCTCACTGCGTTGTTCAACCTGCCATGCGGCGAACGAATCGATAATGCCGGTTGCCAGTTCGCCGGCTTCTTCGTCGGTCGATGGTTTTGCTGCCGCCCACTTCAGGAGAAATCGTTCAACCTTGAAAACCGGGGTTGTGTAAAACGCCGTGACAAACCCGGCATGCGTTACAGACGCCTGAATATCCGTCGTATAGCAATCGGCATAAGCACCGGTCTGCTGATACTCAGCCAGCAGCGTGCCGGGCGGAATTGCGCAACGGTTAACGGCGCGCACGCATCAGCGCAGGTTCACTTGCGGGCGGCAATGACAAACATCAGTGCAAGCAACGCGGGCACTGCCTGCACGAAAAAGATAGAACTCTTCACCGTGATAGCGCCGAAAATGCCCGCGACAATGACGCAGGAGAGAAAGAACAGCTTGATAGCAAACGCGTCATGCTTTCTCACCAGGCTCCAGAGCAAACCGGCAGCGAGAAAGCCGTTGTACAAGCCCTGATTTGCCGCAAGCGCGGCCGATTGCTCGGCGAATTCGGGAGTCATGCCGAATACCCGCATGCCGGTCGGCGTCGCCCAGAGCAACATTTCGAGAACGAGAAAGCCGAGATGCTCGATGGCCACCAGCGCGACCAGAAAACCTGCCAGTTTCTTCATTGCAGCGACCCCACAAGATCCTGGAGCGTGGCGATGCCGTGTCGTGCGAGATACCCGGCAATGCCGTCGTTGATCTTCTTACAGATGAGTGGTTCGTAAAATAGTGCTGTGCCGATTCCTACAGTGGTTGCGCCGGCAATGAGAAACTCCAGCGCGTCGTGAGGGCTCGTGATGCCGCCCTGGCCAATGATCGGGATGTTCTGCGGACCTGCGACTTCGTATACCTGCCGCACTTTCAACAGCGCGATCGGCTTGATCGCCGGTCCGGACAGGCCACCTTGCACGTTGCCGATGATCGGTCGTCGCTTTTCGATGTCGATCGCCATGCCGGTGATGGTGTTGATGACCGCGAGTGCATCCGCACCTGCCTCGATGCAGCGACGCGCATTGGCTCGGATGTCGGTCTGGTTCGGTGATAGTTTGGCAATAATTGGTTTGCGTGTGGCCTTGCGGCAAGCCTCCACCACTCGGGCAGACATATCGGGATAGTTACCGAACGACACACCGCCTTCCTTGATGTTAGGGCAGGAGATATTGATCTCGATGGCATCGATCGCCGAATCGTCGAAACGCCGTGTCACTTCGGCATAGTCATCGATGGTCGATCCGCAGACGTTCGCAAAGAAACGTGTC
>JBGTHC010000048.1:0-24499 GCA_041746375.1 Woeseiaceae bacterium
GCTTCAACACGCGATGCATTTCAGTCATCGCCTTAAGATCGTCTGGTATATGCTCGAGCACGTGTGAGCAGATGATCAAATCGAACTGGGCATCCCAGAACTGAAGCTCCGTCAGATCGACCCTTGCCATTGATTCCGATGCCATCAAGTCACCCGAGATATAGTTCACATCGGGCCGCGGCTTGAGGTGCTCGACCAGGAATTTCTCAGGTGCCAGATGCAGCACATCCTTTTTACCCGCACTGAGGTTCGGCCATACGCAGTTGGCGAGGTACATCACGAGCATTCGGTGCCTCTCGAGAGAGCCGCACGCCGGGCACTTCGCGTTGGCCCGTCCTTTGCCTACACCGCCCTTCTTGAATTGGTCCTTCAAGCATCCGCACACTGGACACAGATATTTTCCGGGGTGTTGACGGCGCAAGCGCTCGACTTCACTGAATGTTGGTATTGAAAAGCCGGCGCCAGTCGCCTGATGATCATTCACGTTGTGCTTCCATCGGTATCCGGACCAAGCTCTTGCGCCCTACGGAAATTAAGGGGAGCCGTGCGTTGTTCAAAGATCGAGTGCGACGCGTGCCACAACCGCAATCTGGAACAGGATCTCAGAAATGCCACGCGCAACTTCCAGGCTTCTTGCGCCTACCGTCGGTAGCACCAAAATCTCGTCTCCTGGCTCCGGCCGGGCGCGATCGCTTTCAATCACCGTGCCGTCCTGACGGATAAGCAGAATACGGGCATCGCGTCGGCGTTGGATCGTGCCGCCCGCAAGTTCAACATAATCGGAGACGCTCGATTTGCTGTCGTAAACGATGGCGCTCGGCCGAGTAACTTCGCCGTGGACCATTATGATCGAGCTTCGTTCCGGAATAACAAGTACGTCACCGTCCTCCAGCAGTGTATTGCTTACACTTTCGCGTCCGGCAAGCACCACCTGACCGCGTGGTTCGACCTGACGTGCCCGGTCGATGAAGTTTGTGATTTGCTGGGCTTCGCGGGCCCGCAGTGCCGCTTCCTCGGAAGTCATTGAGCGCGATGTGAGTGCATTGGCCTCGAGCACGCGCAGCGATAGTTGCAGCATCTCCCGCTGCCGTTCTGCGACCGATTCACGGAAAAGCTGAACGGCTTCGGCTGTGGCCTCCGGTTTGGTTCGAATCTGCGTCAGGGCGTCGTCGATTGTCGACCCGTACGGCAGTGTAAGCACCCGGGAGCTGTCGATCGCACCGTCCACGCGAACGAGAATCGTGGCGATCGTTTGGTCGGAAACCACCGACATCTGGTCGCCGGAACGGAGATAAACGCTGCCAAGCTCATCGATTGCGTGATATTCGCTGAACTGGCGCGTGCCGACTTTATGCACGACGCTGACATGGGTCGCGCCTGGCTTCGGGCGGGCCAGTTCCAGGACGTCCTCCGCGTGGATCTGCTCACCTTTGAATTCGAAACCGTAACTGTTGAAGACGTCTCCGGTCACTCGCACGGCGTTGTGCCGGCCGCCGACGACGATGGTGTCACCGTCTTGTATTTGCACCGGCGGCAGTTCCCCCTCGATGAGAAAGTCGTAAAGGTCGAATGAGGCGCGAACCTCGCCGCCGCGCACGAGCCGGACGTCGATGTAGCTGCCGCGCGCCGGATCGATGCCCCCAGCCCGCCGCAGGAAGCCCAGGACCGAGTCCGCCGCCACACCGGGATATTGGCCCGGCGCACGTACGAAACCAGTCACGAAAACGCGTACCGGTTGCGACGCTTCAAGCGACACGTAGGTCTCCACGTTGCTGCGATACACCTCACGCACCGCTGAGCGCAGTACCCCGTTCAATTCACTGTTCTTAACCCCGGCAACATTCACCGGACCGACGTTCGGCAGGAACAGGTTGCCCTGCGGGTCGACGATCTGGATATCCTGGTATGTAAAGGCTCCCCACATCCGGATCGTTACGCGGTCACCGATGGCGAGCACGTAGTCCTCGTTGAAGCCGACACCGTAGACTTGCGATACTCTGGGTTGAAAGAGCTGCGCGCCGAACATTGCCTCGAGTCCCGGCCGGAATGCGGTGCCGAGCAACTCGGCGGCATCGGTCCCTTCGCTCATGGGCGGCAGGTCAGTCCGCAACTCGCCCGAGCTGTCGAGTTCCGGCACCGGTTGCACCTCTTGGCTCTGTCTGTCCTCCATCGACTGCATCGCCTGCTGCGCCTGCTGGCGCTGCGAGAGAACTGAAGCCAGATCGGATTGCGAGTCCTGCGCAATTCCTGCTTGCATCGCAAGCAGGCAGACTGCGCTGGCGAGCAACAGGCGAGCGACGCAAAAAAGAGAACGCAGCATCATTCCATATGATCCTCAATGGTAGCCATAATCAGACGCGCGATGCCATATATCAGCAGGAGCGCCATGAGCAGGGCCACGAGCGTGTATACCCGGCGCGGGTACTCTGCCGACTCGGGCAGTGCCGGTGATTCCACCAGTACGAGACTTTTCAGTTTGCGCGTCGATTCGATACGGGCGGTTTCGAGAGCGATCAGTGCGCCCCGATACGCGTCGGACATAAACTCAAGTTCAGCCGCCAGTTCGAGGTATCTCCCGGCCAGCACGTTCAGGCTGACACCGTCTTCATTTGTAACGCCCCTGAGGCCTTCGGCCTGGAGCTGCTGGCGAAGGCCGGCGACCTGCGCCTCAAGCGCCTGGATTTGCGGAGCGTCATCGGTGAGATACGCCTGCATTCCCTTTAGCTCGGCTTCGTAGCGCGCGAGGATCGCCTGCAGTTCCGCGGTCAGCCCGGTGTTTGCCGCTGCCTGGGCGGACGGGTCGAGCATGCTGTGCTGCTCTTGAAACTCGAGCAGCCGGCCCCGGGCGTCGTCGAGCCGGGCCCGCGCACCTTCAAGTTCAGATTGGGCGAATGCCATCTGGTCGCGTGCGAGCCGGTGCGAACTTTCGTTGATAAAGCGTTCGCTGATGGCCACGACCTCCCGGTTGACGGCCTGTGCTATCTCGGGCGTGAAACCCTGTGTGCGAATCATCAGCAGCCCAGACGCATCGTCGACGAGCACCTCGATGCGGCTCCTGTAATAGTCTACAAAATCTTCCTGCGGCGCATCTTCCGCCATACGGAAGATGAAATCGATTTTCGGGCTGCTGTATGCCTGCCGCAAGTCGAGCTTTGTGTCGACCAGGCGCAACATGTCGTTCGACAGGATGTGGGCTTGTAGCATGTACTGGTCCTCGCCCGAAGCGGCGCTCGTCCCGAACATGGCCGATAGTGCATCGATGCCGCTCGGTACTGCGAGGCTGGTCCCTTCCTGCCGTACGGCGACGACAGATTCGGAGGCGTATCGGTCCGCGGCGAATACGCCGAGGTAGAGCGCCGCCAACGACCACGGCACGACGATAACGGCGAGACGAAGGTTAAAAGGGCTTAACCATGCGAGAAGCTGCTTCAAGGTTCCCCTCCCGCCTTTTGATACGCGGCGATGCCCTTGCGAACGTTCTCGTAACACATTGCCTGGCCGTGATCGAGGTGGACGATGAAGTCGCACATCCTGCTTATCAGCTTCATATTGTGCGAAACAAGTATCACCCGTGAGTGCTGCAGCCGCTCGTCGAACACTTTGCGGCTCTTGCGCTTAAACGTCGCATCGCCGACAGCCATCACCTCGTCGATCAGGTAGTAGTCAAAATCGAACGCCATGCTGGTGCCGAATGCGACGCGGGCCTGCATACCTGATGAATAAGTAGAGACAGGCTGGTCAAAGTAATCGCCGATCTCCGCGAATTCTTCGACGTAGCGAATTTTTTCCTGCATCTGTTGTCGGCGCAGACCCAGCATCCGGCAGACGAATTTCACGTTGTCCCGGCCAGTGAGGTTTTTCTGCATACCCCCCCGCAGGCCTACTGGCCAGGAGACACGTCCCTCGGTAGAGATTTTCCCGGAGTCGGGCAGGTCAACGGCGCTCAACAGTCGCATGAGCGTCGATTTGCCGGCGCCGTTGCGGCCGATCAGGCCGATGTTGCGGCCCTCCGGCAGATCGAGCGACAGATTACGGAAGACGACCTTGCGTCCCCCCAGCGTCATGTACGACTTGGTGACGTTGTCGAGCCGGATCACTGCGTCACTCTCGTGAGATAACGGAGCCGATACAGCATGAGTCCGATCAGAGTCGCACCGAGCGCAAGTGCCAACGGATAGGTGAGGCTCATGTATTTCATCGGCTGATATCCATCGACTGCCATCGTGCGTGTAAGCTCGACGAGATGCAGCACCGGGTTCACGGACAACCAGCGCACCCATTCGTCCGGGAATCGCGACACCGGGAACAGGATGCCGGAAATAAAATACAGCGGCATGAACATGACTTTAATCACGGGTCGCGTATCCGGCATAAGACTCGTTACGGCCGCGAACACGACGCCGAGTCCGAATGCCAGCACAGCGGTAAGTGCCAGGATACCGGCGAGCTCCACCGGACGTCCGGGCAGCACATCGAAGCCCAGCATGCCGAGCCCAGTAAGTACAATGACGAAGACGACTGCCTGAATGACGCAATGTGCCATCGCCTTGGCAACGAAGACGTCCATGAGCAAAACCTGGCGGTACGACAGTAGGCCCTGTGCCGAATTCACGCCGTCGACGATCTGCAAACAGATTGCCTTAAAGAGCAGGAACGGCAGGAAGCCGTAAACCAGGAATACCGGGTACTCGACGCCTGGCATTAGCCTGTTTCGCAAGAAGCCGAAAATCAGGATCGGCACGAGCAGATGTGCGATTGGTTCAACCAGTACCCAGATGAAGCCACCACGACTTTTGCCGAAGCGCGACGAAAGTTCGCGCAGTAACAGCGCGTATAGGACGTCGCGCTGAATCTGCATACGGGAACGTGGGATCATTTCGGGCACAAAAATTCAGGAAGGTGGCGCGACGTCAACCTAACAGGCCCTTCTTGCGAAGCATCATCCGCAGGGACTGAAGCTCTGGCAGCAGTTGCGGAACGACCGTCGACGCTGCCAGGCTGTCTGCGTTACGGGAGAACCACCGACTTGCCAGTGAGATCGACTCCGGCAACGTGAGCGCAGCGAACTCCTCTTTGAGAGAATTCATCCGGTGCTGCACCTTGATCCATGCTTCGGCCTCTGCGATCTCGGTCTCGGTAAGCTGGCGCTTGAGCTCGGGCGACAGCTCCGGATCCCTGAGCGACATGCGGCCAACAACCACCGCCTTCGGCTTCTTGGTGGCCGGGTCGTACGAGGTGCGGACCAGCTGGACGACGTTCCTGCGAAGACGGAAATGCATTTGCGGAGACTCCGAATTTCCGGGCAGTATACTGCCCGGGATTGCAAATTCAAGTGCTTATTTTCCAATATGTTAAGGCCATCACAAGTAGACGTTTCGGCCTGCAGGCCACCAACCTGGTTTGCGCCTCCTCAAGGCTGCCCAACTGGTGATCCGGGCTGGAAGGCTGAGCCGGAAAAGGTGATCGATATCACGGCGCGGCGCGGTTGGGCTTTTTAAGTTATTCGCCCGTGATACGGGCTCCTTCAGGGGGGAATGAGAAGTCGGCGGCAGGACATACCGTACGGCTTCGTCATGTCGCTACTTGCGTGGTTCCACTCCAAGGTCTTTGCAGATCTTTCTGGCCAGAATATCGCTGATTTCGGAATGTCTTGGGATTGCGCAGCGCTTGTTCAACGTGGGATTGTGCCATCAGGAATGCTTACCGCCCTCTCTTACAATGTCACAGCCCTGACTTCGCAGATAACGGAGAAGCGCACTTCGCTTCATACCGCAATTTTTTCCTCCTTGTAACCGACTCCAGCGGCGGTCAACGCATCGTGTCGATTGAATGCCAACGCTTCCTTTAGCGTCACCTCCAGACTTTCTTTCAGATCTTCATAGGATTTTTCCTGGCAATTCACGCCCGGGATTTCCTCGATCCATCCGATCCACCATTCGCCATCCTGTTTTACAACGGCGGTATACTCGTTCTTCATACACATCATCTCCAGTCCGCACGAGATCTAGCACAATCGATCATACCTGAACCAAGAACGGGATCACGTCACAACCGGCATAATCCGTGCAATAATTCGTCTTGCATTCCGATAAATTTCAGGAACATAACAATGCGATTGACAATCTTCGGCTCCGGCTATGTGGGCCTTGTCACCGGCGCCTGCATGGCCGAGGTGGGCAACCAGGTCGTCTGCGTAGACATCGACGAAGACAAGATCAACCGGCTGAATGCCGGCGAGGTACCGATTTATGAGCCAGGGCTAGACGCCTATCTCAAGCGCAATCGCGAGGCCGGCCGCCTTGAGTTCACGACCGATGTCGCCAGGGGTGTCGGCCACGGACTCTTCCAGTTCATCGCCGTCGGAACGCCGCCGGACGAGGACGGCTCGGCGGATCTGAAGCACGTTCTGGCGGTCGCGAAGTCCATTGGCGAGCATATGAACGAGTATCGAATTGTCGTCGACAAGTCGACGGTGCCGGTCGGCACCGCCGATCGCGTTCGGGCCACTATCCAGGCGGCGCTGGATGCCCGAAGCATTGCTCATCAGTTCGACGTCGTCTCCAACCCCGAATTTCTCAAGGAAGGCGCGGCGATCAACGACTTTATGAAGCCGGATCGCATTATTGTCGGCACCGACAACCCGCGCACCACGGAACTCCTGCGCGCATTATACGAGCCGTTCAATCGCAATCACGACCGTGTCATCAGCATGGATATACGTTCGGCCGAGCTGACGAAATACGCGGCTAATGCCATGCTTGCCGCGAAAATCAGCTTTATGAATGAGCTCGCCAATATTGCCGAGCGCTTCGGCGCGGATATAGAACAGGTGCGGGTCGGCATCGGCTCGGACCCGCGCATCGGTTACTCCTTCATCTATCCCGGCGTCGGCTACGGCGGATCCTGTTTCCCGAAAGACGTGCGCGCGCTGGCGCATTCAGCGTCTGCAGTGGGGTATGAAGCCGAGCTTTTAAATTCTGTTGAGGCCGTCAACAACCGGCAAAAGCACCGCCTTTTCGATCGCATTTCCGGTTTCTATGACGGAAAACTTGAGGGCAAGACCATCGCGCTGTGGGGTTTGTCGTTCAAGCCCAAGACCGACGACATGCGCGATGCGCCGAGCCGGATGCTGATGGAGGCGCTGTGGGAGGCGGGAGCCACCGTACGTGCCTACGACCCAGAAGCGATGGAAGAGACACGGCGGCTGTATCCGGATTCTCCGGGTCTGACGCTGTGCAAGTCGTCGCTTGAGGCGGTGCAGGGTGCGGATGCGCTGGCCATTGCCACCGAGTGGCAGGAGTTCCGCAGCCCCGATTTTCAGACACTGAAGGAACAGATTGCCGATGGTGTTATTTTCGACGGCCGCAACCTGTACGATCCGGATATGGTGGAATCAATGGGCCTGGCCTATTTTGGAATCGGGCGCGGACGTTCCGTCGCACTGCAGCCGCAGTCACGAAAACGCCGAGCAACCGACCAGGTCGGCTAAAGTCTTGCCTTGAGACTCGTCACCGCACGTGCAGCAGCTTGGCCGTCCCACAGAGGCGGACACTCGCCGCGATGCCAATTGCCCGCCAGCGCCTTCGCCAGGTACTCCGCCAGGGTTGCCGCATTCACGAGCCGATTGGTGCCTTGCGTAATGGTTACCGGCCGCTCAGTGTTGTCGCGCATAGTAAGGCAAGGGATATTGAGGTACGTAGTTTCTTCCTGCAGTCAGCCTGAATCAGTAATCACGACCTTTGCGCCGGTCGCGATATTCATGAAATCAATGTACGGCAACGGTTCCAGCAATTGAAAATTCGGGGTAGCTGTAATTTGTGCAAACAAGCCGTATTGCTTTAAATTCTTAATCGTTCGCGGATGCGCAACAAATACCACCCGCAATTGCCGAGCCGCCGAAATTAGCTGCTCCGATATAGGCCGAAGCGTTTCCGGCTGGTCAACATTGGATGGTCTATGCAGGGTTACCAACGCGTAATTGCCAGCTTCGAGGCCCAGAATTTCCTGTGCAGTCGACGCCTCGATTCGCTCCCGCATCATTTCGAAGGAGTCGATCATGATGTTGCCGATCAGGTCGATCTTTTCACTCGGCACTCCTTCGGCTTTCAGGTTTGCGTTGGCATCGGCGGACGGCGTCCAGAGGAGGTCAGCGACGGCATCGGTAACCAGGCGATTTATCTCTTCCGGCATCTGTCGATCACGACTGCGCAGGCCCGCTTCGAGATGGGCGACTGGTATCCACAGCTTGGTACCAACCAGCGAACAGGCAACTGTGGAATTGACGTCACCGACTACCACAATCCAATCCGGCCGGTCTGCAAGACATACTTTCTCGTAGGCGATCATCACACCGCCGGTTTGTTCGGCGTGCGATCCGCTGCCGACCCCCAAATGATAGGCTGGCTTCGGCAGTCCCAGATCGCGGAAAAAGACGTCCGACATATTGACATCGTAATGCTGACCTGTGTGGATGATCTGGACATCGCACCAGTCGGTGGACTGGAGCGCGTGATAAAGCGGCGCAACCTTCATGAAATTTGGGCGCGCGGCGCTGATCAGGTGAACTTTTGTCAATGGAATCCCCGCTGTTTGCTATCTATGGACGCCGCGAATACTAATGGTTCGAGACAGGAATGTCGTCGCATTGACCGGCAACTGTGCACCTGATGCACCGATGTATACTTGAACGCGATTTAACTGGAGCAATCGATGCCTGTAATCCAACCCGTCATCCTTTCCGGCGGCGCCGGGACGCGCCTCTGGCCCGCTTCGCGCGCCCTGTTTCCCAAACAGCTGCTGCCGCTGACCGGTGAGCGTACTATGCTGGAGCAGACCGCGCAGCGGCTGGCCGGCAAGTCCAATCTGGCGTCGAAGACGATGGTCATTTGCAATGACGCACACCGCTTCCTGGTTGCCGAGCAGCTTCGCAGAATCGACCGGCCCGCAAGCATCGTTCTGGAACCTGAGGGGCGAAACACCGCCCCTGCCGTAGCGCTGGCCGCACTGCTTGCGCTGAGGGACCGGGGCGATGGCGACGCACCCTTGCTGTTGGTGATGCCGGCCGATCACGTAATCGAGGACGAGGCGGCATTTCTCAAAGCCATCGAAGCCGGCGAGTCTGCGGCGGGCGAGGGCAAGTTAGTTACCTTTGGAGTAGTCCCGTCGTATGCCCATACCGGGTATGGCTACATCGAATCCGATGCGCGAAGCCTGATTGCCGCGCCCATTCAGTCGTTCGTCGAAAAGCCCGACAAGCAGACCGCCGTAAACCTCCTGGAGACCAATCGTTTCTTCTGGACTGCCGGAATATTCCTATTTCGCGCAGATCCTTACCTCGAAGAGCTCGAAAAGTTCTCGCCTTCGATTGTGGCCACCTGTCGCAAGGCGGTCGAAGGTGCAAAAGTGGATGGCGAATTCGTGCGCCCGGATGAGAAAGCGTTCCGGGCCAGCCCGTCGGATTCCATCGACTACGCTGTCATGGAGAAAACCGAGCGCGCCGCGATGGTGCCACTGGCGGCCGGTTGGAGTGACGTGGGTTCCTGGGCCGCGCTCCACGAGGTGAGCGAGAAGGATGCGGATGGCAATACGCTTCTTGGCGACGTCGTACTACACGACTGCCGCGACAGCTATATCAGCGCCGGCAGCCGGCTCGTCACTGCGGTCGGTCTGGAAAGCCTCGTGGTGGTCGAGGACAAGGACACCGTTCTGGTCGTGCAGAAAGAGCGGGCGCAGGAGGTCAAGGAGCTGGTTGAGGAGCTCAAGCGGCGAGGCCGGGAAGAGGTCAAGCTGCACCGACAGGTGTTTCGTCCCTGGGGCAGCTACGATGCCATCGACGGCGACGACGGTTTCCAGGTCAAGCGTCTGATCGTCAATCCGGGGGCAGTTTTGTCGCTGCAAAAGCATGCGCAGCGGGCGGAGCATTGGGTGGTGGTGCAGGGCACCGCGCGCATCACCCGCGACGAGGAGGTGTTCGACCTTGGGGTGAATGAGTCGACATATATTCCGATCGGCTGCGTACATCGCATTGCGAATCCCGGCGCCCAGCCGGTGCATATTATTGAAGTGCAATGCGGCGATTATTTAGGTGAAGACGATATCGTGCGGCTCGAGGACAATTATGGGCGCAAGGGGACGCATACGTAGCGGTGGTATCGCCCGCGAGGCGGGCTCCAACAGGGGCTCGATTCGTACGAATACAGTTGCCCGTATCATGGGCAATAATCGACCAATCCGAATACAACCGAACTGGAAAATAATAAACCCATGCCTCTCAACATCGAAAGCTTCAAGGCCTACGACATCCGTGGGCAGATTCCCAACCAGATCAACGTCGATATTGCTTACCGCATAGGTAATGCCACGGTCGAGTTCCTCTGCGCGAAGACGATGGTGCTGGGCCGCGACATGCGCCTCACAAGCGACGAATTTGCCGATGCGGTCGCGACTGGTATGCAGGAAGCAGGTGCCGACGTCATCGACATCGGTCTCGGCGGAACCGAAATGGTTTACTTCGGCACCGGAGAACTGAAAGCTGACGGCGGCATCATGGTCACGGCGAGCCACAACCCGGCCGATTACAACGGCCTCAAACTCGTGCGCCAACAGGCGCAGCCGATCAGCGGCGATACCGGGCTGCTGGAAATTCGTAAACTCGCCGAGCGCGACAAACGCTTCAAGGCAAAAACGCCAGGCTCGCGACGCAGCGTCGATATCAACGACCGCTACATCGAGCGCCTACTGTCGTTTGTCGATCTCGACAGCCTTTCGAAATTAAAGATTGTCACCAATGCCGGCAACGGCTGCGGTGGACTGACGCTCGACCGCCTCGAACCGCGCCTGCCATTCACGTTCGTCAAGATGCAGAACGACCCGGACGGCACCTTCCCGCACGGTGTACCGAACCCTATGATCGAGGCAACGCGCGCGACGACTATGGCCACTATCCGCGAGAGCCATGCGGATTTTGGCATCGCGTGGGACGGCGACTACGATCGCTGCTTTTTCTATGATGAGAACGGCCGTTTCATCGAGGGCTATTACATCGTCGGCTTGCTCGCGCAGGCGCAGCTCGAAGCGAGCCCCGGCGGGGCGATCGTGTACGACCCGAGACTGACCTGGAACACGATCGAGATCGCCAAGCAGTACGGCGGACGCCCCGTTCAAAGCAAATCAGGCCATTCGTTCATTAAGGAAACAATGCGCAAGGAAGACGGGCTGTACGGCGGCGAGATGAGTGCGCACCATTATTTTCGCGACTTCTTTTACTGCGACAGCGGCATGATTCCGTGGTTGCTGGTGGCGCAATTGGTATCGACACGCGGCAAACGCCTGTCGCAGCTTGTCGATGCACGCATGGAGAAGTTTCCGGCCAGCGGCGAGATCAATCGCAAGGTGGCGGACGCCGTGACGGCAATTGAAAAAATTCGCGAAGAATATGCGGCCGATGCCGTCCGGATCGATGAGACGGATGGCATCAGCATCGAGTTCGACAAATGGCGTTTCAATTTGAGATCGTCGAATACCGAGCCGGTTATTCGTCTGAATGTAGAAAGCCGTGGCGATACGGATTTGATGAAGGGCAAGACGAGGGAAATTCTCGCGCTTCTCGAAAGGATGTAGGCAACACCGCCACGAAAGGAAAAGCACATATTAAGTTCGCGGCCGCTTTTACTTCACAGATTGCGCATCCCGTGTCATCGATAAGCGGTCGGCGAGAATCAATGTGGCATAGAGAATAATCGTAATACCCAACATTTCAAGAAATTCTTCGAACACGACCGTGATTAACTTTAGCGTCAGGGTTGCGTTGGAGTCACGCAGCGGGAAACTCATGATTTCGAATCCGGCGGCGCCAATGATGTACACTGCTGCACCTAGCAGACCAATATTGGCGACCGACTTAAAATGACGCCATAGTGCAATCAGGTGCTTTGCGCCGAGAGCCATGCCCAGGAGTCCGAGTACCAAATAGACTGCAATAAAAGCGCCCCATCTTCCACCGTAAAGTATCCAATCCTGCCCGAAATACCTCGCCATATATTCTATTCTTTCGTGAAGTTGAGCCCCTTCGTCGGCCGACAGCCAGAGGAAGATCATGCCTGCAATAATGACGGCAGAATTGGACAGATATTCCGTTTGTCGATTGTTCTTTGCCGCGATGAAAAGCAACGCACTGACGGCGCACAGCTGAATGACCGAAAACCAGGTCGGCAACGACACTTCACGATCAAGGTCGAAAAGCGGCCCTAACGGTCCCCATGACAACCCCGGCAGCAATATATGTATGACAACAAACGCGAGTGCGAAACCGCATTCGATGGCGACCAGCCAGCAGAATACGTGTTTCGCCTGCAAATCTGTGTACTGAACTGACAACGACATCAATGAAGTCTTCTGTGTGTTCGAGTTTGGGCGTTAGCTTTGTACACGTGCGGTCAGCAACGGGCGCTACCGGAGGACGGTATGCGTAGCCTGACGCAGCCGTTTGGCCTTAGTTCAGAGAAAAATACAGATGGTTTGAGCGGAATCGTGCACTTCTCTGGTGACCATGAAGATGGTCAACAATGCGGAACTGCGAGTCTTAACGGAAGAAGTGTCGGTAGAATTTTGTTCGGTTCTCAAGGTCCTTTGCAGCCCCTCGCGCAGAGAGACTTTGGGCTTCCATGCGAGTACTTTCTCGGCGTGACCGCAGTCGTATTCGGTATCGCTAAGGTAGAAATCCATGCGACGCCGGTGGAGCGGCGCCCTTACATTCAGCCAACGGCAGACATCTTCCGTCACACCGGCGAGCAGGACCATGGGCTTTAAGGGCAGCTTTGGACCGCTGCTCCGCCGCTTCGAAAGCTCGGCCAGAGTCTGCAGTATCTCGCGCAGAGGCACGGCTTCGGGTCCAGCAACAATCATTTCATGGTTTGCAGCTGCCGGGCGAGTACATGCGCGCAGAAATGCTTCAGCGAGATCGCTCGCATACACCATGTGACGTCTACCTTCGCCGCGCCCGAACAATGGAAAACGACCTCGAGCCGCGTTCCGATAGAGTTTGGCCAATCGTTGGTCGCCCGGTCCGTAAATGGGGCTTGGACGCAAAATAACGTACTCCATGCCGTACAACTCCGCGCCACGCCGCACTTCCTCTTCGGCTGCAACCTTGCTGCGCTCATAACTATTCCAGGGCTGCGGCTGTCGAGTTTCGTCGATCACACCGGAGACTCTCTTACCGTAGATTCCGGCTGTGCCGCAGAACACGAAGCGCTTAACTCCAGCGGCGTGCGCCGCGGCCATAACGATGGCCGTACCTTCGACGTTTACGCGATGGAAATAATCATTGCTTGCGTGCGCTTCGGTGAATGCAGCGGCCAGATGACACACGCAATCAATATCGGCGACCGCCTCAAAGATTGCATCTCGCACGAGCAAGTCGGCGTGACGCACGACGACGCCATCGGGATGGGTGGGCGCCGGTTTGACGCCTGATGACTTTCGGTGCAGTGCCACAACCTGGTGGCCCGCGGCCGTTGCGTGTTGAACGAAATGGCGGCCAAGGAAACCACTGGCACCGGTCACTAATATTCGCATAAGTATCTGCCACGACCAACTGCACAATCAGCTTAGCAGATGATTCGGTTCGCAGGTAGCGCCACCAACCGGCTTTGAACACTGTCATAATCCAAGAACGACTCAGTTGGCGATCGCGTCTACTACCTCGCCGTGGGCATGATTGATTACCGAATGCTTATTAGGCGCCGAGCCGGAACCGAGTTGAACAGGGTGATGCGACCGACGGCTAGCGACCATTCAGCGGTTTGAAACGTCTGTCGAATATCACCGGCTCGATTCGACAAGTGTGCTTCGCAAAGCTCAAACTCGTTGTCCAGCGATCCGCCAACCCTGAACCACCAACCTTCAAGGCCTGTTGGCATTCGCCTGAACTTTGGGTGACAGCAGTGACCACGAGCCCATTGTTTCTCGTAGAATCGAGATGTTGCCGACGCTCTGGACGATTGACGGCCTATGGAAACCAACGAAATCGCTGCCATCGGCTATGCCATCGCGATGACCTTCTTCGCGATGGTCACGGCCCTCCTGCTCGGCCGCTGGAAGAACAACGTCAATTCCCAGATGCTCGCGATGGCCTGCGGCGCGACGATCGTATGGGGTGCCGTCCTGGCACTGCAAAGCCTCGGCTACCTGCGGCCGCCGCTGATCACCGTTTTGTTCGAATGGCTGCGCTACGTCGCCTGGCTCGTCGCACTGCTCACGATCCTGCGTGCCATCGATCCGTCGCGGCTGGCCGAACGAGTCGCTTCACGCTACGGCATCATCGTCGTGATCTTCGCCGGCCTGCCGTACGCCTGGTACGTACTGCGCTCGGACGATCCGCTGCCGCTTGTCGCTATCGTCGGCGGTGGTTTTCTGCTGACCACGCTGATCCTGAGTGCCACCGAGCAGATCTACCGCAATGCGCCGGTGGATTCGCGCTCCGGACTGAATTATTTCTGCGTGGCGCTGGCCGGCATTTTTGTGTTCGATCTCGTGTCGTTCGTGTTGGCGATCGCCGGCGCGTCCACCGAAACGGAATACTGGGCGGCGCGCGGCTTCGTCAGCGGCCTGTTCGCCGTGCCGTTTGCCGTCGGTATATGGCGCACGTTTCACTTTTCTTTGGAAACGCAGCTACCCCGACAAATCGTCTTTTACACCTTCGGCCTGACCGCGATAGGCATCTACGTAGTGCTGACCGTCATGGGGCACTACTACGTCGAGGCCTACGGCGGGTCGTGGGGCAGGGTGGGGGCGATCGTGTTTCTCGTCGCTGCGATCGGCGCCGTCGCCGTCCTGATGGTGTCGCCGTCGACGCGTGCGCGCGTGCGTGTGTTCCTCATGAAGACCTTCCTGCAATACAAGTACGACTATCGCAAGGAGTGGCTGCGTTTCATCGCGACGCTGTCCGGGTCCGGCCTCGAGAACGTGCCGGCGACCTCGATTCGGGCAGTGGCGCAGATCGTCAACAGCCCCGGCGGTGTGGTCTGGTTGCAGGAGCAGGAGGGGGAGGCCTACCTGCCGATGGGCTTCTGGCATTGCGACATTCAGGCCGCCACGCCGGTCGGCCCGCACGCGAGCATGGTGCGCTTCCTGCGCGACCGGCAGTGGGTGATCGACCTGGAGGAAATGAAGCTGCACCCGTCGCGTTACGAGGATGTAGATCTCGAACCGTGGTTTGCCGCTGCCGACGAGAGGTGGCTTATCGTGCCCCTGCTGCTCGGCGAACGCCTGTTCGGCTTTATTGTCTTGCAAAAGCCGCGAGTCGTTCCGAGCCTCAATTTCGAGGACCATGACCTGCTGCGCACCGTCGGTCGCCACCTGGCGACACACATCAAACAGGCGGAGTCGGACCGGCGCCTCGCCGAGAGCAGTCAGTTCGGCACCTATAACCGCCTCACGGCCTTTCTGATGCACGATCTCAACAACCTGGTGGCGCAGCAGTCGCTGGTAGTCAAGAACGCCGAGCGTTTTCGCTCCAACCCGAAATTCGTCGATGACGCCATCGAGACCATTGCCCACTCGGTGGCGCGCATGAAGAAGCTCATGGAGCAGCTATCCGCCGGTTCGCAAGAGCCGGAGCGTGAGGCAACCGACCTGCACAAGTCGCTTCGTCGCGCGGTGAAGCGCAGCCAGCCGCGCGTGCCGGCGGCGGAGTTACATCTTGGTAACCGCACGATCACCGTGCTGGCAGACCCGGAGCGCCTGACCACCGTGTTTGAGCACCTCATTCGTAACGCCCAGGACGCGACGGACAAGGATGGGCGTATCACCGTCGCGGCGGGCCTCGCCAATGGCGTGGCGGATATTTCGATCGGCGACAGCGGCTGTGGCATGAGCCCGGAGTTCATCCGTGAGCGCCTGTTCCGGCCGTTCGATAGCACCAAGGGTTCGCAGAGCATGGGTATCGGTGCCTACCAGGCACGCGAGTACGTGCGCGCGCTGGGCGGGCAAATGGAAGTGACGTCGGAAGTGGGAGTGGGCACCACCTTCTCGATCCGCCTGCCCACAGCCGAATAAGTATCCCCGTAGGAGCGCGCCATGCGCGCGAATGAGAAGCCTTCCGACGTTGCCGCATTCGCCCGCAGGGCGGGCTCCTACATCACCTCTACTACTATTTCTTCACTGTAATCGCTCTCGACGCCATCGGTGTCGTAGGAGCTGAGAACGAAATACCAGGTTCCCGGGATAAGGTTTTCTACTACGTACGTGGTTATGCCCGGGTTATCGATCTTGATATCGTAATCGTAAACACCGGACATCCGGCCGTAATGGATGTAATAGCCCGCAAGGTTGGTCAGGGGCGTGCCGTCCGCACGCTTTGTCGGTGCTTCCCACGACAAGGTAACCGACCCGGTACCCTCAGTTTCCCTTTTGATCAAGATGGTCCTGCCGGCCGTGGCACCCGTGCCGTCTTGCGCTGTGACGGTAATTAAATTTTCACCCAACTCCAGTGGGATGCTGTCGGTTGTCCAGGACTCGGTACCGTTGGCAATCCCTTGCCCACCCTGATCATTCGCCCAATCAACTGACAGGACGCCAGCATTGCCGCTGGCAGTGCCTGCTACCGTAACGGACTCATCCGATGTCTCCATCTCGCCACCCGACGTCGGTTGCGTAATCGTCAGTTTCAAGGATGACGTCGTTGAAACCTTGTCTCCTTCGAACGGCGCTGCGCCGGATCCACCCCCGCAGGCAGTCAAAGCCAGCACTAATAACATCGGGCACGCGTGTGCCGCAATTGCGCGGAACTTCATTCTCAATACAACTCCAGGTTACTTTACAAACCCGGAAAACGAGCGCGCACGAGTAGCCTGTGGTGCGAACCACAGTCTTCACCAGATCAATGGAGTTGCGTCGAATACCGGCGACATAGAACTTCGGTTCGCCGTAAGAGTGCATCCGCTTGCGTGGCAACCCCGCTGTCATAAGACTCGCGTCTCGTAGACCGGTAGTTTTGCGTCCCCGCCTTTCGGAGGGTTTGCCGTTTAACAGACTGAGCGATTGCGCCGCTAAGCGCGGTATTTGAGTGGATTCACGATTCACTTCCCCAAGCGACTATGTGGAGTGCACGTTCGTGCCTGAGCGCCATCGAGCGTTCAGAGAAACTTGCACGCATGCATCGCCCGAACCAGTAGCATGGTTCCAATTGCCACATCCAAGTGGCGCCCAGACGATGTTGCCGCGTTGTAAAGCAAGTCGCATGCCAGTTTCTTGTATGTCTATTGCAATTAACAGCTTGCGGCGTAATGACGCATAGACGACTTGGAATCGGAATCGAACCACTGTGCGAGTCTGGGGACAAACAACCTATTCGGACATCAAACTACTGGCAGAAGTCCCTGAATAAAAAGAAATTAATAGTTGTCGCAGAAAGGCGACGAGCGTTAGCCGAACGCGAGACCGAGTCGGGCGGCTCGGCCCCGAAACGCTCAGGTGCCGAGGTCGAAACTGATCTCTGCCGAGTAGTCACTTTCCAGATTGTCTGCGTTGACGCTCGTCATCGCCAGGAAATAGCTACCCGGTGCAAGGTTTTCAATCACGTAACTCGTCACGCCCGGTGAATTCAGTTCGATTGTGTCGCTGTAGTCACCGGGTGATGTGCCGTAATGAATCCGATAGCCGTCCAGGTCAGTCAACGGAGAGCCGTCGGCATTCTGTGTCGGCGCATTCCAGGCAATTGTTAAGGATGCTGAGCCCGTCCCTTCGACCTCGATCCGGAACTTCGGGAGTGCTACGACACTTTGGCCGTCCGTGACCGAAATTTCGATCGGTCTGCTGGTACCGATGTCGTTGCTGGACGGATATCCGCCCAGCCGTCCGTTGGTGGTGTTGAAGTTTGCCCAAGCCGGTTTATTGACCACCGAAAAGCTGAGCGAGTCGCCTTCCGAATCGCTGCTTTCGGGCCGAAAGGCGTACTGGCTCCCGGCAACAGCGAACTTGTTAGGTGTTCCCGCGATCGTCGGCGGTGAATTCGCACCGCCGTCATCGCCGTTGCTCGCGTTGACATCATCTGGATTGGCGACTGCATGGACCATAATTTCGAAACTGGGCAGCGAAACCACGCTGCTCTGATCCGTTGCGGAAATAATGATGTTGCCGTACTCGCCAATATGCTGATCGCCAGGTACTCCCTGCAACAGTCCGCTCGACTTGTCGAACGTAGTCCAGGCCGGCTTGTTCTCGATAACGAACTCGAGCACATCACCGTCGTTGTCAGATGCGTCGGGCTGGAACGAGTAGCTGGTGCCCACCAGGGCCGATGTTTGTGGTTCGCCCCAGATAGCAGGCGCGGAACCGTTGTCTGTGCCTTCCGTCACGTCGCCTGTTAAATCAGTTTGGACGTCGTCGTCGAGCACTTTGCAACCGCTGAGCAGAACAAGCGCAATCATTAGAAACGAACTGCGAGTGAGGAAGGTTGATGTATTCATGTGACCGTTCCGCCTTATTGTTCGCAAGGCTTTCGGTCACACAGGGGCACCGCCAGTGCACACACCAGGGTCGGTGTGTACCGCACTCATCATATCGCTTTCGCGAGCGCGTCGATTGGCGGCCCCGCTATCGTAGGCTTGGTAATTGCACCCTGAGCCCTTAGACCGGTGGCTTTGCGACCCCGCCTTTCGACGGGTTTGCCTTTTTCAGTTCAAATAATCCGGACATCGACCATCAGGAAAAATGCCCGGCACGGTACAAAGGCGACGCAAAGCAACGGTGGGGTATTCAAGCTGCGCAAAAAGCAGAATGAATCAGTTTCCGTGTCTTACGGCACCGGACAGGTCCGGAACCGGCAACCCCGCTATCCCGAACTTGATGTTTCCGGGACCGGTAGCTTTGCGTCCTCGCCTTGCGACGAGTTTGCCTTTGTCTTGAGTATGAATTTTCGAGGTCTGGCGACAGCAATGCAAACGGTTTCTCATTCCGGTTCGAGACTGCTGTCACAAAAATGATGGTGTTTCAAGTTATGTGAAATGAAGTTGGATCTCGCCCGTGGTACGGGCTCCTTGTCCGTTGGGTTCTGGGTCTGCGGCGATGTTGTATTCACAGGTTCCGAAGTGCTAGCTGATATTCCATCTCACTTCGTCGGTGCGATTACTTTCCAGATCGTCGGAATCATACGCAGACAAAGCGAAATACCATTCGCCTGAAACAAGTCCCTCGACGACGTAGGTCAGAACTCCGGGGCTCGCGATTTCAACGGTGTAATCGTATGTCCCGGACATGCGGCCATAGTAAATTTTGTAACCGGACAGATTGGTCAATGCAGAACCGTCTGTTCGTGTGGTCGGCGCCGCCCAGGACAGCGTTGCCGATCCCAACTCTCCGGATTCGCGATTGACGACGATATTGCGGCTATGAGTATCGCCGCTGGTGTCCTTGGCCGTTACCGTAATCGAATTCTGGCCGAGTTGCAGCGCGATGCTGGTTGCTTGCCAGTTATCCGTACCGTTGGCTGCGCCCTGTCCGCCGCGATCGTTGCGCCAGGAAACCTTCGCGATACCCGAATTGCTGCCGGCGGTGCCGGCAAGGCTGACCGTGCTGTCTGTCGTATCCATGGTCGTCGCGCTGGTTGGACTTGTGATCGCCAGGCTGACAGCGGTGCTGGAAGTGGATTCGCCAGTGCTGCCGTTCCATCCAGCGCCTGAATCCAGCAAGCAGGCACTCAACGACAGTGACAGCATCCATGTAAGCGCGAAGCGCGCCGCGGTTCGACAAGTAGACATTCCTGCTCAACTCCCTGTTGGCAGGCAAATCCGCATCGCGAAACGCAAGAGCTGTTGCAAAGAAAGCCGTTGAAGCGGCATGAGAGCAAATACTGGGCTGATTACTCTCGTTTCCTGGCAACCCCGCTGTCATAGGACTCACGTCCCTTAGATCGGTGGCTTTGCGTCTCCGCCTTTCAACGGATTTGCCTTTTTCAGTCGAGATCGATAGAGCCAGATAATCATCGACGTTTCAAGTGCACTGGTTCACATTCGAACAAGTCATTTCAGATTGCGAGAAATGTGTCGCCGATCGCGTACAGAAAAGCGCGTTCCTGATCGTCAATTGTCATAATTCGGTGGCTTCGTTTTACTTGACCGGCGTCGCTGATCAGCAACGGCATGCCCTGTAATAATGGCATTTCGCCAGTTCGCGCCATACGTCCGCAGGAAAACGCAAGCCAATGCCGAATCTCGTTCACTTCCGACCGCTCGGCTCGCGAGATGCACACCTGATTCGACGCCTGCAAAAGCGGCTCTTTGCTCGTGAACTTACCGAGTCGCGTGCGGAAATAAGGCAAATACTCCGCAACACGGAAGAGCACATGCTCTGCAATCTGAGCTTCGGACTATTCGATGACAGGCGCATAGTCGGCTACGTATTTGCCTATGTGGAATCTCAGAGCTTTGTTCACGTGCGTGCGGAAGAGGTTTTGTACCTGAAGGAGATCGCGCTGCTTCCGGGCTACGAGAGCTATATGCGGCCCTTGTTCCAGAAACTCTATGCACAATGGCAGGCATTCACACCGGGGATGCCTCTGGAAGCGCATGTGCTGCCAGAATCGCTCGCAAAATGGCGCCGTCTGTCCCGGCTTTTTCGTTACTACGGTCTTGGCGAAACAGTTACTGCGGAGATTAGAAAGCCAGGACGACCGCCATACCAGTTGCTGCGCATCGATGTTGAGTCGAGCATGCACGAAATTGGCGTGCAGCGGCGCCCCTTGTCAACGCCGCAATGGACCTTCGGCAAAGGCATTAGCGTTACGGTGCTTACCGACTCGCGGCAATGGTTCGGGTTGAGAGCGCAATGGGGCCAACTGGTCGGCTCGACAAACGACAGCAACGTATTCCAGTCATTCGACTACCTGTGGCAATGGTGGAAGTATTACGGGTTCTGGAACGATCTTCGAATACTGGTGATTCGCGATGGCGATGAGGTAATCGGCCTGGTGCCGTTAATGCTGGAGCGCTTCCCTGTCTTGGGTCGTACGATGCGAAAACTGATGTTCATCACGTCGCCCATGGACATGAGCCGACCAAAGCTCATCTTTGGTCAAAGTACCGGCCGTTGCCTGCCGGCGTTTACAGGTTGGCTGCGGAAGCATCGCGATGACTGGGATATTCTGGATATTGACGAGCAGTTGCCTGGCGCTGCGACAGAAATACTGCGGCAGGAATTTGCAAATATGCGCTGCCTGATTGCGGAGTCCGAAACGGTGTGTCCGTATATCGAGCTTGACGGTACCTGGTCCAGGTTCCTTACGAGCCGGTCGAAGAAGCTGCGTGGCAACGTGAACCGTTTGCGACGGCGGTTGGCCGAGGAAGGTGGGATCAATGTACGTCGTGTCGTAACCTGGCCGGAGCTCGATGCGGCGATTGACGTGCATTGCGAGATTGAGTCGAAAAGCTGGAAAGTGAGCAAGCAACTGGACCTGTCAAGTGACAAATCGAGCTACTTTTTCCATAAAGGACTGGCACAAGTATTCGGCAACGATGACGGGTTCGAGATGAGAATTCTCGAATGTGCCGGCAAGCCAATTGCCAGCACGTATGGAATCGTCCGGGATGGCGTGTTCCAGTCGTTGAAGATTGCTCATGACAGTGCATTCGACCGCTTCTCACCGGGTACCGTGCTCGAATCCTACGAGCTGGAGAGCCTGTTCGAGGGCGGTGTCTCGCGTTACGAATTCATGGGCAGCTTTCTTGCCAACAAGTTACGCTGGACATCGACAGTATACGAGACCACGAATGTTCACATCTATCAGCGGCAGCCACGGCTTATGCTGTTTTTCTTCACTTTCTTTGTCTTCAAGCGCAAGGTCAAGTCCATCCTGAAACGCGCCGGGCAGTTTGAACGTGTCGATCGGTTTCTCGGCCGCTTCAGAAAAAACCCTTTTCCGAGGTATTAGGGTGGGCGTCGCTGCAAAGATCATCAACTGGCCGGGCGAGGCTTACCGCTTCGTCAAACTATATAGCCAGCATCTGCCGCAGGCATTCAACGCAATATTTTCCATGCCCTGTGCGCTGACTCTGCTGCAGGGCACGCTCAGGGGTAGCACGCAGCAAGTCGTGGTGCTTTATGTTGGTCGTCGCCTCAACTATGCCTATCTGCTGAGGATGATGTTCGACGTGCATCACGAAGTCGAAAGCAGGGTTTCGAACTTGCTGGCTTTCAGAAAGCAAATGGACCGCATGTCAGGCGCGGCCGATGTCATTGTTATGGACCTTGGCTGGCCGTACAACGCACGGCTCAATCGTAAGGGCGGTTACCTGGACGTGCCCGATTGGGTCAACATGGCCATTGAGATGCCGGGAGAATGGGAGGAGGTCGTGGGCAATTTCCGGCGAACCGCTCGCAAGCACGACCTGCGGCTTATTCGGCGTAACGGATATCGATGCGCGACTTTAAATTCGCGAAAAGCGATCGAACAGTTTTACGATGAAATCTACATCCCGTTTGTAAATTATCGGCATGCAGCAGAATCTGTGGTGGCTCCCAGGCGGCACGTCATTAAACGGGCTATGAAAGGACGGTTACTAAACGTCATCCGTGGCGATGAGGTTGTAGCGGCCGGGATTATTTATCCGGAGAGAGAAATAATGTTCTCGCTGTGGATGGGTATCCCGAAACAGCACCTCGGGCAGCAGCCGGAAGCGGCGATCAGTGCGTTGTACTATTTCGGCATTCAGTACGCGTTTGACAACGGCTACAATGTGTTTGATTTCACCGGCACGCGCGCCTTTCTTAATGACGGCGCGTTCCAGTTCAAAAGACGGTGGGGGCCGGTCATCGAGGACGGCTTCAGCCCCGGTTCGATTCTGATAAAACCGAAAGCCGGCAACCGGCAAGCCGCACTGTTCTGCCAGCAGGTGCCGGTTTTGACGCGGTCAGCGGACGGACTGGAGGCAGTCTTTGTGCGGGTCGATGATGCAGTTGACGGGGAGACCTTCGCGCGCCTCGAGAAGGATTACGGGTGCAGGGGTATCGCCCGCATGACCGTGATCGAGATTTCGGACAAAAGTGAGACGAGATCAATGCCAAACGGGGAGGAGGGGTGTCAATATCGCCTGATTAGGTGCCAGCTTGAACGTTTTGCGGAAACGTATGTAGGTATTGGATGAACGGCAGTGGTATGGGTTCGGGGAGGCCGGGCATCGCCGGTGATACGGGCTCCTGCAGGGGCTATCGAAGCGCTGCAGCGGCGCGTATCACGGGCGATCTGACAACCCGGTAGGTGCCTGTACCACGGTCGATTATTGCTCCCGGAGAACCAACTTGCGCGACCACAACGTCATCGACTGGCCCACCAACCAACCGCTTCTGGACCAGATTGCCCGCTGTCGCCACAACCTGCTGGACACCGGGCTGTTCTCCGACGAAAGGCTCATCGAACTTTTCGACCAGCACGATCGCGACGAGTTGCTGGTCTACCGCATGGGGGACGACCATCACAAACTCGACGACTTCCAATATGGCAGCCGCGGCAAACTCACCGCAACGCAACTGCTGGACGCGGTCAAGGCTGGAAAACTCTGGCTCAACATCATTAACATGACGACCAATCATGAGATCTATGACCAACTCGTCAATAGCATCTACGATGAACTGGAACGAAAGGTACCCGGCTTCAAGACGGTCTATCGCAGTGCCAACCTGCTGATCTCCTCGCCGAACGCCAAGGTTTACTATCATGCCGATGCGCCGCTCAACATGCTATGGCACTTGCGTGGTGAGAAACGGGTCTGGGTCTACCCTGATGAAGATCGTTTTGCACCGCGCCGGTGGGTAGAGATGATTTTTACCCGTGAGTCGGACGACGATCTGCCGTACCAACCTGAATTCGATCAATACGCTACCGCCTACAACTTGCACCCGGGAGAGATGCTCACCTGGCCGCAGAATCGGCCGCACCGGGTGGAGAATGTCAGCGGCGTGAATGTGTCGTTAACGACGGAACATTACACGCCGCAGGCTATGAAAAAGCGCATGACCTATTTATCGAACCGCTATCTGCGCAAGTGGTTCAAATTGCCAACCACGAACGTATCGCTCGACGGGCCGCGTGCCGTGATGAAGCGGGCCGCGTTTCGGGTAGCGAGGCGTATTCCCGGATTGCGCGAAGCGCAGGCATACGACGACGATGCGAAGTTTGAGTTGTAGAGGTTGTTGGGTGGATGGAGCTTGGACGAGTGAAGGGTGCGGTTTGTCGCCCGTGATACGGACACCTGCAGGGGCACTCGAAGCCGTGCGGGTTGCGCCTGTAGCAGCCCGTATCACGGGCGATCCAGGCTGAAATGTACGATTATCTAAAACGCGTGCTGACCCTGCTCACTGCCCGTGAAAAACGTCGCCTCAACTCTATACTTGCGCTCACGGCCATCGCGGCCGTCCTGCAAACACTGTCGGTCCTGGCGATGATGCCGTTCATCCTGCTTCTCGCCAATCCCGACCTGCTGCACTCGCACGATTTTCTGCAACGCCT
>JBGTHC010000049.1:0-11965 GCA_041746375.1 Woeseiaceae bacterium
CACGGCGTCCCGCGCCGCCCAATGCGGACAGTCGACACAGTGCGATCCGCTAATCCGGGTCCGGACCCGGTCGAGTTCCTGCCGCCGGCACCGGCCGCTGGATGAGGTCTCGCGAAACGAGTCACGGCAAACGGCCGTCCCGCCCAGCGCGCCGGCAGCGCCGGGTCGCGCTAGCCCAAAATTTACCTCGCCCGCGATACGCGCCCGTACCCGACTGTTGGAGCGCGCCCTGCGCCTGCCTGAACCCCCCCTGCTATATAATGTGCGGTCCCGTTTCGCCAGGTAGGGATCATGTCCGGCAGCAGCCTCGCTATTGAAGTCAGCAGGGTCCAGGGCGAGCGCCGTTTCGATGAAGCCGACAGCGTCGCCGTCGAAGAGCCGCTTGAAATCCAGCTCTGCTGGCCCACCGCCGAGGGCTCTGCCGCGAAAAGTATCTCAATCACCATGCGCACGCCGGGCGACGATGCCGAACTTGCGATCGGCTTTCTTTTCACCGAGTCGATCATCGCCAGCGCTTCGCAAATCGCCGCGGTGACCCATGCCGGCCCGCCGGACCCAGACAGTGGCCTGCGCAACGTGATTCGCGTTGAACTCGCCGCCGATGTCGACATCGATTTAAGCCGCCTCGAACGCCACTTTTACACGACCTCGAGCTGCGGCGTTTGCGGCAAGGCGTCTCTCGATGCACTGCGCGTTACGGGCCTGCAATCATTGAGCCGGATTCGTACGAGTTTTTCGCACGGTGTCGTGGTATCGATGCCGGACAAGTTACGCGAGCAACAAGCGGTTTTTTCAGAGACAGGCGGTCTGCATGCGGCGGCGGTATTCTCGCCAGATGGTGAGATCGTACTCGTCAGGGAGGATGTCGGACGGCACAATGCGCTCGATAAAGTGATCGGTGCGTTGTTGATGGACGGACAATTGCCCGCGCATGCACTGGGGCTGCTGGTGTCGGGCCGTGCAAGCTTCGAATTGTTGCAAAAGGCACTGGTCGCCGGTCTGCCGTTACTGGCGGCAGTGGGCGCGCCATCGAGCCTCGCCGTGCAACTGGCGCAAGAATTCGACATAACACTTATCGGTTTCCTGCGCCGCGGTAACTTCAATATATACGCAGGCGCCGATCGGTTAACAGATTGAGCCTCGGGGCGCGCAGGTCATGACCATTCGATACGACAAGACAATCGCCGCAGAAATTATCGAGCGTTTCGGTGCTCGCCCGCAAATGCTGGTGCAGATCCTGCACGCGTTCGTCGAGCGCTATTCGTACATCAGTGAAGAAGCCATTCGTCAGATCGCAGAAGCAGTCAACCTGTCACGCGCGGAAGTCCATGGCGTCGTCAGTTTCTATCACGACTTTCGTACAGAGCCTCCCGGAAAACGCATTGTGCGCATCTGCCAGGCGGAGTCCTGCCAGGCAATGGGCAGCCGCGCCCTGACCGAGCATGCGAAAAGTAAGCTCGGCATCGATCTGCATGGCACAACTGCGGACGGTGACGTTACGCTCGAGGCTGTGTACTGCCTCGGCAATTGCGCCTGTTCCCCGGCGATCATGATCGGCGACCAGGTCCATGGCCGCGTCGACGCCGACAAGTTCGACCGCCTGCTGGCAACAGTGGCGAACTGATCGCAATGGCCGCACCGGTGAAAATTTTCGTGCCGCGCGAAACGTCCGCGGTTTCCATGGGTGCCGACGATGTCGCGGCTAGAATTCTGGCGCGCGCCAAGGGCAGCAGTGACGATTTCGAACTCGTCCGCAATGGATCGTGGGGCATGAGCTGGCTCGAGCCGCTGGTCGAAGTCGAAACAGGCGGCAAGCGCATCGCCTATGGACCGGTAACGCCCGACGACGTCGACAGCCTGTTCGCCGCCGGTTTGCTGGCCGGCAAGGATCACCCGCTTTGCCAGGGTCTGACCCGCGACATACCGTATCTCGCGAAGCAGGATCGCTGGACTTTCAAACGCTGTGGCCTGATCGACCCCCTTTCCCTTGACGACTTTCGGGCACAGGGCGGTTTCGCCGGCCTGCAAAAAGCGTTCGCACTGGGGCCGGCCGGGATACGCGAGCAGATCAAGGAATCCGGATTGCGCGGTCGTGGCGGCGCCGGGTTTCCCACCGGTATCAAGTGGCAGACCGTTGCCGACGCGTCGGGTGAAAAAAAGTACATCGCCTGCAACGCGGACGAAGGCGACAGCGGTACGTTTTCGGATCGCATGCTGATGGAAGGCGATCCGTTCACATTGATCGAAGGCATGCTGATCGCCGGGCTCGCGGTCGACGCGGATTACGGCTATGTCTACCTGCGCTCGGAATATCCGCTGGCGAGAAACATTTTCAGCAAGGCATTGTCGATTGCCCGCGAAGCGGGTTGGCTCGGTCCGAACATTGAGGGCAGCGGCTTCGATTTCGACATCGAGTTGCACCTCGGCGCCGGTTCGTACGTCTGCGGCGAAGAGACAGCCATGCTGGAAAGTCTCGAAGGACGCGCCGGCCTGATCCGCTACAAGCCGCCGCTGCCGGCGATCGAAGGCCTGTTCGGCAAACCGACGGTCGTCAACAACGTGGTTACGCTGGCATCGGTGCCGGAAATACTGATGCAGGGCGGCGCCGCTTATGCCGCCCTTGGATCGGGGCGTTCCAGAGGCACGCTGGCCTTCCAGCTCGCGGGCAACATAATGCGCGGAGGCCTGGTGGAGAAGGCTTTCGGCCTGACCTTGCGCGAACTCATTGAAGACTGGGGCGGGGGTACGTACAGTGGTCGTGAGATACGCGCGGTGCAGGTCGGCGGACCACTGGGTGCCTACTTTCCAGGCCATCTGCTCGACACGCCGCTCGACTACGAGGCGTTTGTGGGACAGGGCGGACTGATTGGCCACGGCGGTATCGTTGTATTCGACGACAGCGTCAATATGGCGCAGCAAGCGCGTTTCGCGATGGAGTTTTGCGCCATCGAGTCCTGCGGCAAATGCACGCCGTGCCGTATCGGCTCCGTGCGCGGTGTCGAGGTGATTGATCGCATCGTCGCGAACGAAAACCGTGCAGCCAACCTCGAACTGCTCGGCGAGCTGTGCGACACCATGGTCGACGGCTCCCTGTGCGCCATGGGCGGCATGACGCCGTTCCCCGTGCGCAGTGCGGTCAGGTATTTTCCGAACGATTTCGCTGCCGCAGCGGTCAAAACGGCAAGAGTGAGTAAATGAGTCTTTTGAAAGAAACCGATTACGGCACACCGGCAAGCCCGCGCGGCGAGACCGTGACTGTCGAGATCGATGGTTTGCCGGCGACAGTGCGAGCTGGCAGCACGATCCTGCGTGCCGCGCGAGAATCGGGCGTCGACATTCCGAAGCTGTGTGCAACCGACAGCCTGAAACCGTTCGGCTCGTGCCGCCTGTGCCTCGTTGAGATCGACGGGCGCAAGGGGTATCCGGCCTCGTGCACGACGCCGGTTGAGGCCGGCATGAAGATCCGTACGCAGACGACAGCGCTCGCGAAACTGCGCCGCAACGTGATGGAGCTGTATATCTCCGATCACCCGCTCGACTGCCTGACATGCTCCGCCAATGGCGACTGCGAACTGCAGGACATGGCCGGCAACGTCGGCCTGCGGGAAGTGCGTTATGGCTTCGACGGCGACAATCACCTGTTCGAGGCGATCGACGACAGCAATCCCTATTTCACCTTCGACCCCACCAAGTGCATAGTTTGTTCGCGTTGCGTGCGCGCCTGCGACGAGGTACAGGGCACGTTTGCACTGACCGTCGAAGGCCGTGGCTTTGAATCGAAGGTATCGGCCAGCATGGGCGAAACGTTCCTCGATTCCGAATGCGTCTCCTGCGGCGCCTGCGTGCAGGCCTGCCCGACCGCTACGTTGATGGAGAAAACCATCATCGATAACGGCCAACCGGACCACAGCGTGCTGACGACCTGTGCCTATTGCGGCGTCGGCTGCTCGTTCAAGGCTGAAATGAAGGGCGACCAGGTGGTGCGCATGGTGCCGTACAAGGACGGCCAGGCGAATCACGGCCACAGTTGCGTCAAGGGGCGCTTCGCCTGGGGCTACGCAAGTCACAAGGAACGCATTCTCGAGCCGATGATCCGCGAGAGTATCCACGAACCCTGGCAGAGCGTGAGCTGGGACGAGGCGATCGGCTACGCGGCCAGGCGCTTCAAGGAAATCCAGGCAAAATACGGCCGCAAGTCGGTCGGCGGCATTACGTCATCGCGATGCACCAACGAAGAAGTATTCATCGTACAGAAGCTGGTTCGTGCGGCTTTCCTCAACAACAACGTCGATACCTGCGCGCGCGTTTGTCATTCGCCGACCGGTTACGGCCTGAAACAGACGCTCGGCACGTCGGCGGGCACGCAGCCGTTCGACAGTGTCATGGATGCGGATGTTATCGTGGTAATTGGCGCTAACCCGACCGAAGGTCATCCGGTGTTCGCTTCGCAAATGAAACGCCGGCTTCGCCAGGGCGCGAAACTGATTGTCATTGACCCGCGCAAGATCGACCTTGTGCGCTCACCGCACATCAAAGCGGACTATCACCTGCCACTGATGCCCGGCACCAATGTGCCGATGGTCAATGCGTTTGCGCATGTGATCGTCAGCGAAGGACTGGTCGACGAGCACTACGTGGCCGAGCGTTGCGATACCGATGCGTTCAACGCCTGGAAGGAATTCATAGTGCGCCCCGAGAATTCACCTGAAGCGGCCAGCGCAATGACGGGTGTGCCGGCGGAGGACATCCGCGGGGCCGCGCGCCTGTACGGACAGGCCGAGAACGGCGCTATTTATTACGGCCTCGGCGTCACGGAACACAGCCAGGGATCGACCATGGTGATCGGCATGGCAAACCTCGCCATGGCCACGGGCAACATCGGTTTTTCCGGCCGCGGCGTAAATCCCCTGCGCGGCCAGAACAATGTGCAGGGGTCCTGCGACATGGGGTCTTTCCCGCATGAATTCGCCGGTTATCGTCCGGTGGGTGACGACGCCGTACGCGGCATGTTCGAGAAGCGCTGGGGTGTCGCGCTCGATGGTGAGCCCGGCTATCGCATCCCGAATATGTTCGACGCCGCCATCGCCGGCACCTACAAGGGCATGTACATCCAGGGTGAGGACCTGGCGCAATCCGATCCGAACACCAGGCATGTCGAAGCGGCGCTCGGCAACATGGAATGCATCGTCGTACAGGACCTGTTCCTCAATGAAACGGCGAAATTCGCGCACGTGTTCCTGCCCGGCACATCCTTCCTGGAGAAGGACGGCACGTTCATCAATGCCGAACGGCGCATCAACCGCGTGCGCCCGGTCATGAAACCGCAGCAGGGCAAGGCCGAGTGGCTGATCACGCAGGAATTGGCGCAGGCGCTGGGTTATCCGATGAACTACCGTAACGAAGCAGAGATCATGGATGAAGTTGCCGCGCTGGCGCCCACCTTCAGCGGCGTGTCGTTCAAGTTACTGGACGAAGTCGGCAGCGTGCAATGGCCTTGCAACGCAGAGGCACCGATGGGCACGCCGGTCATGCACATCGACCAGTTCGTGCGCGGCAAGGGCCTGTTTATCGAGACGTCGTACACACCGACCGAGGAGCGTACGAATCGCAAGTTCCCGCTGATACTCACGACCGGTCGAATTCTGTCGCAATACAATGTCGGCGCGCAGACCCGGCGTACCGCGAACATGGTCTGGTACAAGGAAGATATTCTCGAGATCCATCCGCATGATGCCGAGACACGCGGCATAAGGGATGGTGATAGCGTGTCGCTGTCGAGCCGCAAGGGCGACATTACCCTGCATGCGAAAATCACCGAGCGCGTGCAACCGGGCGTCGTCTATACGACCTTCCACAATCCGGAGACCGGTGCCAACGTCGTGACTACCGAGTACAGCGACTGGGCCACCAACTGTCCGGAGTACAAAGTAACTGCAGTGCACGTTGCGCCGGCGGTGCACCGTTCCGATTGGCAGCAACAGTTTGACGAGCGCGCCCTGGAGCAGGAGCGGTTGTTTGAGACGACCTGATCGCTCGCCTCTCTTCGGTATCATTTACTTGCTGAGGTCCGACCCGACAATCTGGGTCGTGGGGGTGATTTTGGCGCTTGGCGCAACCCGGCTCGGCGCCGATCGAGTGGATGCGTCCTATGCGCATGCCGACGAGCCGATCGGGACTGTCCGGCAAGTCTATGACGGTACGCTTTTTCCGGATCTCAGGGTCAATACCTTCCGCAATATCGATCGGCTGTTTCCAGTCCGAACTGTAAAGCGGGGGCAGGTCGTGCGCCCCATACCGAATAGTGCGACGCCCCTGGAAACTTTCGAGTTCGAATCCGACGGCAAGCGTTACGATCTTTACGACTATGTCACCCTCAACAGGGTCACCGGGCTGCTGATCATCAAGGACGGTGAATCCGTGCTGGAGCTGTACCAGGCCGGTAACGCCGAGAGAACTCGTTGGATGTCGATGTCGATTGTCAAGTCGATGTGTGCTGCACTCGTCGGCGCAGCGATCTTCGATGGCCATATTGACAGCATCGACGATCCAGTCATCGACTACCTGCCGCAGTTCAAGGGCAGCGCCTACGATGGCGTCACCGTCAGGCATCTGTTGCAGATGTCATCCGGCGTTGCCTGGAACGAAACCTACACGGACCGGAATTCCGATCGCCGAGCAATGCTCGAAGCACAGATTGCACAACAACCGAACGCGATTCTCGACCTGATGGCCGCCCTGCCCCGTGCGGCACCGCCCGGCTCGCGGTGGAATTACAGCACGGGTGAAACGCACATCGTCGGCGCACTGTTACGAGCGGCCACAGGCATGCCGGTTGCGGAGTACCTGTCGCAGCGCATCTGGTCGACCGTCGGCATGGAATCCGATGCGACCTGGTGGCTTGATTCCCCGGACGGGCTCGAAGTCGGCGGCAGCGGCCTGTCGGCTACATTGCGCGACTACGCCCGCTTCGGTCTATTCCTGCTGGCTGACGGCGTCGTCGACGGGAGACGTGTGTTGCCCGAAGGCTGGACAAAAGAAGCCGCAACACGACAGACCATCGACGGCGAACTCGTGGAGTACGGTTACATGTTCTGGCCGGTGCCCGATGCCGACGGCGGATACGACGACGGCGCCTACGCAGCAATCGGCATATTCGGACAATACATCTACATCAACCCGGACAAGTCGCTGGTCATTGCGATGTGGGGCGCACAATCGAAACCGGTCGATACCTGGGTTGTGGACGACTACGATTTTTTCGCAGCTCTGGCTGAACAGCTCTGAGCCATCTCCTGCCGGGGCGCCGGTGTCGCATTGCGGCTCGCAATGACGGTGCCTTACGATTGTGTGAATAACTGGTTGTGGGGGAGCAAAATTGAATTGTCGGGCGAATCGCTTGGGTGTGCGAGACTGTTTTACACGCGGCTTACTGGCACTGCTGGCGGCGCCGGGGATACTGGCTGGACAGGAGCTTGCCGAATCGGGCGAGCGGCCAGGAGTGGACGCCGTTGTGCTCGACCGTCTGCCCACACTCGATGGTGATGTGCTCAACGATCCCGCCTGGCAAGGCGTCCAGCCGGCAACCGGCTTCCGGCAAATACAGCCGGCCGAGGGTCGGCCCGCGAGCCAGAAAACGGAAGTTTTCATCGGCTACAGTGACAGCGCCCTGTACGTCGGTGTCATTGCGTGGGACGACAATCCCGGTGGCATTATTGTCTCGGACAGCCGTCGTGATTCCTCCCTTGACGACACCGACAGCTTCCAGATCGTTATCGACGGTCTGCTGGACCGGCAGAATGGTTTCGTTTTCGGTACCAATCCGGCCGGCATTCAGTACGACGGCCAGGTAACCCGGGAGGGCACCAGCGATTTCAGCTCGGGTGGCGGCGGCTTTAACCTGAACTGGGATGCCAGTTGGAACGTGCGCGCGGCAATTTCCGATATCGGCTGGAGTGCCGAGTTCGAGATCCCGTTCCGCACTTTGCGGTACGGACGCGGTGACGACCAGGTATGGGGGATCAACTTCCAACGTAACATCCGGCGCAACAACGAAGTCGCCTTCTGGGCACCCTTGTCGCGCCAGCGCAATCTTTACCGCGTATCGGAAGCGGGGACGGTCTCCAACCTGTCGCCGCCGCCGCAGCGCAACCTGAAAGTTACGCCCTATTTGCTGACGAAGGCGGCGCGCGGCGGCACGTTGTCCGGCACCGAGACCGATCAGGAGTTTGGTTTCGACGTCAAGTACTCGATTACGCCAAGCCTGACACTCGATGCAACCTACAACACGGATTTCGCGCAAGTGGAAGCAGATGAGCAGCAGGTCAATCTTGACCGTTTCAGCCTGTTTTTCCCGGAAAAACGGCCATTCTTCCTTGAAAATGCGGGGCAGTTCTCGGTCGGCAATCCGGAACAGGTCGAACTGTTTTTCAGCCGTCGCATCGGCGTCGGCCCCGGCGGCATACCGATACCGATTGACGGCGGAGTGCGGCTGTCCGGCAAGGTTGGTGGCAGCACCAATGTCGGCTTCCTGCATATGGCAGCCGATGGTGTCGACGGCATCGCGCCGGCCAACAACTTCACCGTCGCCCGCTTGAGCCAGGAACTTCCGAGCCGGTCGTCAGTGGGTTTTCTGGTGGTCAATCGTGATGGTGACGGGAGCCTGACCGGCGACAGTTCGACCGATGACAACCAGACCTATGCGGTCGACGGCCGCTGGGGCATTGGGGACAACGTCGTTCTCGACGCCTGGGCGGCGAAGACCCGAACACCCGGCCTGACCGGCCGCGATGATGCGTTCGCCGTCAAGGCCGATTACAGCTCGCCGACCTGGTCGTCGCGAATGAATTACACGGAAGTCGGCGCGGACTTCAATCCGGAAGTGGGCTTTCTCTCGCGCACCGAGTACCGGCGTGGCGAAGCGTTCGTTATGCGCCGCATTCGGCCGGACGACCTGTGGGGCCTGCTCGAGATCCGCCCGCACGTTTCATGGAACGGCTACTGGGATTTTGCTGGCTTTCAGGAAACCGGCTTCATCCACGTCGACTCCCACTGGGAATGGCCCAGCGGTCTCGAGTTGCATACCGGCATGAACTTCACGAAGTCGGGCGTAAAGGAACCGTTCGACATCGTGGATGGCGTGACGGTGCAGCCCGGTACCTACGATCACGAAGAAGTGCAGCTTGTGTTTTTCACCAACCAGAGCCAGCCGCTGTCTTTCGATACGCGCGTCGTGGCCGGCGGGCGGTTCGGCGGCGACCGTGTCACGCTCGAGCCGATCGTCCGTTATCGTATCGGCGAGCGGTTCCGGTCGGAATTGTCGTTGAGCTACAACGACTTCGACCTGCCCGTGCCGAATGGCGAATTCTCCGTCAGTCTGACACGCCTGCGGCTTTCGTATTCCTTTTCACCGAAGATACTGTTGCAGGCACTGGTGCAGCATAACGACAGCACCGATGTCCTGGCGGCGAACTTTCGCTTTTCCTGGCTGCAGTCGGCAAATTCAGGCTTGTACGTCGTTTACAACGAGATTGACGAGGGCGGTGTGGGCGCACCGCCGCGAGGCCGGGAGATCATTGTCAAATACAGCCATATTTTCGATATTTTCAACTGACATCTCGCACCAGCGAGCAGAACAAGGCACGGCTGCTACCGCGCCGTCAGCGTCAATTGCGCACTATGGTCGTCAAATGACAAGGTCGTCGCGGAGACCGGTGCGGACGGCAAAGCCACGGCGACCAGCACCCGCGACGACTGCGCGGGTACCGCCAGTACGGTAGCGGCGTCGTCTCCTTCGACCGTTGTCAGCCGCCACGAAACGGCCATGTCGTCGTTTTGCAGGAAGACGTCAAAGACGCGGTCGACACTGTCGTCATTGGTTACTCGCAGGTATTCGGCGCCATAGTGCATCGCGCGCACATTGACGGTGATGGATACATCTGACGCATCGGCCAGGAGGACAGCGACCGGATGCGGCCAGTCGGCACCACGGGCAAAGTGATAACAGGGAGATTGGCAGTTTCAGGATGCCGGTCATGTGCTTGCTCTTCGCCGCAGGCGATAACCGTGA
The DNA here is from genome assembly GCA_041746375.1 of Woeseiaceae bacterium. Classification (GTDB taxonomy): domain Bacteria; phylum Pseudomonadota; class Gammaproteobacteria; order Steroidobacterales; family Woeseiaceae; genus IDS-8. The sequence goes on from JBGTHC010000049.1 coordinate 10,067, forward strand.
CCGCAACGCACACCATGCACACGAGATGTAACCACTGCTTCATGGACTTTTTCATATCTTCTTTTTCGATGGGCGAGTGTCGAGCACGATAACCTGACACACTCTACCGCCCAAACGTCGTTCAGCAGCATACAATTGCTACGCCCGGTGTATTCTTGGTCCATCGTCATTGGATCGATCCCTCCATACGATCAGGGTTTGCGACAATGGAACAGCAATTTGTCCAGATCGTAGTCTTGCTTGCCGTAGCGGTGGCGGTCATCGCCGCTTTTCAACGGCTGCACGTTCCGACGAGCCTCGGTTACCTCATCGTCGGCTTCGTCGTCGGCCCCTACACGGCGGGCCCGGTGATAGACAGCCCGCAGATACATGCGCTGGCGGAATTCGGCATCGTGTTTTTGCTGTTTACGATCGGTCTGAATTTCTCGATTCCGCAGATTCACGCACTACGCAAGGTGCTGCTCGGTCTCGGTACCGGACAGATTGTCCTGACGACGGTCATCGTCGGCTTGCTCGGCTGGCTGGTCGGTTTGTCACCGGTTGCCGCTTTCGTTATCGGTGCGGTGTTCGCGCAATCGTCCACGACGGTCATTAGCAAACAGTTGGCGGAACAAGGTGAAGAATTCGGTCGCCACGGCCGTCTCGGCACGGCCATGTCCGTATTTCAGGATGTTATGGCGGTGCCTCTGCTGGTGGTTATTCCGGTTCTTGGCGGTGCTGTGGGGGCGGCCGCCCTGTTTGGCGCGCTCGGCTGGGCGATGACCAAAGCGTTTTTGGCATTTGCGGCGGTGTTTTTTGCCGGGCGCTGGCTACTGCGTCCGCTGTTCCACCTGGTAACCGAACGCCGCTCGCCGGAACTCTTCACGCTCACGGTATTGCTTGTGTCGCTGGCCGCCGCTTGGACATCGAACGAGTTGGGCCTCTCTATGGCGTTCGGTGCCTTCCTCGCCGGCATGGTTCTGGGCGAGACCGAATTTCGCCACCAGGTCGATGCCAGCATCCGGCCGTTTCGCGATGTGCTGCTCGGCCTGTTCTTCATTGGCATCGGCATGCTGTTCGACCCGGCCTCGTTGCCGGCGGTATGGCACTGGGCGCTGATCGGTGCCGCCGTACTCATGTTGAGCAAGATTGTGATTGTCGCGCAAATCGTGCGCTGGTCAGGCATCGACTCGCAAACGGCGTGGCGTACCGGCCTGTTGCTGGCAGTCGGGGGCGAATTCGGCTTTGCGCTGCTCGCCATCGCGCTCACTGCCGGCGCCATCGATTCGCTTACTTCGCAGATTGCGCTAACGTCGGTACTGTTCTCCTTCATCGCGGCACCCGTGCTCATTCGCTACAACCACGTCATCGCCAAAGCCCTCGCAGGGCGCTCCGAGCCACCGGAAGATGTGGCCGCATTGCGCATCGATCCCGCTGCTGCCGGCGAGCTCAATGGACATGTCATCATCTGTGGTTACGGACGCATCGGCCAGAGTCTCGGGCACTTCCTCGAGGAAGAAAATATCCCCTTCGTTGCCATCGAACTCGGCTCTACCCGGGTCAGGGAGGCAAGATTTGCCGGCGAGCCGGTGTTCTTCGGCGATTCGGGTGATCGCGACGTTCTCGACACGCTGGGGCTCGACACGGCGCGTCTCGTCGTCATCAGCCATGAAGATCTCGCCTCGGCCCGGCGCGCACTGGATCACGTTAAACGCCGCCGCCCCGACTTGCCCGTGATGGTGCGAACACGCGATGAGACACATGTCGAGGAGCTGCGTGCGGCCGGTGCGACAGAGGTCATACCGGAAACACTGGAAGCGGGACTGATGATCGCTTCACACGCCCTGTTTCTGCTCAACGTACCTCTTGTTCGCATCATGCGTCGCGTACAGGAGCAGCGCGCCAGTCGTTACCGGCTAA
>JBGTHC010000050.1:0-62420 GCA_041746375.1 Woeseiaceae bacterium
CCGGCGCCGGTATCAGCCTGCGTCGCCAGTTGCCCTGGGACCAGGCGGCGGCCGACGTGACCGCCGAATCCTCGCAACATTCGCGGACCGGCAGGCCGACGCACCTGCTGTTTCGTGCCAATGCCTATGCGCTGGGAGCCGATACGCTGGTGCTCGGAGCACGGCAGATGAATGGTGAACGCACAATCGTGGTCGATACGGACATGCCTGGCATCTCTCGCCGCCATTGCTCGATCAGGGAACGCAACGGACAGTGTGTCCTTGAAGATCACAGCCGATACGGAACTTTTCTAAACGGACACCGCATTGACGGGTCTACAGTACTGGAGGTCGGTGATTCGATCCGGATCGGCTCACCCGGGTACGAGTTCCAGTTAATTACGACGGACGAGAATTTGCCGCATGGCACGTAGGCGCCGCAACGCTGAAGTCTTCAGCATGTCATTCCTCGACTGCATGAGCTGCGGGTTCGGGGCTGTCATCCTGTTCTTCATGATTATCAATGCACAGGTCTCGCATGATATCGATTCGCCACCCCAGGAACTGATGGCGGAGACTGACCGCCTGGAGTACGAGATTCTCGAGCAACGCAAAGATCTTGTCCTCGCTCGAAACACCATGGAAGTCCTCGAAGACGAGCGGGCTGAGGCCGCGAACGAGATTGCGCAGATCACCGCGTTGATAGAAAAGCTGAAGATCGAACTCGCCAAACACGACAACGACACACTGGCCAAGATCGAGCGCGTCGAGAAACTGCAATCGGATATCAAATCGCTGGAGGAGCAGCGCAAGCGGTTGCTTGCCATCGAGCAGGAGAAAGAAGAAGAAGGCATGCGGGTGCGCACTTTTACCGGCGACGGCGATCGCCAGTACCTGACGGGTCTCAAAGTCGGTGGAGAACGGAATCTCATCCTGGTCGACAGTTCGGCCAGCATGCTGGACGAAAAGATCATCAATATCATCCGGCGCCGCAATATGCCGGATGCCGACAAGTTGCGGTCAGCCAAGTGGCGCCAGGCAGTAGCGAGTGTCGACTGGCTGTCGGCACAGTTGCCACCGGGAAGCAAGTTCCAGATCTACTCGTTCAATACGACAGTCGAACCGGTTCTGGACGGTACGGACGGAATGTGGCTCGATGTCGGCGATGGCACGCAGCTGAACGAGGCTATACGCATATTGAGGCGCATGGTGCCCGCGAATGGCACCAACATGCTGGATGCGTTTCGCGCCGTGCAAAAACTGCAGCCACCGCCGGACAACATCATTCTGCTGGTTGACGGCTTGCCCACGATGAACAGCCCGCAAACCGATCGAGGGATGGTTACCGGCCAGGAACGCCTCAAATTCTATTATGAGGCCGAAGCGGAACTGCCGAACCGCATTCCGATTAATATCCTGCTTTACCCGATGGAAGGTGACTACAACGCGGCCATCGTTTATTGGGTACTCGCATTCGGCTCCGGCGGATCGTTCATGAGTATCAGCAGGGACTGGCCGTGATGAAAGAAGGAACCCGCGCGTGAGACGGCGTCGACGAAATGCAGAGGCATTCAGCCTGTCGTTTCTCGACTGCATCTGCTGCGGGTTCGGGGCAATTATCCTGCTTCTCGTGCTCAGCAAGATCTACGAACCGGCAATCATTGAAAAATCGGAAGCTGATCTGCAAAAGCTTATCGCTGCGCTGGAAGAGGAATTGTTCCGTATACGTGGCCAGACCACGGTGCTCAATCGCGATTTGCAATCGGCTAGAAAGCTGACAACGGATACCAGGATGACGCTGGCCGAGCTGCAGCGTGAGCTTTCGACCATCGAGGGGCAATACAGTCTGATTTCGACCGATGCGCCGGAGTTGAATGTCGACGAAGGCGAGCTTCGGGCTGCCCGGCAGCGCCTGTCGGAAGAAATGGAGCGCTTGCTCGCCACTTTTCGCCGCGCCCCGGACGATGCTGTGGGTGGCATACCGGTCGACAGCGAGTACATCATTTTTGTGATCGACACCTCGGGCAGCATGCAAGCAAAGTGGAGTTTTCTCGAGCAGAAGTTGAACGAAGTGCTGGATGCCTATCCGACGGTCAAGGGGCTGCAGATAATGAACGATAACGGCCGCTTCATGTTTCCGCAGTTCGGCCGCACATGGCTCGACGATACGCCACAATTGCGCCAGTCGATCCGCAACACGATACGTACCTGGGCGCCATTCAGCGACAGCAATCCGGCGGATGGCATTGTGTATGCGCTCGAAACATTCTGGGACCCGGAGAAGAAGATCAGCCTCTACGTTTTCGGCGATGACTTTACTGGCAACTCGATGGAGGCGGTAGTTCGCGATGTCGATCGGGCCAACATCATGAATGAGGCAGGAGAGCGCCGCATACGAATTCACGCGCTGGGTTTCCCGACCAATTTCGGCGGGTCATCGGCGTCTCCCATGGCACAAAAATACGCAGGCCTGATGCGCGTCCTCTGTGAGCGCAATGGCGGCACGTTCGTCGGCCTTACCGAGCGGGATCGACGCTGACACGTACACAATTTGCCTTTATTGATCGCTACCCTGCCACATGCCGGTCTGCGCAGCGGCCGCTTCCAGCCCTTTAATTGTCTCCGACGCCGGACGCATTCCGGCATCCTTAATCGAAGGAGACACCACATGAATAACACTTTTGGAAAAACTGTCGCCGCAGCTCTTGTCATTTGCGTTACCGCGGCGCCCGCCTACGGCGCCGAGTCGAGTTCCCGGCCTGAGGCGATCGGCGTCGGCATGGGCGCTACCGTCGGGGCCATCGCGGGTGGCCCTGTAGGGTTCATTCTGGGCGCTGCGATTGGCGCGAAGATTGGCGATGAGTACCATCGGAAAGACGTGGAAGTTGCAACCCTGACCAGTGGGCTTCAATACTCGGAGGAGCGCGTCACAACTTTGCAAAGCAGCGTAACGGCTCTGCAGGCCAGCCTGGCAACCCGTACCCGCGATCTCGAAAACATGCAGGCTTCTACAGCGCCGGACATGCAGGAGCTGTGGCGTGCCGGCATCGCGATTGACCTGCTGTTTCGCACAGGTGAAGACGTGTTGACGGACGACACTCGCGTACGGCTGGGAGAACTTGCCAATAGTCTGTCGGCGATGCCGGAGATCCGGCTGCAACTCGATGGCTTTGCCGACGAACGTGGCGATGAAAGTTACAATCAGGCACTGTCCGAGCGTCGCGCGCAACACGTTCGCGACCTGCTGACAGGGCAGGGAGTTGCCGAGAGCCGCATCACTGTCGTGGCGCATGGGGAGTCAGCCGCCGTGGATGCAAGCGCAGACAGCTACGCACTGGAACGCAAAGTCAGTGTCACGCTGTTCGCCGGGGATACTCAGCACCTCGCGGCAAATCCCGATCGATAGACCCTTGATAATCGACCGGTGGACGATAGCATCTGGTCGGCCCTGATCGGGCCGGCCATTCCTGTTGCTTCAGGGGGGATGGCCGAATAGCTACGCGGTGCAATTGTCAGTCCGACCGCTTATAGTTCATCGCTCTGCCAATTATTGCGCGCAATTGTTACAAGCGATTGTTACGCAGTGATGAGAACAAGGAGTTGCAGAAGGGTGACAACCCTGGTCGAACGACGATGCAAACCGTGTGAAGGCGGCGTAGAGCCGCTGGCCGCCGATGCTGTTGCGGAACTCATGACAGCATTGCATGCCGATTGGACACTCACCGACGCCGACAAGGCAATTTACCGGACCTTCCGATTCCCGGCGTATAGCTGGACGATGGCGTTTACCAACGCCGTCGCGTGGATTGCCACCACGGAGGGCCATCATCCCTGCATGACCGTGGACTACGGGGTATGTACTGTCTTGTTCACGACCAATGCGATCGGTGGCCTGTCGGACAACGATTTCATTTGCGCGGCCAAGGTCGACCGAATCGCAGCCGATGCCTGAGCAGCCACCGCAGCCAGTAACACTGGAGGACGTGCAGGATGCGGCTGCTCGCCTGGCGTCGGTCGCCGTCAGGACGCCATTGCTGCGCTGCCCGGAACTCGATGACATCGCCGGCGGGCGAGTATTGCTAAAGCCCGAATGTTTGCAACTCACGGGGTCGTTCAAAATTCGCGGGGCATACAACCTCATGTGCCGGCTGACGCCGGAGGAAGCATCGCGCGGCGTAGTGGCGTGGTCATCCGGCAACCATGCACAAGGGGTCGCGGCGGCGGGTTCACTGCTGGGCATACGCACAGCCATCGTCATGCCGCAGGACGCACCGCGTGCGAAACTTGAAAATACCCGTCGACTGGGTGGCGAAACTATTCTTTACGATCGTTATACGGGTGATCGCGAGGCGATTGCACGGGCGCTAGCATCGGAGCGCGGGGCCGAACTGGTACCGTCCTACGATCACGCCGACATCATCGCCGGGCAGGGAACGACGGGACTCGAGATTATGCAGCAGTGCGCTGATGCGGATATCCGCCCGGACCAGGTACTCATCGCGTGCAGCGGTGGTGGGCTCACGGCCGGCTCAGCGATTGCGATTCGCAGCCTGTCACCGGCGACAACGGTCCATCCGGTAGAACCGGAGGACTTCGCTGACACCGCGCAGTCGCTAAAAGAAGGAACCCGGCGCTCGAACGCGCCCGGCGGTCGCTCCATTTGCGATGCCTTGCAGGCGGCAACACCCGGGGAGATGACCTTCGACATCAATCGACATCTGCTTGGCGACGGGCTCAGTGTCAGCGACGATGAAGTTCGCGACGCCATGCGGTTTGCCTTTCGACATCTTAAACTGGTGGTCGAGCCAGGCGGCGCAGTGACACTGGCAGCGGTACTTGCCGGAAAAGTGGTTACTGCAAACCGCGTTAGCGTATTGGTATTGAGCGGCGGCAATGTCGATGCTGAATTGTTTGCAGAAATTATCCGAGGCGGCTGATTCCCGCCGGAGTATCAGGCCGGGCCGGCGCCGATATTCGGCATAAGCGTAAGCGCCGGAGTCCATGGACGGCCTACCGTTGGCGACATTTGCCGGCGCTGTTGCCGCGCGTCAAGCCATTCCATTATGCGATCCAGTTCTTCCGCTTCACGTTGCGTCCGGCGTTTCGGCAGTTCGCAAACACCGACGCCTTGCTCGGCTGCCTGCACGTAACTTTGACTGTCGCTGAGTATGCCGATAATGGGAATTCCAAGTGAATCGAGGAAGCGCATCAGTTTGTCGAAGCTCTTCGTATTCTTGCGCGTTCGATTGGCAACAACGGCGAGTTTCTGATCTGCTCGATCGATCTTTGCGACCAGCAACAAATCCGCAATACAGCGCGATGCCGCATGGATATCGATTGAAGACGGCAACACCGGTACGAGAATACTTGTGGCATCGCGAGTCAGTTCGCGAAGATCGTCATGCGTGAGGCCAGCCGGGGAGTCGATGATAAGGCTGGTTGTCTCCAGTGGCACTCTGAGCTGCCAACTGCGCGTGGCCTGCATGGTCTTCTTGTAGGCAGCTATACCGTATATCGGCGCCTGGCTACCGCAACGTTTGCTGATCCAGCGCATGGTCGATCCCTGCGGATCGAAATCCATGACCGCAGGCACAGTGCCGCGTTGTGCGTAGAGACTCGCGAGGTTGGTCACGAGCGTGGTTTTGCCGCAGCCGCCTTTCGGGTTGAGAACGACGATCGTGTTCAGATTGCGTCTGTTAGGCGTGATCAGCATGGCGTAACGGGCATCCGGGATGTCTTTATGACGGCTGACAGTCGGCCGTGGTAGTTACTTTGTTGTAATTGCAGGCCTGTTTCCTTGCGGCGGGTCACAGAAAAGCCCCTTACTCGCTTGCGGTCAGCGCAATCGGATGCCGTATTCGCTACCGCGAATGCCCGCAATGACATAAGCGAGCTGGAACTGTGAGCTACTTGGCATGCAGCTTGTTAACGACCTCGGCATGTTGGCGATCGTGCATCTGCGCAGGGGCGACCTGTCAAGCCTGCTGTTCGTCCTGGTCCTGATCGTGCTCAGTCTGGGAATGCTGGTATTAAAGCGTTACGCCGAAATGCGTAGCAAACTCGAAATCCTCGTTGATGAACGAGCCGATGCGCTACGACGAAAATCGCTTGAGCTGGAACGGCAGGCGACCCACGACAACCTGACCGGATTGCTGAATCGTCGCTATGCCGATGACTATCTGCAACGGGAAATTTAGAGTTCTAAAGAGCACGACCGGAACTTCACCATAGCGCTGGCGGATATCGATCATTTCAAACAGATCAACGACCGGTTCTCACATGCCGCCGGTGATGAAGTGCTGCGCCGGGTTGCCAGGATCCTGGTGAATCGCTGCCGCAAGACCGACGTGGTAACGCGCTATGGCGGCGAGGAGTTCCTGCTGTTTTTCCCGGACACCAATGCGGAATTTGCCGAACCGATCTGCGGCCAGATTCGCGTAGCGATCGAGAAAGCCGATTGGTCGCCAATCGCCGATATGGTTGGCGACGAATTCGGAATCACGATCAGTTTCGGCGTCGCGGAAGTCGGCACCGATTCCCGCCGCACGACCATTCTCGGCGACGCTGACAGCCGCCTCTACCAGGCAAAACACAGCGGGCGCAACCGGGTTCGTCGCCTAGCCTCGCAGCTTCAGAGGGCCTCCACGAGCGCTGACGTTGTTGTTCCGCAACGACGGAAAACTATTAAATTATATGTCAACCGTTGATTGTTGCTAATTAGCAACAAACGTTTTTTTGTATCTATTGTCAAGATTGCGTTTACAAGCGTTGCAATATTTCGCATGATGCCAGAGGAAAACAACGCGCCGGTGCCGGTTGCGTAAATCCGAGGGGCTCAATCAAAAGCTTCCGTTAGAAAGACCTTTACTGCATAGGGGAATACCATGAGAGTCGACGGCGCTCGTGTTGCTGGTGGGTTACATCCATCTATATTCATTACAGCTATAAGTCTCCTGTTTTTCGTTTCGGCAAGCTGGACCTTTGCCCAGGATGTCGAAGACGACTCGGCAGAGGACGAGATCGAGGCAACGGAGGAAATCGTCGTTACCGGCTCGCGCCTGAAGCGCGACACCTACAGCAGCATTGCGCCTTTGCAGGTGATTACCGGCCAGGTTTCGCGCGAGGTAGGACTTATTGATGCGGCCGACATTCTGCAGGAATCGACAGCATCCGCCGGCCAACAGATCGACCTGACATTTTCCGGTTTCGTGCTCGACAATGGACCCGGTTCGTCGACCGTCAACCTGCGCGGTCTCGGCGAAGCCAGAACGCTGGTACTCGTCAACGGGCGACGACTCGCGCCTGCCGGCGTCGAAGGCGCTCCGTTTGCTGCCGACCTCAATCTCGTACCGGCTTCGCTGGTTCAACAGTACGACCTGCTGCTCGACGGCGCGTCGTCGGTGTACGGCTCCGACGCCGTCGCGGGCGTCACCAATATTATCCTGCGCAAGGATTTCAACGGCTTTGAATTCGAGACATTCTCGAACGTGCCGGAACAGGGTGCCGGCATAGAGCATACGCTCGCTGCAAGCTGGGGCAGGAACTTCGACCGCGGCTTCATCGGCATCGGCGCCGAGTATTCGGATATCGAAGAAGTCACGCTGGCCGATCGCTCCTGGACGGATCAGTGTGACCGGCACATGGAAATCGACGAATATGGCCAGGTTCGAACGACCGGGCTGTTCGATCAGGTAACGCTGGGCATGCGTCCGAACGACTGCAAACGTGCTGCGTTGGCCGGGCGTCACGCCATCGATCCGTTTCCGCGCACCTTCAGCAGTGGCCCAGGCAGCGTCTATTACACGCCCGGATTCACCAACATCGGCATACCGAATTTCTCCGAATCCTCAATCTTCAGTGTGCGGGTCGACGGCGACGGCGATGGGCAGACGGACATCGATTTCGCGGACTATGCACTCGAAAGCCGCCAACAGGAAGCCTATCTCTTTCCCGAATTGTCACAAACTAGCGTGATGGCATACGGCGAATACACGTTCGCGGGTGAGATGAACCTGACGCCCTTCTTCGAGGCGCAATACAACCGACGCGAGTTTTTTACCGATTCCGGATCTTTCCAGTTGTTCCCTTCGGTGCCGGCCGGCAATCCGTTCAATCCCTGTAATCCGGCAGCGCCTGGCGGCGTCGATTGTGGGCTCGCCTACGACTCGGTGTTCAGCAACCCGGCCTACATTGCCGACTTCACGGCATTTTACGGCGTTCCTCCGACGGCATTCGGCCTCGGCAATGACGGCCCCTCGGGCCCGGTCGGTACCCTGCCGATCGTCAGTGTCGACGGTGACCGGACCCTGAACACCGTCGACCTGAACCAGATTCGCGGCGTGCTTGGTATTCGTGGCGACCTGCCGATCCTGAGCGTGGGACCGCTGGACAACTTTACCTTCGAAATGGCCGCGATTTTTGCGCAGTCGGACGGCACATCGAGCCGCCCCGGTGTTCGCGGTGATCGACTCGACCTGGCGCTCGGTAATTATTCGACGACGGGCACGCCGTGCGAAAACAATACAGGGGCAGTCCTGGCAGCCGATGCGGCTCCGGGTTGCGTTCCAGTCAACATGTTCGCGCCGTCGCTCTATGAAGGGATTGTCGGTGACTTCGCAAGCGCACAGGAACGCGATTACCTGTTCGACACCCGTGACTTCGATACCGAGTACACGCAGTCGATTTACTCCGGCTATCTGACCGGCGATATTTTCGAAATGCCGGGCGGCGCCGTCAGTGGCGGTATCGGTTTCGAGTACCGTGAGGACGAAATCCAATCGATTCCTGACGCGGTCGCGAGAGACGGGCTGTTCTTCGGCTTCTTCTCGGACGGCGGTGCAACGGGTGAAAAGTACACGCGGGAGTTCTTCGGCGAAGTCGAGCTGCCTGTACTGGCAGGAGTGCCGGCGGCCGAAGAGCTGACGGTTAACCTGTCGGGGCGCCACACCACCGACGAGTTCTACGGCTCGGCCTGGACCTACTCGTACAAGGTCGGCTATCGGCCGGTGAATTCTTTACTATTGCGCGCAACAGTGGGAACTTCCTACCGTGCGCCGAACCTGCGCGAGAACTTCCTGCAGAACCAGACCGGCTTCAACAACGTTTTCGACCCGTGTGGAATTCCGGAGGCTGCGCTCGATCCGCTGGGCGGCGGCTACAATCCGGCGCTGGACACGCGTGACCCGGAAATTCTCGCCAATTGCCTGGCACAGGGTGTCGATCCGACCACGCTCGACTTCAATGGCTTCAATACCTACAGCGTCGAGATCGCCCGCGGTGGCGCGCTCGACCTGTTCGAGGAAGAGTCCGAGTCCTGGTCGGTGGGTTTCGCCTGGGAGCCGCCGTTTTCCGAAAGCTTCGACCTGACGATCGGCGCTACCTACTACGAAATTGAAATTGAAAACGCAATTATTGAACCGTCAGGCCAGTTCATTGTGAACGACTGCTACGGCCGTGCTACGCTCGACAGTCCGTTCTGTAGTCGCATCACCCGCGACGCGGACGACCGTCTCGACTTTCTGGCCGCCGGCTTTATCAATCGTGACAATGAGACGGTGCGCGGGCTCGATATAAACGTGGCTTACGATCACACCGTCTCGATGTTCGAGCGGCCGGTCGATCTCGGCGTCGATCTGGCACTCAACAGGGCGTATGAAGCGTCCGAAACGTTTCTCGATGACAACGGCGTGCCCACCTATGTCGATGACCTGGGCGACTTCGGCCATCCCGAGTGGCGGGGCCGCCTGGCGCTACGTGCCGATGTGCGTGATTGGCGTGTTACCTGGGCCGTCAACTACCTGGGCAGTGTCGAGCAGGCAGAAGAGTTCATCGATGTATTCGGCAACGCGATCGAAGGTACGGCAGATACCTGTCTGGGAACTACAGGCGGTGACGTAAACTGCCGCGACGTCGGGTTCGCCGATGACTACTTTCTGCATGCGGCATCGCTTTACTACTACGGGGACGTATGGACGTTCGGTGGCGGCGTACGCAACGTATTTAACGAGGCGCCCCCGCTCGTCGATGGCGAAGAAGTACTGGCGGTCAACAATGCACCGATCGGCTATGGCTACGACCTGAATGGCAGGGTGTATTTCTTCAATATCGCAGCCCAATTCGGTGGCGACCTGTAGTCGACACCGGGGCAAGCAGGCCTGTTGCGCAGTGCAGCTCGCGGAACGTCTCCGCGAGCTGCCGCATTTCCATTACCTGTTATTTTAGCTGAGGCAAATTCGAGACGATGCCATTACGAATTGAGCGACCGATTCGCGTTCTTGTCTCTTGCTTCGCATTCTCGCTTTTTGGGCTTGTCACGCTGACTCGCGGATCGATTGCCGCCGAGCCGTATCCCCTCGAGTATTTTGCGTTACGCGAGGTAATCAGCGACGCTCACGTATCACCGGATGGCAAGTATCTCGCATTGCGCAAAATCCCGACCAGGGACGCGAACCCGATAATTGAAGTGTACGACGCGGCCAACCTGGAGAAAGAGCCTTTTCGCGTCAGTGCGGAACCTATGGAGATTACCGGGCTCGACTGGGTCAGCAATACCAACTTCGTGATGTCCTTGCGCCAGAAAGTGCGGGACAGGATCGAGGGATTCAATGAAGGTGTTTACGATTTTCGCATAGCCCGCGTCGATGTGGAGCGCGAGAAAATCGAAGCGTTCAGCGAATTGAATGCGACGATCGATCACGTATTGCCGAACAAGCCCAACAAGGTGATCCTGTCTTTCAATCCGGGCAGCGAACGGAGCTCGAAAATCGCCGAAGCGTTCCGTCCTCGTGCCTATTACGAATTTGACGTGGAACGAGGCACCAAACAGCTCATTTTGCAGGGACAAATCGCGCTCGCCCAGATCGAGTTCGATGGCGACGGCAATCCGTGGACGGCGCGTGGCTTCGACCTGTCCGAGGGCGATTTCCTGTGGTACGTGCGCAAGCCTGGCAGCTCGGACTGGCAGGAAATTTACCGTCAAAGCGAAAACAGTTTTGAAACATTCCTCATCGAAGGATTTGACGAAGCGAACCGGAATATCCTGTTTGTCACCGCGCATAACGGACATGATATGCAGGGTTTATGGGAGTTCAATACCGAATCCCGGTCTTTCGGTGAGCTTATTTATCGACGCGCCGACGTCGATGTCATCGGGGTTCGGATGCACAGTAATCCCTGGACCAATCCGGACACGGTTGCTGCGGTGGTCTATGCGAAGGAAAAGTATCTGTTCGAGTATTTCGACAGCATGGAAGCTGCGACCTTCGAGCAACTCGACAGCCTGATTCCAAATGCCTGGTATGTGCGGATCACGAGCCGTTCACGCGATGGCCAGGCTCTGACTGTTTTCAATACCGGACCGAGAGACCCGGGGACCTACTATTTGCTGAAGGACGGACGCCTGCAGTCGATTGGCAGCACGCAGCCATTGTTCGATGCGGAGCAACTGGCAGACGTCCGCTACATTACCTACAAGGCTCGTGACGGGCGAGACATTCCGGCCTACCTGACCGTGCCGAACGGTGAAGCACCGTTTCCGACAATTGTCTTGCCGCATGGCGGGCCCTTTGTGCAGGAAGTCGTGGATTACGACAAATGGGGCCAGGTACTTGCCAATAACGGTTACCTCGTGTTGCAACCTCAATATCGAGGCTCACTGGGACACGGCATGGAATTTTACACGAGCGCATTTCGTGACGGGGGGCAGGGCGGTTACAAGATGCAGGATGACAAGGACGATGGCGCATTGCATCTGGTCGAGGAAGGACTCGCCGACCGTGATCGACTGGCGATGTTCGGCTGGTCATACGGTGGATACGCGGCCCTGGTCGCGGCGTCACGGACGCCGCAGATCTACCAGTGCGTTATTGCCGGCGCAGCCGTTACCGATCCATTGATGCAGGTAAATTATTATCGCGATTTGCTGCGTGGCGCGCAGCGCGACGAGCAACTCAGGATGTGGGACGACAGCATTTCACCGCTGGAAGAAGTAGAGAAGGTCAATGTGCCCCTGTTACTCGTTCATGGCAGCGTCGATCAACGGGTTCCACCTGCGCACGCGCGGAAGTACCGGCGGGAACTCGATCGTCTGGGCAAGGATTACAAGTACGTGCAACTGGACGGCGCGGACCATTTCTACAATACGCTGTTCTACCACCACCAGATCTCGCTATTCGAATCGATGATCGGCTACCTGCGGGACGATTGCGGCCCCGACGGCCTTTAGCAAACCCTCGGTCGTCAGAACATCTCGCTGGGATCGGGTTGCTCGTCACGTGCTCCATGACGTGCAACGATGTGGTCACCGGTGATCATCTTGGCGTAGCTCTGGCCGGGCCCGACCATCGGGTAAACGCCGGCATCCGGGTCGATTATGACTTCGAGAAATGCGGGGCCCGGAAAAGCGATAAATTCCCGAATGACGGCAGGCAGGTCGGCTTTACGGTCGAGTCTCTTTGCAAACTCGAAACCGTCGGCTTCGGCGGTCCTGACGAAGTCCTTGCGATGCAGGGACTTGTCACTGCCCGACATGCGCCCTTTGTAATACAGCTTCTGCCACTGGCGAACCATGCCATCGCCGAAGTTATTCAGGACAATCACCTTGACCGGCAGTCCGTATGTGGTTGCGGTTTCGAGTTCGCCGATGTTCATGCGAATGCTCGCGTCGCCATCGATATCGATGACCATCCGATCAGGCTGCGCGAACTGCGCGCCGATCGCCGCCGGCAAGCCAAAACCCATCGTGCCCATGCTGCCCGATGTCAGCCACAGGCGCGGCTCCTTGAAATCGAAATACTGCGCAGCCCACATCTGGTGCTGTCCGACACCCGTCGTTATGATCGCCTGGCCATTCGTCAGTCGATTGACTTCCTCGATGACTGCTTGCGGCTGGATCAACGGACTTTCGCGATCGTAGTTCATGCGATGTCGTGACTTCAAAACGGCAATCTCTTCATGCCAGGTCGAAAACGACTTGTCGAAGCCGACTCGTTTGCCGAAGGCGTTAATATCTTCGATATCCTGTTTCAACAGGCCGACGTGGTGCCAGGTGGTGCTCTTGACCTTCCCAATTTCCGATACGTCGACGTCAAAATGGGCAATGTTCCGCGCATTCGGTGCAAAGCGCGGCGGGTCGCCTGCGACCCGGTCGTCGAAGCGCGCGCCCATTGCGATCAAAAAGTCACAATCTTCCACGGCGTAGTTGGCGAACGCCGTTCCATGCATGCCCAGCATGTGCAGTGACAAAGGCCGGGTCGTATCGCTCGCGCCGAGCGCCATTAATGTCGTTGCTACCGGGATGCCACAAGAATCAGCAAACTCCCGCATCGCGCTGGTTGCTTCGCTGTTGATGACCCCGCCGCCGGCGTATATCAGGGGTCGTTCGGATTCTGCAAGCATACGGAAGAAACGCTCGCAGGCATTGTCGCTCAAACGGTTTTCGACCACCGCCGCCCAGCGGTTGCGATAGCCGGTAAGTGGCAGAGCACCGCCGCCCGTGAATTCGCCCTCCCAGTTCTGTACATCTTTCGGGATGTCAATGACGACGGGTCCCGGCCTGCCGGTGCGCGCCAGTTCGAAAGCAGTGCGCATGGTCGCTTCGAGCCGCGACGGTTCGGTAACCAGGAAAACGTGTTTGGCAACGGCGCCCATAATTGCGGCAACCGGCGCCTCCTGAAAAGCATCGGTACCGATAGCCATGGTCGGCACCTGCCCGCAGATAACGACGATCGGCACGGAGTCCGCCATGCAATCACGTACCGGCGTAACGGTGTTGGTTGCACCGGGTCCGGACGTGACCATAACCACGCCCACCTTGCCGCTGGCGCGCGCGTAACCGGCCGCCATGAAGCCGGCGCCCTGCTCGTTGGCCGGTACGATCAGCGGAATCGCCGATCTCCCTGCACTGGTGCGATTGCGGTCGTTGTAACGGAAGACGGCATCGTAGGTAGGCAGAATTGCACCACCGCTGTAGCCGAAAATCGTGTCGACGTTTTCGTCGGCGATCACCTGGACGACGATGTCCGCACCACTCATTATCGTACCGGCGAGAGGATGGCGGGACTTGTGCGCTGCGGGTGAATGAGTGGTCATCGGATATTGGACAAACAAGGTTGGGAAAAACTGTTTAAGTGCCGGATTTTTTTCGAGTGTTTACTAATTCCTGCTGCATTGCAATACTCAGAACAGGGCCGGCAAACAGTGCGGCAGGCGGAAGCAATGGTTTCAAGCGAATCGTTTCGCAAGCGGCAGGTTCGTCCGTAATTCGGGCCATTTATTTATTCGGATCGAAACATGAGACATGTCATTTCGGTGCTGCTGCAGAATGAAGTGGGTGCACTGACACGCATGAGCGGCTTATTCTCCACTCGTGGCTATAACATCGATTCGCTGAACGTTGCGCCGACAGACGATCCCACTGTCTCCCGCGTAACGCTGGTGACTTCGGGTTCGGATGCTGCCATCGCACAGCTCAATACCCAGCTCGCGAAGCTCGTCGATGTCGTCAATATTCATGACATGACCCTTGGCGAGCATTTCGAGCGTGAACTGGCAATCGTCAAACTCAAACTCGCGACCGGCGGTTACGCCAAGGTGCTGAAACTGACCCGTGAATATGGCGCTGAAATTCTCGATGATGCGCAGGTGAGCTGCACCATCCAGTTGACCGGCAAACTTGATGTTATCGATGCATTCATCCAGGAAGCCTCAACGATCGGCAAGATTGCTGCCGTGGCACGCAGTGGCAGTGTCGCTGTGTCCAAGGGTGAGGTGACCCTGTCATCCTTTGCAAGAATGAACCGGCTGACCGGATAAGCGGCCATTGTCCAGTAAAGTACGTGATTTCGATATCGTCATAATCGGTGGCGGAATCAATGGTGCCGGAATCGCGCGAGATGCAGCGACGCGTGGACTGTCCGTCCTGTTGCTCGAAGGCAAAGATTTCGGCAGCGGTACGACCAGTTGGTCAAGCCGTCTGATTCACGGCGGTCTGCGCTATCTCGAATACGGCGAGTTGTCGCTTGTGTACGAATCATTGCATGAGCGCCGCTATCTGCGACAGATTGCCCCGCACCTTGTCGCTCCGATCGCAATCAGCATACCGGTTTATCGCAGCAGCAAACGCGGTATATGGACCCTGCGGGCAGGAATGATTGCCTACGACTTGCTCTCTCTCGGCAAGCGGCTACCGCGGCATCGCATGTTGAACCGGGAAGAGTTTCTGCGCGGCACGCCGGGTGTCAACGAGACAGACCTGCAAGGAGGCGCGCGCTATTACGACGCACAGGTCACGTTTGCAGAACGACTGGTAGTCGAGAATGTAGTGGCAGCAGCGCATGCCGGTGCGGACGTGCGCAACTACAGCCCGGTGACCGCAATTCGCATCGAAACTGGCGGGATCACATCCGTAGCGTTTACCGATCGCTTGACCGGCAAGCGCGAGATTGCCCGTGCGCAAGTGGTCGTCAACGCCGCCGGTCCCTGGGTCGACCGCGTGCTTGCTTCCGCCGACGCGCCAATGCCGCGACTCATTGGCGGCACGAAAGGCAGCCATATTGTGGTCGGACCGTTCGAAGGCTCGCCGCGCGATGCATTTTATGTCGAGGCGGCCGCCGATGGCCGGCCCATATTCATCATCCCGTGGAACGGGCAATATCTTATCGGTACAACGGATATTCGCTACGACGACGATCCGGCGGCGGCAACTGCCAGCGCTGCCGAGGTTGACTACCTGCTGCAAGAAACGAATCGTGTTTTTCCCGACGCCAGGCTCGCGATCGACAACATTCACTTTGCGTATGCCGGAGTTCGACCGTTACCGTGGCGCAGTAAAGGCCCGGAATCTGCGATTACCCGCAGGCACATCATCAAGCGCCACCGGAACGCCAAAGGGTTGTTGTCCGTAATTGGCGGCAAGCTGACTACCTATCGCCATCTGGCAGAACAGGTGACGGATCAGGCTGTGAAACATCTCGGCATTCAGGCCTCGTCGTGCAACACATCGATTGAACCGCTGCCTGGCGCAGCCGGCCGCGACGAAGCTGACGAGAAACTGCAGGCTGCCGACTTTTTCCCGGACGCGGTTCGCCGGCGCCTTCTGCAAATCTATGGTGGGCGAGCGTCGGAAATTCTCAAACTTGCTGCGGACAACCTTGCGCTTGCCCAGTCGCTCGACCGACCCGGCACGATCCCGGCCGCTGAAGTCGTGTTTTGCGTTCGCGAGGAGTATGCGCGCAACCTGGTCGACCTCATGCACCGGCGCACGATGCTCGGCCTGTCACCGGACCTCGGTCGATCGCATGCCGCAGCCGTCGCGCGCATTGCCGCTGCCGAACTCGGCTGGAACGAGCAGGAGACGACACAAGAACTGGCCGCGCTCGACACCTACAACGCACGCCTCTCTGTCGCCCCCTGACAACAAATTGACCGAAGTCCTGTAGGAGCCCGCCTGCGGGCGAATTCAATGTACCGTCAAGACGCTGACTCGCTACATATTCCTGATCAGCGCATCCGCAAACTCGCTGCACTTCACCTCTTTCGCGCCATCCATCAGCCGGGCGAAATCGTACGTAACGATCTTCTGACCGATTGTTCGATCCATGGCTTCGACGATGGCATCGGCGGCCTCGAACCAGCCCATGTAGCGAAGCATCATTTCCCCGGAGAGTGTCAGTGAGCCCGGGTTGACGACATCGAGGTTGGCATACTTGGGCGCCGTGCCGTGCGTCGCTTCGAATACGGCGTGACCGGTGATGTTGTTTATATTGCCGCCGGGAGCGATGCCGATGCCGCCGACCTGCGCGGCGAGTGCATCGGACAGGTAATCGCCGTTCAGGTTCATGGTGGCGATAACGTCGAACTCCTTTGGGCGAGTCAAAACCTGCTGCAAGGCGATGTCGGCGATCGCATCCTTGACAAGAATCTTGCCGGCGTCGAGCGCGGCCTTCTGCTCGGCGTTGGCGACATCAGCACCTTTAGCGGCGCGAGTTCGTTCCCACTGGTCCCAGGTATAGGTGTGGTCGGCGTATTCCCGTTCGGCGACTTCGTAACCCCAGTTTCGGAAAGCGCCTTCGGTATACTTCATGATATTGCCTTTGTGCACGAACGTCAGGCTCTTGCGCTTGTTCTCGATTGCATAGTCGAACGCCGCGCGCACGAGCCGTTCTGTGCCTTCCTGCGATACCGGTTTCAGCCCGATTCCTGACGAGTCGGGAAAGCGGATCTTGTCGTACTCCTGCGGGAAATTTTCCTTCAGCAGTGAGAGGAATTTTTTCGCACCGGCACTGCCACGTTCGAATTCGATACCGGCATAGATATCCTCGGTATTCTCGCGAAAGATAACCATATTGACACTGCCCGGGTCGCGCACGGGGGAGGGTACGCCGTTAAACCAGCGCACAGGGCGCAAACAGACGTAAAGATCGAGCAATTGTCGCAGGGCGACGTTGAGCGAGCGTATGCCGCCACCTATCGGCTTCGTGAGCGGTCCTTTGATCGACACGAGGTATTCACGGCAGGCATCGACGGTCTCCTCCGGCAACCAGCTGCCGAACAGGTCATACGCCTTTTGGCCGGCATAGATTTCCATCCAGTGAATCCGGCGCTTGCCGTCGTAAGCCTTTGCAACGGCTGCATCGAGAATCCGGACAGTGGCCCGCCAGATGTCAGGTCCGGTGCCGTCACCTTCGATAAAGGGAATAATGGGGTGGCTTGGTACCTTGAGCTTGCCACTCGCTTTTTCTATGCGCTCGCCGCCGGAGGGCGGCGTCGGTTTCGGATCAGACATGTCTTGCTCCGTTCATTGGATGAGTAGTTCTTGTGCCGGCCATTATAATCACAGGCAGCGAGTTACGCGTCACAGACAGGAAACCTCCATGATCGTGCGACTTCCACTATATGCCCCCATCTTGCTATTGCAGTTGTTGCTGCTGGTGACTCCGCATTCGTGGGCGAGAGAGCAGGGCATTGAAGAGGCTCAGCCGACAGAGCGATTGCGAATCGGTGTCGTACTCGGCGGCGGCGGTGCGCGGGGCGCGGCGCATATCGGCGTTTTACGTGAACTCGAGCGTCTGCGAGTACCGATCGATGCGATTGCCGGGACCAGCATGGGAGCGATTATCGGCGGGTTGTACGCGTCCGGCATGACGCCTGACGAACTGGAGGAGCTGGTCAAGTCGCTGGACTGGTTCGATGCCTTTGAGGACACCTCGCGTCGCGAAGACCTTACCTATCGTCGCAAGCAAGACGACGTCGAATTCCCGGTGAATTTCGAAATGGGCATCAGCGAGGGACGATTGCAATTGCCGCGCGGCCTGATTCATGGCCAGAAACTCGGGTTGATATTGCGCGAGCTGACTCTCGATACCGCCCACATCGCTGATTTTGACAATCTGCCGACGCCGTTTCGTGCGATCGCCTCAAACCTCGAAACCGGCGAATCGAAAGTTATCAGCGGCGGCGACCTGACACTGGCAATGCGCGCCAGCATGTCTGCGCCGGGAATTTTTGCGCCAGTGGTCCTCGACGGTGAAACGCTGGTCGACGGAGGTCTTGTCGGCAACGTGCCGGTAAATGCGATCAAAGCAATGAATGTCGACATCATCATTGCCGTAGATGTCGAATTTCCGCTATACCGCGGCGAAGAGATCAAGTCCGCGCTGGATATCACCGCTCAGATGTTGACCATCCTGATACGGAAAGAAACCCAGCGTCAGCTTGCCGAATTGTCTGAAAAAGATATCCTGATCCGGCCGGACCTTGGCGAGTTCGGCTCCACAAACTTTGCGGGCATTATTGAAGCCATTGAACCTGGCGCTGTCGCGACGGCCGATCTTGCGCATCGCTTGCGGGAGCTGTCCCTGGATGCCGAGTCCTACCAGGCTTACGTGGCGAGCCGTGCGACGCATATCCACCGCAGCAATATCGAAGTCGATTTTGTTCGTATAAAAGATGACGGTCCATTATCGGAACGTGTGCTGCAGTCACGCCTGGCAACCCAGCCGGGCGAGGTGGTGAGTACAGAAACGCTGGCCGACGATACCACTCGTTTGTACGGTCTCGATTTGTACGAACAGGTAAGCTACCGAATCGTGCAGGACGGCGCTCAAACCGGCGTCGAGTTCATCACTGTGCCCAAAAGCTGGGGTCCCAATATCCTGCAGTTCGGCCTGTCCATCGAGGGCGACTTCGAAGGGTCCACGGCGTTCAACCTGTCCTCGCGCCTGACGCGCGCGGGCATGAATGCACTTGGCGCCGAATGGCGTACCGACGCACAGATCGGCACCGAACCGTACCTCGTTTCGGAGTTCTACCAGCCCTTGAGTTTCGATTCCCGTTATTTTGTAGCGCCTCGAATCAGACTCGAGCAAACAAACTTCAACGCCTTCGCAGACGGCGCGAGTATCGCCCGTTTTCGGCAAAGCGAAGGCGAAGTTGCACTCGACGTTGGTCGCGAACTGGACCACTGGGGAGAGTTTCGTGTCGGTGCTTTTCGCGGCGTCGGCACTTCTCGAGTTACGGTCGGCGATCCGAATCTGCCCGATATCGATTTTCAGACGGGCGGCATGAAAGTCAGCTTCGGCATCGATACCCTGGATGACGGGCAGATTCCGCTGCACGGTACGCGCATCAATTCGACCGTGACGCTGTCCCGTCCCGGATTCGGCGCCGACAGCAGCTTCGACATCGTCGAAGCGGGGGTGACCAGGGTCTGGACGGTGGAAAGGCATACATTCCAGGCCGGCGTAGAATTCAACACGACACTGAAATCTGCCGATCTCATCCAGAATTTTTTCCCGCTCGGCGGTTTCCTCAGGTTATCGGGGCTAGAGCCTGGTGAAATCAGCGGGCCGCATGCCGGCCTCGCGCGGCTCGTGTACTACCGGCGCTCCGGGGAAACCGGCGGCGGGGCTTTCGATGTTCCCCTGTACCTCGGTGCGTCGGTCGAGGCCGGGAACGCGTGGCAGTCGCGATCGGACATCTCCGTCGACTCACTTGTAATAAATGGCAGCCTTTTCGCAGGCCTCGACACCTGGTTCGGCCCCCTTTTCCTTGCAGCGGGTTTTGCCGAAGGCGGCAGCCGCAGTTTCTACCTGTTTCTCGGCACCCCGCCGCGCTAGCGCACTACTTTTTCCAGAACCTGGGTCGGATTATCGGTCTTGCGATAATAGCCGTGCCGCAGTGCCAGCTTCTGGTACCCGGCATCGCGCTCCGCCTCGCTGGCATACCAATGTGTCTTCTCCCAGTCGTTACCCAACAAGCGCGCAAACGTATCGCCAGCCGGCAGCGAGACACGAACACCAAAGTTCTTTTCCCGTTCCGCGAGTTCCGGACGCACCAGGTTATGTCGATGGACGTAAGTCACGTGCATTCTTCCATTCGTTGAGCGATCGAGAAGTATAGCGTACTCGTTCTTGTCGCCGCGGTTGGGTGGCGCGAATCGGTCTCGACCGCCGGGGAACCCTTTGACGCAATGGCTCCCTGCGGTCCGCTTTATTTGCGCCAAAGAACCTCCCGGAGACCAGGTCCTCCCGCGAACGTCGAATCCAGTCAAGTGCGATACGCCCAGGAAATCTCGGTAGAGAGAGTCGCTAACGATCGGCGGCGCCCTCGCGGTCTGCCCAGCCGAGCAGGCGACGGGTGATGAACAGGTAGATCGGTTTGCCCGTGCGCATCCAGATGCGTGACGGAAGGGAAGGCGTTGCCAGGATGCGGCGCTCGCGTTCGGTCAGACGGGATGGACAGTAAGTGCGTTTGTGTTTCAGCAGGTGACGCAGGTCCTCACGGGCGAGCAGTCGGAAAAGTCGGCCACGGCGCGGTGCATGCCAGGCCAGTTGAAAGTCGACCAGGGCCGGCCGTCGTTCGGGTGTTACCAGCCAGTTGGCTTCTTTCGCGAGGTCGTTGTGGACGACGTCGAAGCGATGCAAACGGCGCAGGAGCCGGTGGGCTTGCCGAAAAAACTCATGGTCGGCGGGAGCGGCCTCGTGCATCGGTACGCCTTCGATGTAACGACGGTGCAATCGGTGCGGTTCTGACTTGAGGAGCTCCGGGATGCCGTCCTGACCGTGCAGCGCTGCGAGCGCGCGCGCTTCACGCATCAGCAGGCGGCGCGCCAGTCCGCGTGCCCACCAGCGAGCGGCGAGGGTATCGCGGACTATCGTCGCGTCAGGTCCGGCTTGCTGCAGGGTTATGCGGCCGAATATGTCACTTTTCAACAGCTTGAAATCAGAAGACTGCATTCGCCAGCGCCCCGGAGCTTGCCTGCCCCGGTGGACTGCCAGGCGATCTCGGCTGGCGGTGGCAGGCAAATTTGCAGAGAATATATCAACACCGGACCAGCGGTAACGCAATGTCGGAAAGGCCACAGGAATACCCAGCGGCGGGGCTCGATGCCACCGGGGAATATTTCACTATCAATGCACCGCTCCACGCGGTACGTCCGGGGTATATCCGCCGCGCCGCGGATGACGCCTTGTACGAAACAGTCGTCGCGGGTCGCTTCGCGCATGTCATTGCGCCGAATCGGACTGGCAAGACGAGTCTGATTGCAGCGGCTTCAGCGCGGCTACAGAACAATGGTTATCGCGTTGCCGTACTCGACCTTGTGCAAATCAGCGAGCGGGACGGAGGGTCTGACGCCGGCCGCTGGTATTACAGCTTCGCATATCGGCTGTCACGACAGTTGCGATTGAAAGTCGATCTTCAGGCATGGTGGCAGGACAAATCGATACTCAGCAATCGCCAGCGCCTGGTCGAGTTCTATATTGAAATCATCCTCGAGAAGATCAAAGAGCCGATCGTAATATTTATCGATGAGATCCAGTGTATTGTCGATCGGCCGTTTGCTGAGCATCTTCTTGCCAGCATCCGTGAAGCGCAGAATTCGCGCATAACCGAACCTGAATTCCTGCGCTTGAGCTTCGTACTCGCCGGCGAGTGTGACCCGTTGAGCCTGGTCAGCAATTCCGCGCTGTCTCCATTTGCTGTTTCAAAGGAAATCCGGCTGGGAGATTTCTCGCGGGATGACCTCGATGCGTTTTCAATGGAGATCAACCTGTCCCGGTCCGATGCAGCGCAGGCGCTTGACCGCGTCTATTACTGGACCAGCGGGCATCCGTACCTGAGCCAGAAGTTATCGCGTGCGATTGCCAGGGAGCGCGTCTCCGGAAATATCAAGGAACATGTAGATCGAATCGCCATGCATCAGCTGGCCGGTCGCGCCGCATTGCACAGCGAACCGCATATGAGTCACGTGCATCGACGTGTGGTCAGTGACCGTAAGAACAGCGAGGCACTGCTGAACATATATGGGCGGCTGCGGAAAGGGATCCCCGTCACCTATGACCCGGAGTCAAAACATCAGCGCTTGCTGCTGGCAATCGGGCTAATAGTGGCCGACGAAAATGGACGCCTCAGGGTGCGCAACCGGCTTTACAAGGCCGTGTTCACTGCCCGCTGGGCCAACCAGAATCTGCCATTGCATTGGCGCGGGCCCGTCGTTGCGGGACTGATCTTGCTGGCTGCAACCGCAGTGCCGTTCTGGTACACGCAGCTCCTGCCCAAACCGTATATGCGTATATTGGCGTCGCCCACGCTGTCAATGGAAACCATCCACGAAGCCTATATCAATCTGAGCTCGTTTCCGGGTCATGCGGATGCAGCGTCGCGCCTCATTCGCTTTCAGCTGGAGACGCGCGCCGCCCACGCAACCGACGCAGCAAGCATCCGTGAGGTCGAAAGTGTTGCCAGGCGCTTGCCGGATTCGAGCCAGTTTGCCGACAACCTGGTGGCCGGGTTCTGGGACGGTCAGGTCGCACGAGCGTCGCGCATGGAATTGCGGGACGACGCTCTGATCGCTGCTCTGGAATCGTTGGCTGTCTCGACTCCGGAACGTCGGCGACGGGCAGCAACATTGATAGGCGATGACTACTCACTGCTGGTGGGAACCATTCCCCCGCAGAATGCGGATACGCTGTTGTTCGAGCCCGAAGGTCGTGTCGCGACCTACGTAACCGGCGCCCGCGCGCAACAGTGGTCAGTCGTTAACGGCGGATTGCAACCACGACAACCCTGGTTGCTGTCAGCGCTGGAGATTACGCCGCTCGTGCGCCGTGTAATGGTCGATCGTGCCGGACAAGTCGGCCGGATCGGCCTGAGCCTCAACGTGGACCACGCACGCCTTGATGATTTGCGTATCAAATTGATTGCGCCGTCGGGTCGTGCCGCGGAACTGGCCGTAGAATTACCGGCGACTGTAAGTAACGATGTTATACGCTTCGCTCGCGGGCAGCTCGCGCCACTGCTGGGCGAACCGCTCGCCGGAGCCTGGACGCTCAGTATTCGCGACGAGGCCTCCGGAGCAGCGGGAAGTCTCCGCGCGTGGGAGCTGAGCCTTGATTCGCAGGTGGCTGTAGAAAGCTTCGATCGCGGCCTGGAAATTCCGGAGCCGGTGGCCAGGGAATCCGACGACCTCTGGTTCGATCCGCACGGGCGCTTTGCCATAGCGCGGGCGCGCCAAAGCGACAGCGCACGGCTCTGGGATCTCGGCTACGGACGAGCCGCTCGCACCATCGCGGTGCCGGCCAGCGAGCAGGTGCTGGGGCTCGGCAACGCGGGAGAGTTTCTGGTAACGCTTGCGCAGAACTCGCTGCAGCTATGGCGAACGACGGATGGTCGTCGCCATACCGAACTCGATAGCGGCGCCGGCAGTTTTCGACCCATTCTCAGCGAGGATGGACAGCATGCGCTATTGCTGCATCGCGGGGATGTCAATACAGATTTTCGACTGTGGTCGTTAACGACCGGCAATACAGTGGCTCGATTGGGCGTTGCCGGCGTTCCGGCGCTGGTGGCAATGGATGCGGCGGGTCAGCACGTTGCAGTTGCCGACTACGATCGCGCGGTCAGAATCTGGAATCTGCGCAACGGCGAACTGCTGTCGCAAATCGCGCTTGCCGAGCAGCCGAGTTCGCTGCAGTTGTCCGCCAAGGGCGATACGCTGGGAGTCGTCCACGGCGAGTCCGGTTTTTCGTTGTGGAAAACAACGGCGCCACAGGAGCCACTGGTGTCCGAGCGCGGCCCCGGTACCTGGCACTTGTCCTTCTCGCCCTCCGGGGCAAAGGTAATCGCAGGAAACAGTCGGCAAGGTTTCCAGATCTATCGCAGTGCAGACGGTGGGCTGGCAGGGCCGTCGCTTGGGTCCGAACTCGCACGCGGGACGCAAAAGTCGATTGCGTTCAGTGCTGACGAAGACATCGTCATTACCGGCGATCCTCGTGACAACACGCGCCTGTGGCGCATTGCTCCCCCAGCCGTCTCGCCGGCGGCGCAACCTGCCGCGGAATCCGGCAACGGACATGAACTATGGCAACAGGGTGGAGGTTCGGTCAGCGCGATTGACCCGCTCGGCCAACGCATCGCCGTCGGTGACAGCCAGGGCCATGTGCACTTGCTGCAAGTCGACGTCAACGCACCGGAACTGCAGGCAGACGGCGAAGAAATCAATTACCTCGGGCACCGCAATGATGTTGTCGCTCTTGCCTTCAGCAATGACGGTGCCCTCGTCGCCAGTGCCGGTGCAACGGGTACAGTACGTATCTGGGACGCGGCGAGCGGACTGCCGAGGCCATTCAGCGCCGGTGGTCTGGGCAGCACTGTTGCACGCATGCAGTTCTCGCCATCCGGCGGTCTGCTCGCCGTCCTCGGCAACCGCCGCATCTGGATCATGCGCGTCGACACCGGCGAAGTATTGATCGACGCCGAACTTGGCGAGGCACACGCGGACATCGCGTTCGCCGGCGAAGATCGTGTCTACCTCGGTGGTGAGAGCGGGATGCTACGGGTTCTTGCAACCGATCGCACCGGCAACTGGAATCTGCGCAACGTCTGGGCCGGCAATGCGCCGCTCACCCGACTTGCGGTATCTCCGCAAGGGCAGAAGCTGGCGTTGGTCGATGCCGCGAACACGGCGCGCCTGCTCAATTTGCAGAATGGCAGAATCGGCGCGGCCGAACTGCAACTCCCGGACATGGCGCAGCACGTAGTGTTCAGTCCGGGTGAATCGCGCGTGCTTTTCCACACGGCCGGCTGGATTCATCGCGCCAGCGTATCCATGTCGGGCCTCACCTGGCTCGACTCGCTGCGCTCACCAAAGCCGATGCGCGGCTCAACGCTGATCTTCGACACCCCCGTGGGGCAGGCTGCGGATGGGAGTACAGTAGCGGAAAGCGCGGATCCGCTGGGCAATCGTGTCATGCTGTTGACGCGCGACGCGGGATTCGCAGAGCTCGCAGTTGTCGACTTCACCTTTGGTACCGGGCCAACCTTGTTCGGCGCTCACGAAGAACTGCTCGCCGAATGGCGAGTCAAACTCGGGAAAAACGCTGCCGCGGTACCGCAAGTACCCTTGCCCTGATTTACCCGCGCTCAGCGGTCGTCACCGCGCAGGGTTCGCACCAGGAGTTCCAGTCGTTCTGCAAAGGCTTCAGCGGGTTGCACAGGCTCACCGATCCGGACGCTGACGCGGGCGAAAAGCCGTCCGGGCAACAGGCGCAGTGAACCGGTCTTACTGCGGCTGAACCAGCTGCCCCACAACCCGCAAAGTGCTATTGGAACAACCGGCACAGGTCGGCGCCGGATGATCGCCTCGACACCCGGGCGAAAGCGCTGTACGTCGCCGTGGCGCGTTATGCCGCCTTCCGGAAAGATGCAGACGATATTGCCGTCTGCCAGCTCCGCGTCGACCTTATCGAACGCCTCCTTGAGCAGGCCCTCATTTTCTTTCGCCGACGCGATCGGAATAGCTTTGGCGGAGCTGAACAGAAAGCGCAGCAGCGGAATTTCGAAAATTCGGTAATGCATGACGAATCGCACAGGACGACGCACGGTTCCACCGACAATCAATGCGTCTGCGAAGCTGACATGATTGCAGACGATCAGTGCGGGTCCTTCCTGTGGAATGTTCCCGAGGCCCGAGGCACGAATTCGATAAAGCGTATTGATTAGAATCCACGCGACAAAACGGATCAGGAACTCGGGCAACAGGCTGTAGATATACACAGCAACGAGGGCATTGAGAAACGCCAGGCTCAGAAAGAGCTGCGGGATCGACAGTCCGGCATTCAGTAGTACGATGGCCATGATTGCAGCAGCGACCATGAACAATGCGTTCATGATGTTGTTGGCCGCAATAATTCTCGATAACTGGCTGCGCTCAGCGCGCTGCTGGATCATTGCGTAGAGCGGCACAATGTAGAAGCCGCCGAAAGCCCCAAGCAATGCCAGATCGATCAGAACTCGCCAACTGCCCGGCCGCGCGAGAAATTCGCCCGTTGTCTCCACCGCGACCAGGTGCGCGACAGGTTGTGCGAAATAAAGGTCGATCGCGAACAGGCTCAGCCCGATGGAGCCGAAAGGCACAAGCCCCAGCTCTATCCGCCGTGCCGACATCTTCTCGCACAGCAAGGAGCCGGTGCCGACTCCGATCGCGAAAGCCACCAGCAGAATCGTCGCTATTTGCTCGCTGCCGCCCAGTATCGTCAGCGTGTAGGCAGGAATCTGGAAAGTCACTGCCGAGCCGAAGAACCAGAACCAGGAAATGCCGAGAATGGACAGAAAGACACTGCGCTCTTTGCGCGCAAAGCCGATGATTCGCCAGGTTTCCCTCCATGCATTCCAGTTGACAGTCAGATCCGGATCGACGGCGCCCGTCGGCGGTATCAGGCGGCTCGCAAGATAACCGGCGACCGCGATGGCCACGAGACAGGCGGAGAGCAGGACCGGATTTGCCGGGTCGATGGCGACGGTGACACCGCCGACCAGAAGTCCAAGGATGATTGCCGTGTAGGTACCGAATTGCACGAGGGCGTTGCCGCCGACCAGTTCGCCGGCAGTCAGTTGCTGCGGCAGGTACGCATATTTGACCGGCCCGAAGAGTGTCGATTGCCAGCCCATCAGGAACAGCACGACCAACAGGATGACGAAGCTGCCGCTGACGAAGGCAAGCGCCGCAAGCGTCATCAGCACTATTTCCAGGATCTTGATGCAGCGGATGAGGAACGACTTTTCGTACTTGTCGGCCAACTGCCCCGCCGTAGCTGAGAACAGGAAGAAAGGCAGAATAAACAGCGCGCCGGCGACATTGGCGAGCAGTTGCGCATCCATCCCGGCGATCAACACGCCCTGGAACGTGATCAGGATGACCAGTCCGTTGCGAAACACATTGTCGTTGAATGCGCCGAGAAACTGCGTCAGGAAGAACGGCGCGAACCGGCGTTGCTGTAACAGGGAGAACTGGGATGCCACGTCAGAGAGATCCAGATTCGATGGCCGGTCAGAATGTCCCGCAGGAGTTTCCACGGGCGGCGCCACAATAGCAAGACGCCCATGGGACGGAGGCGGCATCGAAACTGGCGCCATGGGCCGGGTCGGCGGGTAGCCCGCCACCAGGCCGCAACGCGCAGAATCGAAATGCGAACCCGCGCTCAACGCGGGCAAGGAACGCGGTGCTATCATGCTGCAATTGACCAGTAAGCTGGCTGACGGCGGGACCCTGTCGAAACCGGGTGATGCAATGACGAGTGAGCGCCAGACTTTACGAATGTGCATCGGCGCTTTGTGCGCGGTGAGCTTTCTCGTCGCCTGCGCCGAGGAGCCGCCACCGCGCTCGGCGAATGAGTTCATGGAGAATGCCATCCTGCTGGAGGCAACCATGGTGCGCTGCGCCGAAAACCGCGCCGAAGCCCGCTACGATGCGGAATGTATCAATGCGCGCGAGGCTGTTAATCGCCTCGCAGCGGCAGAAGAACAGGCAAAAAGACAGGATCTCGAGGCGCAGTCGGAACGCAAGCGGCAGGCGCTGCGACGTGCCCAGGAGGCGGCAGCCGAAGCCCGGCGTCTCGCCAGGGAGGAGGAGGAGCGCCGTCGGGACGCCGAACTACACGGTGTGTTCGAGCCGCTGCCCGATGAGCGACCCACCGATGAGACCGTCGATGATCAGGCTGCGCGTCCGTTGTCGCCGCCCGCCGGAACAGCGGAAATCGATTACCCGAACAATGTCGGCAGTGATTCGAGCGACGGTGTGGCTTCGACCGAACCGTTGCCGGAAGGCGCGCCTGAATTGCAGCCTGCAATGTTGCCTGAATCCGCGTCGCCGGCTTTGGTGCCGTCGGAGACGAACGAAAGCAGCAACCTGGAAGCGATCAGACGCGAGCTGGAACGCCGACAGGGCGAATCAGAGCAGCAGTAGATGGGGAGAGCACAACCGCAACGGATGCGATGCTTGTTGCTCAGAAATCTTCGAAAGTCTCACCTTCCGGAAATTCCTCTTCCGGAAATTCCTCGTCACCGAATTCTTCGGCAGGGAGTTCTTCGCCGGGCACAGGTGCAGGTAACGGCGCGTCCGAGCCAGGTTCGTCGATGCCGTAGGTGCGTACGGTGGCGGTCGATTCACCCGGCCTTGGCTGCTGCTCCGGGTTTGCGGCGGGAGCCGCCGCACCATCCATGCCGGGCTGAGTAGGCAGCCGCCGCGTTTGCGCCGTCAGCACCTGAACGAAATTGTTGGCGACCGCAGGTGCGGCGTTGCCGGAACTCGCAAAGATCTGGTCCGTGGTGATGCTCGACGAGCCGTAAAACGCGGCATTCGCGGCCGAGTCCATCGTCACACCGGCGCCTTCCAGCGCAACGCCTGCGAACAGGCCGCGGCTTCGAGAATAGGAGAAAACTTCAGCCTGGAATTCGATATCGGTAGCAACACCGGTATGGCGTCCGACCGGTCCGGCCGCAATCGAGGCGTCGGCCCCGAGTGTAAGCTTGCCGCGTGAAATGCCTTCCACACCTTCACGGGTCTTGAACACCAGGACGATATCGGTGGATTGCGCGCCGATTTGCCAGCCGAAGCTGCCACCAGTCAGAGTGACGAACGCAGGGTTGCTCCAGGTGCCGTTCTCGCGACGCACGACCAGTATACCTTTGCCGCGCCGTGCGCCCAGTCCGAAGCCGATTTTGACCACGTTAGGTATTACCGCGACCGCGTACGCCCGTGCGAGAAGAGCGGGCGGTACTGACTGCTCCGGTATGCGCAGCAACTGATCGACAACATCGGTGGCGTGGACAACCCGCTCTTCCTCCGCTGTTGCGGCGAATGCGGGCGCTGCATGCGACAGCACAAGCAAAGCCGCAATCAAAGCAACAAACGGTTTTGAACCTATACGCATGATTTTTCTACCATAAATAACAAATCACCGGCAACACGACAGTGACCGGAATGCTCCGGATGACAAGTAACCAGAGCCATTTGCCTGCAAAGAGTTCCCCCGCCGACCATGATACGCGATTTGCACCGCCCTCAGTACCGCCCGCCAAAACTACGAACTCTGGTGCCGGGGTCCGATTTCCGTAGGTTTGGCGGGAGT
Source organism: Woeseiaceae bacterium (assembly GCA_041746375.1). Taxonomy (GTDB): domain Bacteria; phylum Pseudomonadota; class Gammaproteobacteria; order Steroidobacterales; family Woeseiaceae; genus IDS-8. The sequence goes on from JBGTHC010000050.1 coordinate 29,385, forward strand.
TGGCGTCTCTAACGTTGTTAAAGGCGGCAACGGACAGTCGAGTGCTGCACAAATGGCGCGCAAGAGTTCGAGCTCGATCACGGCAACATTTGCGTCGCTCAGGATGACGGCTGCGAGAGCCTTCACGAGCCGATGCCGGTCAGCGGGTTTCAGGTGTTGCAACAGATCGAGGTTGCGGTCCAGTTCGGCGGACACGGTGCGATCTGCAGGCGGCGCGTCCCGTTTCCCTGGTTCCTGACCGAGTGCCGCCAATCCGGCTGCGTAGGCTTCGTCGCGCATAGCTGCATCGCCGTCGACGCCATGATCGGCGACGATACGCAGCAGCGTGCGGGCGGCATGCCCGGCCTTCGTCCGCTTGAGGCGAACGTTGCTGGCGCGCTGCAAAAAAGTCGCCTCAAGATCGAGATTCTTGGCGAGAATCCTCAGATAACAGTATTCCCGCAGATCGAGTTCTCCGTCCAGTTCAACCAATCGCTGCACCAGTCCGAGCAAAAACTCGAGCTGCGTGGTCGGTCGGCGGCGAAGGGCAGGGAACGCAATATCGAGAAGGGGCAGAAAGTATTCTGGTCCAAGTGCGCGCTGCTCCTCGTCGTATCGCGTAACACGCTGCGTCCGATCCTGTCCGAGTTGGTCGACGAGGAAACGCAGTTGGCGTTCACGCTGTTTGCTGTCGCGGTGGAGCGTCAACGCAAGCGCAAGTAGCAACGATTCTTCATGGGAATGTGCTGCATCGAAAAGCAAAACAGGTATCGCCCGGTGTAACTGCTGCGCTACCTCTATTTGTTGCGACGTGGGATTACCGATGTTTTCGATAATCGAAGCACGCATGTTCGCGACGCTTTCACCAGGCACTGATGCCGATGCCATGACGTCGTCTCTGGCGACCAGCCCGGACGCCTGGCCTCTTTCGCCAACAGATTTCGACCGGGCTTCGACGCGCGGATAATCCTCCTCGCGAAAGGAGGGGTCGAGCAACTGGATACGTTTGGTCAGCGGCGGATGCGTGGCGAATAACGAAGCGAACCGTTGGCTGCCGCGGGCGAAGAGCATGTGACTGACCTCTTCCGGGTTTGCTTCGCGAATCCAGGAACGCGCGCTATAGCCACCGATTTTTTTCAGGGCCCCGGCCAATCCGCGGCTTTGTCGAGTGAACTGCACCGCAGAAGCATCGGCGAGAAGCTCGCGCTGCCGGGATACTCCCGCTTTAATTATCCTGGCGCAGAGCACACCCAACCAGCCGAGAACCGTAAGGCCCAGGCCGATCACCAGGATGACAGGCACATTGCGATTGTTGCGTGATGACACAAGTGAACGGTGACGGCTACTGCGCAACAGCATCCTGCCGATGAAGCTCAGCACCATGATGCCGAACAGAATGCCGATCATGCGCACGTTGAGGCGCATATCGCCATTCATTACGTGCGCGAACTCATGCGCAATGACACCTTGCAATTCGTCTCGATCGAGAACTTCGAGTGCTCCGCGGGTAACGGCAATCGCGGCGTCTCCGGGCGTAAGTCCGGCGGCAAACGCGTTGATGCCCGGTTCCGATTCCAGGACGTAGATTTCGGGCGCCGGAATGCCCGAAGCGATCGCCATCTCCTCGACAACATTGCGCAGTCGCTGGCGCAATGGATCGCGAATGTCCGGAGGTATCAGCGTGCCACCCATATCCAGGGCGACGCGACTGCCGCCGGCGGATAAGGCCGCGGTCTTGTATAGAGTTGCGCCAACGATTAGCAGTGCCGCCAGCACGGCTGTCGCAAAGAGAACGGAAGGATGTGCCGGAGTGCCCGGTTCCCCCACCATCAGGAGGGCCGCCGTTACAATCGCTGTTACGCCGGCAATGATCAGCAAGGTGGCGATGACATAGGCGATGATGAGCCGCCGGGTACTACGGCGTGCTCGATCCTGCGCCTCAAAGAAATTCACGGCGCCGGCGCGACGAAACGCAGGGTCGGATGGGTCAGGTTCCCGCCCGGATCTCTATGCTCAAAGAGCCGCATGGCCCGCAATCAGGTAAACGCGACTTCCGGGACGTCACGCTTTTCAACCGAGTCGATTTCAAGGAAGGCTGCCGCCTCGAAGTTGAACATGCCGGCAATGATGTTATTCGGTACATTCTGCACGGCATTGTTGTAGGTCATTACGGAATCGTTGAAGGCCTGGCGGGCAAAAGCAACCTTGTTCTCGGTGCTGGCCAGCTCTTCCTGGAACTGCATCATGTTCTGGTTCGCTTTGAGGTCGGGGTATGCCTCGGACAGCGCAAAAAGTCTACCGAGCGCATTGCCGAGCAGGCCCTCGGCGGCGCCGAGTTTTTTGATCGAGTCTGCATTGGAGGGGTCGGCTTTTGCGGTATCGAGCGTAGAAACGGCCGAGTTTCGTGCGCGTATGACCGCATCAAGCGTTTCCCGTTCGTGTTTCATGTAGCCTTTGACGGCCTCGACAAGATTGGGAATCAGGTCGTAACGTCGCGTCAGCTGGACGTCAATCTGGGCAAAGCTGTTTTTGACGCGATTTCGCAGGTTGACAAGCTTATTATAGATAGCGATGGCATAGACGATCAGCGCGCCAACTATCGCGAGGAATATCAGAAATGACGTCACAACCCACCTCCACTGTACTGCAGCGTGGCGGCAAGCATAACCGCAGGTCGGCGGCAAGACCAGCTATGGCTAAACCGTCCGGAGGGTGTAGCGGAATGCCGCGCCGACCGCGATTGATTGCCTGCCGGGCGGCTCTGGCCCTGGCAGCCGGTGCAATGTCGCTGCCGTCGCTGGCCGAGTGGCATGCCGATGCCCGGCCGATGATGGGCACCGAGGTCAGCGTCCAGTTGTGGCACGACAATCAGGACGCGGGCAGTGAAGCAATGGAAGCTGTGTTTGCGGAGATCGAACGCATCAACCAGGAGATGAGCACCTACATCGAGGACAGCCGCATCTCCCGCATCAATCGTGAAGCGGCCGACCGGCCGGTGCCTGCAGGCAAAGAACTTTTCGAGCTGGTCCGTCGCTCCCTCGATATCTCTGTCCTGACGCGTGGCGCATTCGACATCACCTACGACAGCGTGGGGCAGCATTACGATTTTCGTGAGCGACTACGTCCGGATGCAACGACGATCGAGCGGGAACTTGCAAGCATCGACTATCGGCTGATCGAGATTGATCCGAATGATCACACCATACACTTCCTCAAGCCGGGCGTGCGCATCAACCTCGGTGGCATCGCCAAAGGTTATGCGGTCGAACGTGGCGCTGCGGTTCTGCGCAAGCACGGAATTCAGCACGGAATTGTTACCGCCGGCGGCGATTCCCGGCTTATTGGTGATCGTCGCGGCTACCCATGGCTGGTCGGCGTGCGCGATCCTCGCGCTGATGGCGAACTCGCGATGCGCATTCCGCTGGAGAACGAAGCAATCTCGACGTCGGGTGACTACGAGCGCTTCTTCGATGAAGACGGTCGGCGCTACCATCACATCATTCAACCGACGACAGGCGAGTCGGCGAACGGCGTGCAGAGCGTCACAATTGTCGGGCCGGATGCCGTCATCACCGACGCCTTGTCCACGTCGGTTTTCGTAATGGGTGTCGATCAGGGCCTGCGGCTGATCTCGACCTTGCCCGACTACGAAGGCATTGTCATCGATGCCGACGGTCGCCTCTATTATTCCGATGGGCTGCGGCCGCCCGAAGCTGCCAAAACCGACTTCGACTGAGGCGCATATCGGCCGCGGCGCGCCACGGCAGGAACCCACCCGTCGCCGCGTCGCTACTGTCGCCGGATGGCTACAAGCCATCAATTGTGACGATCATCACGGCCCCAACCGTGCTTCCGCTGTCACTATCCCGTCCTGATCATTGAACCTGCCGCAACCCCCGCGTGAAAGCGGGCAGCGCAGCCGTGCGCCGGCACCCTGCCGGTGTCTCAGGGCCGAGACGAGAGGAGGACAAGGATGAAACGACTGACACTGGTTTTGCTGGCCGCGATCTGCGGATTTCTCTCCAGCGGTAGCATCGCGTCATCGGGCCTCGCTGGACAAACGGCACCGGATTTCGCGCTGAAGAGTGCCACCGGCGACAACTTGCGCCTCAGCGAATACCGCGGCGAAGTCGTGATGATCAACTTCTGGGCGACGTGGTGTGGTCCCTGTCGACAGGAAATGCCGCATCTCGAGGAGCTCTACAATCGCTACCAGCGCGTCGGATTCAACTTATTGGGCGTCAATATTGACGACGACTCTGGTCGAGCCATGCAGATGGTTGAGGAACTGGGTGTGACGTTTCCCGTGCTGTTCGACGAGCAAAAGGAAGTCAGCAAATTGTATTCCGTGGAAGCCATGCCGGTGACGCTGCTGCTGGATCGCAGCGGGACGGTTCGACATGTCCACTTGGGCTACCAGCCGGGATTCGAAGAGAAGTATCTCACGGAAATACGGGCTTTGTTGCGCGAATAATTTCTGGCCGCAGGCCGGGCAGGGTTGGGCGTAAGAGGCAGGAGAGGGACGGTGTTGAATTTGCGAACGATCGAATGGGCAGCCGTTATCTGCCTGGCACTTACAGCTATTCCTGCGGCAAACGCGGAGGACAGTGCTGCTGCGATGGCATCGGTTGCCACGGGCACCAACGAGGTAGCACCCGGCAAGCTGCGTAGCCTGGATGAGGATGTCCAGTCTCTCAAGGATGAAGTGCTCGCCCTGAATCGCGACCTGTTCCTGCTGGAGGAAGAGCTCCTGTTCCCGGCGAATTCGCAAGTCGCTTTCTTCATATCGATGGATGTCGGCGAGTTCTTCGATCTCGACTCCGTGTCGCTGAAAATCGATGGCAAGGACGTCGCCAACTATCTTTATACCGAGCGCGAGGCCGGCGCCTTATTACGCGGCGGCGTGCACCGCGTCCATATGGATAATCTGAAGGTTGGCGACCATGAACTGGTCGCTGTTTTTATCGGTCAGGGTCCGCATGTACGCGACTATCGTCGCGGCGCCACCATGTCCTTCAACAAGGGCATTGGCGCAAAGTATCTCGAACTCAAAATTACAGACAAGGCAAGCAAGCAGCAACCTGAGTTTGTTATCCAGGAATGGGAGTGATCCTTGCGCGATCGTCGCCCCATTCTGGTTGCACTCTGTAGACTCGCCGCCACCGCTGTTCTTTGGCAGCCGGTGGCTGCCGAGACGCTGACTGCGCCAGTCGTCGTCCAGGATGCGCACTACGGCGAAGTTCTTTTCTATTTCTACCAGGAAGAATATTTCCCGGCGATAGTACGCACGCTGGTTGCCCGAGAGCAGCAACTCATCGACCACCACGACGCTGAGTCCGAATTGTTGCTTGGCGGCCTTTACCTGTCTTACGGACACCATTTGCGGGCTGCGGAAATCTTCGAACGATTGCTGGCCGGTAACGTCGAGCCGCAGGTTCGCGACCGCACCTGGTTCTTCCTCGCGAAAATCTGGAATCAGAGGGGCTACCCCGAAAAGTCACAGGAGGCGCTCGACAGCATCCAGGGCGACCTTCCTGAAGCACTGGCGGCCGAACGACAATTGCTGCAGGCGCAGATTCATATCGACAGCGGGCAGTACGACAAAGCGATCGCACTATTGGTCGACTGGCAGGGTCGCAATGAATGGGCTTCCTACGCACAGTTCAATCTGGGTGTCGCAATGGTTCGCAGCGGACGCGTGTCCGAAGCCGAACTGATTCTCGATGCCCTCGGCAAGCAAAAAACACGCAGCAAGGAACTCAACGCGTTGCGCGACAAAGCGAATCTTGCTCTCGGTTACGCATTCCTCCAGGACGGACAGCCGGAGTCTGCCAAGCCGGTTCTGCAACGTGTCCGGCTTGCAGGGCCGTTCTCCAATAAAGCTCTCCTCGGGGCCGGCTGGGCGGACGCCGAACGCGGCGACTACCGCAATGCGCTGGTTCCCTGGTTAGAACTTCGCGATCGCAATTTACTCGATTCAGCCGTGCAGGAGTCACTCCTGGCAGTGCCTTATGCAATGGCCAAGCTTGATTCGATCAGTCATGCAGCCGACCACTATTTACATGCGATCGATGCCTTCGATGCAGAAGGCCAGCGCATCGATCAGGCCATCGCACGGATCGAACAGGGTGAGTTGCTCGACGAATTCCTTGCGCACGACCCTGACGGTGCTACGGGTTGGTATTGGAAGCTGGACACTTTGCCGGACGGCACCGAGTCGCGTTACCTCTATCACCTGATGGCAGCCCATGAATTTCAGGAAGCGCTCAAAAACTACCGGGATCTGCGCTATCTGGCACGCAACCTCGATCGCTGGCGGCAGAACCTCGAGGTCTTTCAGGACATGCTGGAGACTCGCGAGCTTGCCTACTACCATCGGTTACCACGTATTAAGGCAAGTCTCGCAAATGCCGACGTCGAGAAGCTTGTAACGCAGAAGCTGGATTTCGACGCGCAATTGAACAACATCGAGCGCAGCAGTGATTCACTGGCGCTTGCGAGCCGCGCAGAAGCAGCGTTATGGCGGGAAATCGCGGCACTCGAAACGACACCAGCGCTTGCCGCGGCTATTCCCGAGGCCGGGAAAGCACGCAACAAGATCGCGTTGCTGAAAGGTGTGCTGCAGTGGCAACTCGACGCCTCCTTCAAGGAGCGCCTGTGGACAATTCGACGTGATGTCCGCCTGAGCGGCGAGGCATTGGTGGAAACACAACGAGCGCGTCGCAACATCGACAAGTCGATGCAAACCGAGCCCCAGACTTTCGGGCGGTTTAACGCACGCATTGCCGGCCTGGCTCCGCGCATCGAGTCATTGCAAACCCGTGTCGACGCATCCGTGGCGCGACAACGCGCTTTCCTGCAATCTCTAGCGGTCGAAGAACTTCGGGCACAGCAGGGACGACTGGCAACCTACACCGTACAGGCACGATTTGCGCTGGCAGCGATTTACGACCTGTCTTCGACGGTCGGTGAGGCATCGCAATGAAAGCCTGTCGACTGCTCTCGTGCGCCATGGCGATAATTCTGGCCGCAAGTCTTGCGCCAGATGCTTTCGCCCAGGAAACGATCAAGAGCCTCGAGAATCGCCGCATCGAGGTGCCGACGGGTGGCCAGATCGACTCCAGCGCGGACAAGGCGCGGGACAGCTATCGCCGCTTTCTCGAGCTGGTATCGGACGATCCCGAGTTGCGCGCCGAAGCGATGCGACGCCTTGCAGATCTCGAGCTCGAAGCGACTGAAGTCGAGCAGTTGTCAAACGAGTTTGACTTTGTCGATTCGGCAGGTCATGCGAGTGCCGTGTCCCTTTTTCAACAGCTACTGGATGCGTATCCGGACTACCGACGTAACGATACGGTTCTTTACCAGTTGGCGCGGGCGCATGAGCTGGGTGGCCGTGGGGCCGACGCGTTGCTGGTGCTGGATGAGTTGGTGACTCGCTATCCCGATACGACGATCATCGACGAAGTTCAATTCAGGCGCGGTGAAATACTTTTCCTGCAAAAAGACTATCACGCAGCCGAATCTGCCTACCGCAGTGTCGTGACGCACGGGGTTACCTCGCGATTTTACGAGCAATCGCTTTACAAACTGGGCTGGTCGCTGTTCAAACAGGCTGAGCACGAACAAAGTCTCGACCCGTTTTTTGATTTGCTTGACCGCAAGCTTGCCGGTGTCGCTATCACGGAGGGTGAGGAACGACTCAATGCCCTTGGACGGGCGGAGCGCGAATTGGTGGAGGACACGTTTCGTGTCCTGAGCATCAGCTTTTCGTACATGGACGGGCCGGCAAGTATCGCGCCGTACCTGGACCAGCGGAGTCAGCCTTCCTACGGCTACGTGATATTCATGAATCTTGGAAACCTGTACCTGGAGAAAGAGCGCTACGTCGATGCCGCGCAGACCTTTGAGGCATTTGTCGATCAGGACCCCAACCACCACAAAGCACCCTTGCTGCAGGTGGAAGTGATCGAGGCGTACAAGCGCGGCGAATTCCCGACGCTGGTACTGGAAGGCAAGAAGAGCTTCGTCGAGCGGTACGGTATGGACGGACCGTTCTGGCAACGCAACGCGCGCGCAGACAATGAGTCCGTGGCAGGGCACCTTAAGGAAAACCTGAACGATGTCGCGCAGTTTTATCACTCCGAGGCGCAGAAGGACGGCAAGCGGCCCGCGTACCAGGAAGCAGCACGTTGGTATCGCAAATACCTGGATTATTTTCCGGGCGAGCCGGACAGCGCCAACACCCATTTCCTGCTGGCGGAAATCCTTTTCGAGAGTGGTGACTTTGCAACGGCGACGCTCGAATACGAGCGAACCGCCTACGATTATCCGCGTCACGAGCACTCGGCGGAGGCTGCATACGCGGCGCTACTCGCCTATCGCAAGCACGAAGCCGATCTGGTCGGGGCCGCGCAGTTCGAGTGGCATCGTCGCTATCTCGACAGCGGTTTAAGATTTGCCGATGCGTATCCCGAGCACCCGGAGTCGACAGCGGTGCTCACAACAGTAGCCGAAGCTCTTTTCCAGCAAAACCAGTTTGATCTGGCAATCGCCGTGGCCCGGAAAGTTGTCACGCATGAGCCGCCGGTCGACGAGAAGCTCGCGCTTACAGCCTGGACCGTGATCGCTCACTCACAATTCGACCTTGCCGACTTTGCCGCTGCGGAGCATGCCTACTATCAATTGCGGCCGCTCACCCCGCATGTTGACAGCTCGGCTCGACAGGAAGTCGAGGATCGTATCGCTTCCTCGATCTATAAACAGGGTGAACGAGCGCGCGACAGTGGTGATCTCGAACAGGCGGTCGTGCACTTCACCCGTTTGGGCGAGGTGGTACCGAACTCGGAATTTCGCATGACGGCCGAGTATGACGCGGCCGCTGCATTGATGAATTTGCAATCCTGGGATCGTGCCAGTGCCGTGTTGGAGTCATTTCGGCGCAGTTATCCTGACAGTGAGTTCGCCGGCGACGTTACGGCAAAACTTGCCGTCAGTTACCTGGAAACTGGCCGCAGCGCGGAAGCGGCAGGGGAATTTGAACGCATCGCCGCCTCTCCTGACAGCAATGCCGACGTGCAGCGCGAAGCACTGTGGAAAGCGGCTGAGCTTTACAGGTCCGGCAGTGCATCCGCCGGTGAGGAACGCGTCCTCGCAGACTTCGTCCGACGCTTTCCCGACCCCGTGGCTGAATCGATCGAAGCGCGTTACCGCTTGCTCGAATTGGCCAGCGAGCGCGACGACCGACAGGCACGTACGGAACGATTGCGCGCCCTCATCGACGCCGACGCTAAGGCCGGCTCGCAACGTTCGGATCGCACGCGTTACCTCGCTGCAACGGCGACTCTCGAACTGGCAGAACCGCTGCGCCGGGAATTCACGACCGCGGTCATCAATCAACCGCTGGCCGACAGCCTTAAACGCAAGAAGCGCCTTATGGAGGATGTTCTCGCCGCCTACGCGCGCGCCGCAGACTATGGCGTAGCCGAAGTCACCACGGCTGCGACATTCCGTCTTGGCGAGGTCTACCAGCAGTTCAGTGCCGATCTGATGGACTCGGAACGTCCCGCGGATCTCGACGAACTGGCGCTAGAGCAATACGAGTTGCTTCTGGAAGAGCAGGCATTCCCGTTTGAGGAAAAGGCGATCGAGCTTTATGAAGCGAACGCCGCACGTGCCGCCGACGGGATTTACGACGAGTGGGTGCAGCAAAGTTTCAGCGCGCTCGCAGCCCTGTTACCGGCACGTTACGCAAAGTTGGAGCGGAGTGAGCATGTTGTCACAGCCCTCTACTGACATCCGGCAAATGTTGCGTGTGCCGGCACTGTTGCTCGCCACCGCGCTATTGGCAGGTTGCGCGTCCAGCGCAGCGCCCCGCGCCGGAGAAGTCGACGTCACGGCAACACCTGCGACGCAGCGCAGCATTCCGCAGAGGGCACAAACGCTTTATGAACAGGCGGTTGCGGCCATGGCCGCCGGCGATGCGCTGGATGCCGAACTGCGTTTCAGGGAGTTTTTACTGAACTACCCTGACTTCCCGGGCGCCTGGGTCAATCTCGCGATTATTGCCACGGGGAAGGGCGACGATGCAGCCGCGGCGTCGCACATCGAAAGCGCTTTGCAGATCGATCCGGAGAATGCGTCCGCCCTGAATCAGCTCGGGATGCTGAAGCGCCGCCAGGGCTACTTTCCTGAAGCAGAAGCCGCTTATATGAAGGCCGTCACAGCGCAACCCGACTACGCATTGGCACACTACAACCTGGGCGTCCTGAATGAGTTGTACCTGCAACAGCTCGATACCGCATTGCAGCACTTCGAGCTTTATCTCGAACTTGGCGCCGACGACGAGCAGGTCGCGAAGTGGGTGGTGGATCTCAAGAGACGCATCAGCGTGGCGCAGCGCACCGCGAACGTGACGGAGTAAATCGGATGTCTGGCCCGCAACTGATCACAGCAATCGCCCTGGCCTGCATGGTTTCCGGCGCATTGGCTCAGGAAGAGGCTGCCGACGACGCCGATCCACCAGCTTCACTGGAACAGGTCGCAGAACGCGATGCGCTCGAACCCGCGGTTACCGGCGCGGCGCTGGCAGCAGGACCGACGCCGCGTGTGCAGTCTGCAGCCGTCATGGACGAACTTGATCTGCGTCGTACGGAGATTACGGGTAACCAGGAGCTGCCGAAGGTTCTCTACATCGTACCCTGGCAGAAATCGGATCCTGGCAGCTTGCTGGGGCGACCGGCAAATACGTTACTGGACGAAGTCCTCGCACCCCTGGATCGCGAGGAATTTATCCGGCAAGTGGATTACTACAGCGACCTGCATGCGGCAGGCGACGAGTGACAACGAAAGATTGAGGTAAGAGGAGCAGGCAAATGGACGTTTTAGGCGCCATCGTGCGTTTTTTTCAACAGGGCGGTGCATTCATGTACCCGATCCTGATCGTGTTCGCACTCGGGCTGGCCATTGCTGTCGAGCGCTGGCTTTACCTGACCATGTCCGGGGCGAGTAACCGGGCGCTGTGGAACAAGATCGTACCGTTTCTCAAGGCAGGTAACTTCCAGGAAGCGGCCACGGTCACTGGCAAGTCGAAGGCGGCTATCGCATCGATCCTGACTTACGGCCTGTATCGCGTGAAATCCGCGCGTCGCAGGGACGACGTCGAAAAGGCCATGGAAGAAAGCCTCATGGAAGTATTGCCGCGGCTGGAGAAGCGCACGCATTATCTTGCGACCCTGGCCAACATCGCGACACTGCTGGGGCTTCTTGGCACCATTATCGGCCTGATCAACGCGTTTACGGCGGTATCCAACGCGAACCCCGCAGACAAGGCTGACCTGTTATCGGCCAGTATTTCGGTGGCGATGAACACCACGGCGTTCGGCCTCATGGTTGCTATTCCTCTGCTTATGGTTCACGCGTTGTTGCAGACGAAGACCAACCAGATCGTCGACAGCCTGGAGATGGCGAGCGTCAAGTTTCTCAACGCCATAACAGAACGACAGCTGAAGCCGGCCGGGGCCTGACAATGATTCGCGCCCGCCGGGGCGGCGGCCGTCGCAACAGCGACACCGCCGATCTCAACATTACGGCATTCATGAACCTGATGGTGATCCTGGTTCCGTTCCTGCTGATCACCGCGGTGTTTTCGCGTGTGGCGATTCTCGAATTGAACCTGCCTGGCTCCTCAAGCGAACCCGCGCAAAAGGAGGAACTGGTATTCCAGCTCGAGATCATCGTGCGGGCTGATGAAATCGAGGTCGGCGACCGCAACGTCGGCGCACTCGGTGTGTACCCGAACGAGGTTGACGGCTACGACTTCGACGCCCTGAGCGGCAAACTGGCCGACATCAAGAAGAGTTATCCGAAAAAAACGGACGCCTCGATTCTGCTGGAAGCTGACATTCCCTACGACATCCTGGTGCAGGTAATGGATCGAGTCCGTGTCGCGCAAACAGTCGAAGGCAATGCGGTCGTTCGTACGGAACTTTTCCCGGAAATTTCTATCGGTGATGCGCCTGTTTCGGAAGGGGGCGCCTGAACCATGAAAAAGTCGCAACGCGCACAACGTATGGAGCGCCGCCATGAGCGAGGCAAGCGCGGAGGCGCGCTGAACCTGGTTTCGCTGATGGATATTTTTACGATCCTGGTGTTTTTCCTGCTGGTGAACTCGTCCGACGTGGAGGTGCTACCGAACGCACGTGACATCCAGCTTCCCGAGTCGATCGCGGAAGAAAAGGCAAAGGAATCCGTCGTGATCCTGATCGGTGCCGAAGACATTCTCGTGCAAGGGTCGCCAGTTGCGACTGTCGCCGAGGTCTTGAACCTGCAAGGCAACGACATTCCCGCCCTGCGCGAGGCACTCGTCGCACAGAACGAACGGGTAATGCGCCAGGAAGCTCGCGATGATATTGCCGGACGGGAAGTCACGATCATGGGAGACAAGGACATACCGTACCGGGTGCTGAAAAAAGTAATGGCTACCTGCAGCGCGTCCGACTACGGACGGATTTCGCTGGCAGTCCTGCAGAAGAGTTCCGACCAGATCGACAACCTGGCGGCCGCCCGGTAGTTGTCGACAGGCGACAGGGAAAGAGCGCGGAGCAACGGATTGGACATTCCTTACTACAGAGAGTACGAACTGCCATGGACGTCCAGCGACGGACAGGAACGGAAGTTCCGTCGCCTCCTCGGCATCGTCTGCGCTGCGGCACTGTTCCTGGGGGTGGTGTGGCCGTGGATCCCGACGCCGCAAGTCGATCCCTACGACGTTGAGGAAATTCCGCCGCGCATTGCCAAATTGCTGCTGGAAAAGCGACCACCGCCACCGCCGCCACCGCGTGCCGTGGAGCCCGAGCCGGAACCTGAGCCGGTCGTCACGCCCGAGCCGCAGCAGGTGGTCGAAAAGCCACCCGAGCCGGTCACGCCGCCGCCGGTTGTTGTACCACCGGAGGATCGTGCCAAGGAACGTGCACAGGCAGCGCTGATGCCGTTCGTCGATGATCTGGCCGCGTTGCGTGACAGCGATGTCGCCGACCTGGTTGCAGACAACCGCCCGCTGTCCGCAAGCGTTGGCCAGGCGGCGCGCACCGAACGATCGATGATTACCTCCAGCGTCGGCACGGCCAGCGGCGGCATCAACACCGCGTCCATGAGCCGCAACACCGGCGGTGCAGGTTTGGGCGCCCGGCAAACGACACAGGTCGCAAGCCCGGTCGCCGCCATCGGTGAGAGCGGGGATGCTGCGCGGCGCACGGGCAGCAGTGGCAAACCATCACGCAGCCGGGAAGAGATCGAGCTGGTATTCGACCGCAACAAAGGCGCGATTTTCGCGCTTTACAATCGCGCGTTGCGCGAAGACCCGACGCTCGAAGGCAAGCTGGTGCTGCGATTGACCATCGCGCCATCCGGCGAAGTGACCTTTTGCGAAGTGGTGTCAAGCGAGCTGGGTAACATCGACATGGAGCAGAAGCTGGTGCAGCGCGTAAGGATGTTTCGCTTCGAAGCGCGCGACGTCGAAACCGTCACCACCACCAAGCCGATCGATTTCTTCCCTGCCTGATTGTTGGAGCGCGCCCCGCGCGCGAACGGGAAATACTTAGCCCTTCCTGTCACCGACTACCCGCAACCGACTCCTCCACCAATCGTTCGCGCATCTGCTCGACCATCGGCCGTTGCCGTGACGCAGATCGTCCGAGGCAATGCCGATCGCGCGGACACGCCGAGCTCCGCGGGCATATGATGCTCGCATCCTTCGCGGCACCATCCCCGACCCAGCCGATATTCAGGATCTTACTGATCGACAGCAGCTTTTGCCGCGCCTCCGCAGGTATCGCCGCCGTGCCACCGCCACGATTGCAACTGCGTTCGATCTGCTCGATGACGTCCTGGGTCGAAAAACCCTGCGAATCGAGCGCCGGCCCCAGGTCGACGCCCGCACACAGGACATGCGTATTGCCGGCCGGATCCTTGCCGCGGATCGACTCGCAGCAATAGAGCCGTGCATCGTCGCCGCTGCGGAGCACCGAAATCTGCGCGGAGGGCTTTGTCGATCGAGCGTTGAGCATGCGGAACACAGCCCAGTGCTGGCAGGGGTCCAGCACCATACGCATGTTGCCCCATGGCAGCGGAATGCCGTTGCCGCGATAAACGGCACGCAGGTGTCCGGGCGGATAGGCGTCGAAGTAGTGCCAGTGCCGGTAGGGCGACACGCTCGACATGCGGCGCATGATGAGCGTGGTCGACAGGTCGACCTTACTTCCGGAATCGATCCCGTAAGCATGGCGCGCGAGGAACTGGCGAAACTGCGCCTTGGGGCCGAGCAGCGCTGCGGCGAAATAACTGCATTCGAAATCGCGCCAGGCGTACAGGATGTCCTTGGCATCCATGTGCGGCGACTCGTCGTCGTGACGCCGCGGCGAAAGAACGCCGCCCGATACCTGCGGCGTGCGCGCGCCGTCACCGTCGTGCAGCACGCGATGCGCAATGTGATTGGCAATATCGTACTTGATGCGGGCGGGCAGGGCTTCGAGCTGCCGGTTCAGGAACACCGTGTTCGGCGCCTCAAAGAACGAGCGGATGAGCGTATCGAACGGCCGGTCGGAGTCGCCCTTCTCGGGGTAGGGCGGCTGGTCAAACCAGCGGATGCGCAGTCCGAGGTGTTTCGCTAGCGCGAACAAATCGTCGACATCGAGCGGAAAACGGCGTTTACCGACTTTTTCGGCCGCGCGTTCGAGATCCGGAAAGCGATTCTGCTGCGCTTCCTGGTGCGCGCGGATCAACAGGTGTGCAAACTGGCGGCCCGTCGTGCCGGTCTGCGAGAGTAGTTCCGGAATTGCCGTCTGGAGCAGCGCGTTGGAGAACAGAAATCCGGGTTCGAGGGGAATGCCCTCAACGCCACCGCTTCGCGACACTGGCTCGATGGTCTCGATTTCGAGACTTTCATCAAAGAACCATTTGAGTTCTTTCTGGAAAATGTCGGCAATGACCTGCAGGAGCGCCTGCGAGGGCACCCGCTTGCCGTTCTCGATCATCGAGAGATAGGAGACCGAGGGTGCCGCATCACGATCGACCTGGATACAGCGTACGGACAAGTCCTCGAGCGTGAGCTGGTTGCGTTTACGCAGGCTGCGGATCTTGGTGCCCAGAAAATGCGCCTTGCGCATAAGCCCTTCAGTGCCGGCCATTATGTGACTCCGTGAAATTAACACTGTCAAATTTTTACTGTGAAATTATATAGTCTCCACCGCTACAATGCCTGAGAAGCCGGTGTACGGGCCCGTACTACGGGCGATTGGGCCAAAGGGCTATAAAGGCGCTGGGGTGCGCCGTTAAATCAAGGGAGTAAGTCATGGACCGCGCAGAACAGATCAGGGAACTGGAAAAAGAATGGGCGCAAAATCCGCGCTGGAAGGGCATAAAGCGGGACTACAGCGCCGCAGACGTGGTGAAACTGCGCGGCTCCGTGCAGATCGAGTACACGCTCGCGCGCCATGGCGCAGAAAAGCTGTGGCGGCTGGTCAACGAAGATGTGCCGCTCAGCGCCCTTGGCGCCGTAACCGGCAACCAGGCCATCCAGGAAGTGCAGGCCGGACTCAAGGCCATTTACTGCTCGGGCTGGCAGGTGGCCGGCGATGGCAACAGCGCCGGACAGATGTACCCCGACCAGAGCCTCTACCCGGTCGACTCCGTGCCGAAGATGGTCGAGCGCATCAACAACGCGTTCCAGCGAACGGACGAAATCTACGCTTTGAACGGCGACGACAGTATCGACTGGTTCGCGCCGATCGTCGCGGATGCCGAGGCTGGTTTTGGCGGCAATCTGAACGCCTTCGAATTGATGAAGCACATGATTCGCGCCGGTGCGGCCGGCGTGCATTACGAGGACCAGCTGTCGTCTGCCAAGAAATGCGGCCACATGGGCGGCAAGGTTCTGGTGCCGACACAGGAAGCTATCTCGAAGCTCGCGTCGGCACGTCTTGCCGCCGACGTACTGGGTGTGCCGACTGTACTGATCGCACGTACAGATGCGGATGCGGCCAATCTCATCACGTCGAATGCCGATGACCGCGACCAGGACTTCATTACCGGCGAACGCACGGCGGAAGGTTTCTATCGCACGAAGGCAGGCCTCGACCAGGCGATTGCACGCGGACTTGCGTATGCGCCATATGCGGACATGCTGTGGTGCGAAACGTCGAAGCCCGATCTCGCACAGGCGAGGCGCTTCGCGGACGCTATTCACGCGCGTTATCCGGAGCAACTGTTGGCCTACAACTGCTCGCCCTCCATCAACTGGAAAGCGACCCTCGACGACAACACGAAGCGCAGCTTTCGCGAGGAGTTGGGCAAGATGGGCTACAAGTTCCAGTTCATCACGCTGGCGGGCTGGCATGTGCTGAACTCCGGCATGTTCCAGTTAAGCCGTGCCTACAAAGCCGACGGCATGTACGCCTATTCGAAACTGCAGCAGCAGGAATTCGCAGACGAGAAGCTCGGCTTCCGCGCGGCGAAGCACCAGTCGTTTGTCGGCGCAGGCTATTTCGATGCGGTGCAGAACACCATTATGGCCGGGCAGTCATCGACGACCGCGATGGACGGCAGCACTGAAGAGGAGCAATTTGCCGCCTGATCCCGATCCCTTGTACCCCCCATGGATCAGCGGACCTCAGCCACCGCCGTCAGCCGACGGCGGTGGCTTTTTACTGTTGCGCTCCAAAGTGCCGCAGCCACTGCTTCCACTGTAATGCCACCTATGTCGCCGGCCCGGTGCGGCGGAACGCATGGCTTCAGTGCGGGACTTGCGCGCCGTCGCCACAACGTTCAGCATTGATGCCCCGCCGCCCCTGGATATCAACAACGGACAGCCGCTATGAATATGAACTCCCGCTGGTTTGTAACTCTTTGCGCCACCGCGTTTGCCCTGCCGGCGATCGCCATTCTGGAAACCGGTGACGCAGCGCCCGATTTCACCGCGAAAGCATCGCTCGCCGGTGAGGAATTCGACTTCTCGTTGAGCGATGCGCTGGAGGAGGGTAATGTTGTCGTCTACTTCTATCCTTCTGCGTATACGCAAGGCTGTAACATCCAGGCACGTGAATTCGCCGTGAATATGGATGCGTTCAACGCCGCCGGCGCGAGCGTCGTCGGCGTGTCGCTCGACAGCATCGAGCGTCTCAACGATTTCTCCGCCGATCCCGAGTACTGCGCAGGCAAGCTTGCGGTGGCTTCCGATGAATCGGGTGAGATCGCGAGGTCATTTGGACTGAATGTTGCAGATGCCCGACCCGGCGCCAAGGATACGCGCGGCATCGAAATCGACCACGGCTTTGCAGAACGCACGACCTTCATCGTGACGGCTGACGGCCATATTGCCGAAACCATTGGCGGCATGTCGCCGTTCGAAAACGTACAAAAGTCGCTTGAAGCAGTGCAACGCCTCGCGCAGGTGGAATGATCCCTTCAGCCCCGGCTTAGTGCTTGAGTATGACGTACAACGCGTGAATGATGCCCGGGATGAAGCCCAGCAGGGTGAGCAGTATGTTCAGCCAGAAGTGCCCCTTCAATCCGACCTCCAGAAACACGCCGAGCGGCGGCAGAAGTATCGCAAAGATTAGTTTTATCGGGTCTGTAATGGTCACTGCCATGGAGGCATCTCCGGACTGACTTTAATGCAATGCTCAAAGCTAAAGTCGTGAGCGTCAGGGGTCTGTGCGGTATCGCACACTGCTTGCGGGCGGTATGATTCGCACCATGCATTGACTTTCGAAATCGGAGGGGCGCATGGACCTGGACAGTCTTTCCAAGCTCGGGGAGTTCGTTGGCGGTTTTTTCGTAGTCCTGTCGTTGTTCTACCTTGCCTACCAGGTGCGCCAGAACACGAAATCAATGATGTCCGAGAACTATGCACGCCTGCTGCAACATATGTCGAATATGCAGTCGCGACTCAGCGTGGATGCGGAGCTCAATCATATCTTTATGGTCGGCGCGGAGGACCCTGGGCGACTGTCACGAGCGGACCGTATTCGCTTTGCCTGGGCACTCTACGAGTTATTCGGCACGGCCGAATTCATGTACCACCAGTCACTGGGCAAAGCACTGCCTCCCGGCGTCTGGGCGCGTTGGGAGGCGACGATCGGCTGGTGGTTGTCGCACCCGGGCATTCGGGCGTGGTGGGCTTCGAAACCCACACCGCTGACGGCCGACTTCGAAGCATTCGGCGAGGAACTGCAACGCAATAATCGCTTCGATCCCGCAGGTGTCGAGCGTTGGCGTAGATTCGTTGCTGGAGACGGCATGTCGTCACCCCCGGCAAAAACAACCGGCGCGTCGGCGTAACCGGCTCGTATATTGAGGAAAGAGTGTCCAAGACGGCCAATGTTTTGCTATCGTTACTTAAGTTACAAAGGCAACCAACGCGCGGGTCGCGTACTGCCATAACGAACTCGCCGGGCTCGAATACAGGTGCAGCCCGATAAGCGCCATCGACCGGGCGAGGATGCATAAGGGAAATGCAGGTTGAAAATTGCGAGCCTGAAGTCAGGCGGTCGTGACGGCACGCTGGTGGTCGTCAGTCGCGACCTGTCGCGCGCGGTAGCCGTGCCGGATATTGCTGTCACCTTGCAGGTGGCGCTCGATGACTGGGAAGAGACCGCCCCGCTGTTGCAAGAGGTCGCCGAGCATCTCGAGGAGGGTCACGTCGGCGGAGAGTTCGCGTTTGAGGCCAGGAAGGCCGCCGCGCCGCTGCCGCGCGCCTTTCACTGGGTCGACGGCAGCGCCTATGTCAATCACGTGGAGTTGGTGCGCAAAGCGCGCGGCGCAACGCTGCCGGATTCATTCTGGCAGGATCCGCTGGTTTACCAGGGGGGCTCCGATGACTTCCTCGGACCGTGCGACGATATACCGGCAGGCAGCGAGAACTACGGGATCGACATGGAAGCCGAGACTGCAGTCATCACCGATGACGTGCCGATGCAAACCCTGGCCGGACAAGCACAAAAACACATCAAGTTGCTGATGCTTGTCAACGACGTCTCATTACGTAATCTGATTCCCGCTGAACTGGCGAAAGGTTTCGGCTTTTACCAGTCGAAGCCCTCGACAGCCTTCTCGCCCGTGGCTGTCACGCCGGACGAACTCGGAAACGCTTTTCGGGACGGCAAGATACACTTGACGCTAAGGACATTTCTCAATGGAGAGCTGTTCGGCGAGCCGGAGTGCGGTGTCGACATGACCTTCAGCTATCACCAGTTGCTGGAGCATGTGACCAGGACGCGTCGTCTCTGTGCCGGCACGATCATCGGTTCCGGCACAATTTCCAATTACGACCGGTCGAAAGGCTCGAGTTGTATCGCGGAACGGCGCATGCTCGAAACACTTGAGCACGGTGAACCGCAGACACCATTCCTGAAATTCGGTGACACCGTACGCATCGAGATGACCGATGCAGAAGGCAATAGCATTTTTGGTGCTATCGAACAGAAAATAGCAAGAGCCTGATCGCCGCCACACTGGTAGCCGGAATGTCGCACAAGCCTTCACCTTTGATTTATCAGTCTGGTTTCGGCAACGAGTTTGTCTCGGAAGCGGTACCGGACACACTGCCGGTCGGGCGCAATTCACCGCAGAAGGTCGCGCATGGCCTGTATGCGGAAAAATTCAGCGGCACAGCATTCACGGCGCCGGCTGTCGAAAACTTTCGCAGTTGGTTTTATCGCATCCGCCCTTCCGTAGTGCACGGCCCGTGGCGGGAAATCGATTGTGGCTTGCTGCGCACCGGCCCCTGCAACGAAGTTGGCATATCGCCCGGGCAATTGCGCTGGGATCCATTGCCGCAGCCTGGCGACGCCAGGGACTTCGTTACCGGTCTGACCACCATGGCAACGAATGGTGACGCATCATTGCAAATCGGCGTTGGCGTGCACATTTACTGTTTGAACCGGCCGATGCGCGAGCGATTCTTCTGCAACGCCGATGGCGAGATGCTTATCGTGCCTGAGCAGGGTGCTGTTACCCTGCACACCGAGTGCGGAATCCTTGAGACAGCACCGGGCGAGATTGCGCTGCTGCCGCGCGGTATGAAATTTCGCGTCGTACCCGCCGACGCTGAGGGTGGTGGCTATTCTCGTGGCTATGTCTGTGAGAATTATGGCCGACTGTTCCGGTTGCCGGAGCGCGGACCTATAGGCAGTGACGGCCTCGCCAATCGACGCGATTTCCTGACGCCAGTGGCGGCATACGAGGACCGCGAAGGTAACTTCGAGCTGGTCACGAAATTCGCAGGCAAGCTGTTCAGCTGCGATATCGACCATTCGCCGCTCGACGTCGTGGCCTGGCACGGCAACCTGACCCCGTACAAATACGATCTCTCACGCTTCAATACCATGGGTTCAATCAGCTTCGATCACCCGGATCCTTCCATTTTTACCGTGCTGACGGCGCCGTCGGATACCCCGGGAACGGCGAACGCCGACTTCGTGATTTTTCCATCGCGCTGGATGGTGGCCGAGAATACTTTTCGCCCGCCCTGGTATCACCGCAATGTCATGTCAGAGTTCATGGGGCTCCTTAAGGGCGAATACGATGCCAGATCCGGCGGGGGATTTGCGCCTGGTGGTTCCAGCCTGCACAACTGCATGTCCGCTCATGGACCGGATCGCGACGCGTACGAGAAAGCAGTCAGCGCGACGCTTGAACCGCAAAAGCTCGTCGATACGCTGGTATTCATGATTGAATCGCGATATGTGATGCGGCCTACGGAATTTTCCCAGCGGACTCCCGCACTGCAAAAGAACTATCGTGATTGCTGGCAGGACCTGCCAAAGCAATTTACCGGCAGCAGCAGTAAAATGCGCTAGAAAGCTCTGAACATGTGTGCGGAAATTCCTTAACGGCACACCTTCGCGCGAATCGACCTCAAGCGACGCAGTTCGGCTTGCATACGCTCGCCCTGCCGGGCGTTGTAGCCGCTACGCATTCGTGATTGTACTTTTTGCATTTTCTGCTTTATCTCGGCACAGGCGGCCTTGCACTGGGCCCGTGACAAGCAGGCGCGCCCGTCAGCATGGGAGTGCGACCATGACAGACCGACCAGCAGCCCGGCAATAGTCGACAGAAGCTGTGAACGTCCGCAAGTCACAGCGGTCAACGTAACAAGGCCCCTGCGTAGAATCATCGCTGTAAACTGCAGGTTTTATGCAGATACGGTGTGACATAGCGGAGTCATTGGCGGGTGAACGTTTCCAGCAATGCCGTGAACGGGCACAATAACTGCCGGCCTCGGCAATCCTGAGCCCAATTTTCGAGCGAAATCGATTTGCAAAAATCCACGATGTCACTCCTGTACGTTTCGTCCGCTGTTGCCGTGGTGCTGTGGCTATTGGCAACGCTATTACAGGTAGGTTTGCGACCGGACCTGCCGGTTCCTGAGCCGCAACCTGAGCCAGTGCAGGAATCATTGCGGCAGGAAAGCTCACCGGCCGGGGAAAGGCTGTCGCTGCAGGAGTCCTGTACACGGGCTGAAAGCGAGATTCGCTCAATCGTCAGCGACGCCAGACAATGCGCCACGGACGACGACTGCACACTATTCGATTACGGCTACCCGATCGATTGCATGACGTCCGTTGCCAAGTCGGACATCGTGACTTTGCGTGAAGGTTTTCGGGAATACGGCGAAAGGTGTGAGCATCGGGTTTTCTTCGATTGCCCTACTGAGCCTTTCGTCAGGTTGCCGGTGTGCCAGAGTGGCCGTTGTGAAGTGGAACTGGTGGATCCACGCAACCTGCAGGAGGAGACGCTGGAGGAATTAAGAGGGGAACAGTGACTTAGAAAGGGGACAGTGACTCTTATTGGCGGGCGTACTCGTGGGCTTGCGTTTTTCCAGGACCGGAATTGCTCATTGCGCTCTTCTTCCAAATATTACAACGCGCTGTCGCCGGTCTCGCCGGTACGAATTCTCAGCACTTGCTCGATGGGAGTGACGAATATCTTGCCGTCGCCGACTTTGCCGGTTTTGGCGCTGTTGACGATTGCTTCTATAACTTCTTCCACCCGGTCGTCCGAGACCGCAACTTCGATCTTTGCCTTGGGCAGGAAGTCCACCACGTACTCCGCGCCTCGATAGAGTTCCGTATGGCCGCGCTGGCGGCCAAAACCCTTCACTTCGCTGACTGTCATGCCCTGAATACCGACTTCACTCAGTGCATTGCGGACGTCGTCCAGGCGAAAGGGTTTGACGATTGCGGTGACAAGCTTCATGGAGAGATTCCGGATACGCGATCAGTGGCGCTATTCTATACAAATCAGAGCATGACGGTGCCGCCGTCGACCATCAGGGTTTGGCCCGTGGTCAGGCGGCTCAGGTCACTGCTCAGGAATAAAACGGCGCCGACTATATCGGCAGTCTCCAGCGGGCGGCGAATCGCCTGCTGCGACCGCGTCACTTCGAGTACCTTGTCGCGCTTCTCGCCAAAAACTTCCGCTGTAGCATCTGTATTGACGACGTTTGGTGCGACGGCGTTCACGCGAATACTGTACCGCCCGAGTTCCCGCGCCAGTCCGCGGGTGGCGCCGATAACCGCAGCTTTCGACGCGGTGTAGTGCAGGCCGTTCGGCATGCCATAGGTGGCGGCAAGCGAGCTGATGTTCACGATCGCACCCTCCTGCTGAGCTTTCATCGCTGGCACAACGGCTTTGCAACACTGCCAGATGCCCTTGACGTTCACATTCATCGTGGCGTCCCACTCCCGTTCGTCGAGCTGGTCGAACGGCAGGAAATGCAGGCTGCCGTAAAGCGCAGCGTTGTTGATCAGCACATCGATGCGCCCGAACCTGTCGAGTACCGCTTTGGCCATCGCGCCCGTACTCTGGGCGCTGGTGACATCGGTGGTCGTCGCGAGGCCGGTACCGCCTTCCTTTTCGATCACATCAAGCGTTTCGCGACAATCGCGCAGGTCGTTGACGGCAACGTGTGCACCGCGGCGTGCAAACTGGCGCGCGTACTCCTGTCCGAGGCCGCGTGCCGCGCCCGTAATGACGATGACCTTGTTTTCGAAATTCATGCTATGTCCCTGCCTCGCAGCCCGCCAACGTTATGCTGCGCATGCTATCAGCCTTGCCTGCAGTCTGACCGGGCGATGCCGCTTCGGAACTGCGGCGGCAGCTACGCAGACAGTGTAAAATGTTGATAATTAATTATTTTACGGATCAGCCAGGAGCCCGGACAGCACTTGTTTCAACAAGCGGAATGGCACGCCGCCGTCGGCGAGATCATCGCATTCTCTGGTAGTGAGCGACTGCCCGAGGCGCTGGTTGACGCCGTAGGCCTTGCGGTTCGACATCAGGGGACCTGCCTCATGGCGTTTCACAAGGACGCCCGGCCTGACGTCCTGCACCATACGCTGGAACCTGCCGGAAGGAAGCATTACCTCGAGCGTTACCTGGCCGGCCCATACCTGCTGGACCCGCTTTACCAGCTCGCGATAAGGGACCAGAAACCGTCGCTATGCCGATTTCGCGACGAGTTGCCCGATCGCTTCCGGGCCAGTGAGTACTATCGGCAATACTGCGAACGAACGCACCTTCGCGATGAAATGGATTTTCTTGCCGAGGTGTCGGACCAGACGACGGTGGTGCTGGTCGTGGGACGGCGGGATTGCCTGTTTACGCGCGCCGAGCTGAAGCGACTGCAACTGATCGAACCCATGGTCTCGGCCACCGTGCAGCGCATCTGGCAAAACTGGCAGGAAAGAGCAGGTTCGGTCACCGGCGGTGATGCCGTGCATGAAAAACTGACCAATTGCTTCGAACGTTTCGGCGAGGACGTGTTGACGGAACGCGAGCGCCAGATCAGCCAGCTGTTGCTGCGTGGACATTCTTCCAAGTCTATCGCGCGGCAGCTCGATATCGCACCGGGTACCGTGATGGTGCACAAGCGAAACCTGTTTTCCAAACTGAAGATCAGCTCACAATACGAGCTCTTCTCCATGCTGATCGACGCGCTCGGTAAACGCTGACTGTCACGGCTGCGCCGGGCATCGATGCGTCCGACCCTACCCGTTGAATGGTATTCAGGTCGTTCGGCAAAGCACGCAGAATCAGGGAGCTCAGTGACTCCTTGCGGGTAACGTGAACCCATGTTCGATTTTGACTTTGGTCTCGGTGACGACATCGAGATGCTGCGTGAGACGGTGCGAGGATTCGCCGCCGACCACATTGCACCCCGGGCGGCGGAAATCGACCAGCAAAACAAATTTCCCCGCGACCTGTGGCCACAGCTCGGCGAGCTGGGGCTTCTCGGCATTACGGTCGAAGAGGAGCTGGGTGGGGCGGGACTCGGCTACCTCGGGCATGTCGTCGCGATGGAGGAAATCAGCCGTGCATCCGCGTCCGTCGGCCTGTCCTACGGAGCGCATTCCAACCTTTGCGTCAATCAACTGCGACGCTGGGGCAGCGACGCACAGAAATCGCAATACCTTCCACGGCTGATCTCCGGTGAGCACGTCGGTGCACTGGCGATGAGCGAAGTCCAGGCCGGTTCGGATGTCATGGCAATGCGAACCACAGCGCGCAGGACAGGCGACGATTATATTCTGGACGGTAGCAAAATGTGGATCACCAACGCGCCGGACGCCGACGTCGTGATTGTTTACGCGACCAGCGCGCATTCGAAAGGTGATACGCGTTTAAGCGCTTTCATCGTCGAAGACGGCATGCCCGGGTTCACGAAAGCACAGAAGCTCGACAAACTGGGCATGCGGGGTTCGGACACCGGCGAGCTGGTGTTTGAAGACTGCAAGGTGCCGGCGAAAAACCTGCTTGGCAGGGAAGGGCAGGGCGCTGCGATCCTCATGAGCGGTCTGGACTACGAGCGACTGGTACTTGCGGGCGGCCCGCTCGGCATCATGCGTGCTTGTTTCGATATCGTCATGCCCTACGTGCACGAGCGCAAGCAGTTCGACAGGCCCATCGGCACGTTCCAGCTCATGCAAGGTAAGATAGCGGACATGTACACCGCGATGAACGCCTGCCGATCCTACGTGTATGCGGTTGCCAGGGCCTGCGACAGGGGCTTGACGACCCGCTTCGATGCGGCTGGCTGCATACTGCTGGCGGCCGAAAAGGCAACCTGGATGGCGGGAGAGACGATTCAGGCGCTGGGCGGCAACGGCTATATTAACGAATACCCCGCCGGGCGATTGTGGCGTGACGCAAAACTTTACGAGATCGGTGCCGGTACCAGTGAGATTCGTCGTATGCTCATCGGCCGTGAATTGTTTAACGCTACGGGTTGAATCGGATCCCCCATGCCTGTCATCAAGTCCAAAGTCGACCAGTCATCCGACAACTATAAAAAAAACGCCACCGCTAATCGTGCAATTGCCAAAGAACTGAAACAGGTTCATGAAACGATTGCGAAAGGCGGCAACGAGCGTGCGCGGGACAAACATCTTGCACGCGGCAAATTATTGCCGCGCGATCGTGTCCGTACCCTGGTTGATCGGGGAGCGCCCTTTCTCGAAATCGGGCAACTCGCCGCTTACGGGATGTACGATGACGAAGTGCCTGCCGCGGGTATCATTACGGGGATAGGCCAGATCAACGATGTCGACTGCATGATTGTCGCCAACGACGCGACAGTCAAGGGCGGCACTTATTACCCGCTCACCGTCAAGAAGCATTTGCGTGCACAGGAAGTGGCGGAACAGAATCATTTGCCTTGTGTCTACCTCGTGGATTCCGGTGGAGCATTTTTGCCGAAACAGGATGAGGTGTTTCCGGATCGCGACCACTTCGGCCGCATCTTCTACAACCAGGCGCGCATGTCGGCAAAGGGCATCCCGCAAATAGCTGCCGTGCTCGGTTCCTGCACGGCCGGCGGCGCCTACGTTCCCGCGATGTGCGACGAAGCCATCATCGTCCGCAACCAGGGAACTATTTTTCTTGGCGGACCGCCCTTGGTGAAAGCGGCAACCGGCGAGGTGGTCGATGCCGAGACACTTGGCGGTGGCGATGTGCACAGTCGTATCTCCGGCGTTACCGACTACCTGGCGGCGAACGATGGCGATGCGCTCGCCATGGTGCGCGACATCATCGCCAGTCTCAACCGACGCAAGGAGATCCCGCTGCAACTACGGACAGTGACCGAGCCCGCCTATCCGGCGGACGAGCTGTACGGCATCGTGTCACGCGATTTTCGTTTTCCCTATGACATACGGGAAGTGATTGCGCGCCTGGTTGACGGCTCAGAGTTCAACGAGTTCAAGGCATTGTACGGAGCGACGCTCGTGTGCGGCTTCGCTCATCTGTACGGCTATCCGGTCGGTATCATTGCCAACAACGGTATTTTGTTTTCCGAATCGGCACAGAAGGGTGCGCATTTCATTCAATTATGCAACCGGCGCGGCGTGCCGATCGTGTTCCTGCAAAATATCACGGGCTTCATGGTTGGAAAGAAGTCCGAGCACGGCGGCATCGCAAAAGACGGCGCGAAAATGGTCAATGCTGTGGCCACGTCCTCGATTGCCAAATTCACGGTCATCATCGGCGGCTCCTTCGGCGCCGGCAATTACGCGATGTGTGGCCGCGCATACAATCCGCGATTCCTGTGGATGTGGCCGAACTCGCGCATTTCCGTCATGGGCGGTGAACAGGCATCGGTGGTCCTGTCGACGGTTCGCAAAGACGGCATCACGGCACGCGGCGACGAATGGCCCGACGAAGAACGCAAGGCTTTCGAGGACGAGATCCGCGAACAGTACGAAACCCAGGGTCATCCCTACTACGCCAGCGCGCGACTGTGGGACGACGGTGTCATCGACCCGACCGATACACGACGGGTGCTGGGCCAGGCGATTTCTGCGGCGGTCAATTGCCTGCGCAACGAAGAAACACCGTACGGTATTTTTCGCATGTAGCAGCGGACTAGCGAATCTCTGCATAAGTCGATCCTGGTCTGCGGACCGGATGCCATCAGCCCGCAATCGATTGCGACTCGCGGTATCATTGGCGCGACGACCAACAGCCATCCCGGGGCACAGCAATGGCAGACTTAAAAGGCAAGACTCTCTTCATAAGCGGCGGCAGTCGCGGCATCGGCCTGGCGATTGCATTGCGCGCCGCACAGGATGGCGCAAACGTCATCATTGCAGCCAAAACCGCGGAACCGCATCCGAAATTGCCGGGCACGATTCACACAGCGGCGGAAGAGATCGAGCAGGCTGGCGGCAAGGCCCTCGGGGTCGCCTGCGATATTCGCTCGGAAGAGGCTGTTGAAAGCGCCGTGCAGCAGGGTGTCGACAAATTCGGCGGCATCGACATCTGTATCAACAATGCAAGCGCGATTTCGCTCGAACCGACACTTGCAACGACGATGAAACGCTTCGACCTGATGCACCAGGTCAACACACGCGGAACTTTTCTGGTGTCCAAGACTTGCCTGCCGCACCTGAAGAAGGCGTCGAACCCGCATATTCTGAACCTGTCACCGCCACTGGAAATGAAAGCGAAATGGTTTGCGCCGCACGTGGCGTATTCCATTGCGAAGTACGGCATGAGCCTTTGCGTGCTGGGTATGGCCGAAGAGTTTCGCAAAGACGGGGTGGCAGTCAATGCACTGTGGCCGCGCACGGCGATCGCAACGTCCGCCGTACAAAACCTGCTGGGAGGCGAGCAGATTGTACAGCGTTCGCGCAAGCCGGAAATCATGGCGGATGCGGCGCACGTTATCCTGTGCCGGACCAGCCGGGAATTCAGCGGCCATTTCTGTGTCGACGACGAGGTCCTGGAAAGTGCCGGTATAACCGACCTTACCTCTTATGCGGTCGACCCATCGGCACGACTCGTGCCGGATTTTTTCGTGGAACCGCGACGCTGACAGGGTCGGCGCCGGTGAGCAACCGACAGGAGCAATTTTCCGGTACGCGCGATGTTCGCGAACCACATCGTTTCGATGTGCCCCGACTGGAGCGCTACCTGGATGGCCGGATCGACGATTTCCGCGGGCCATTGAACGTACGCCAGTTCAAGGGCGGACAGTCCAATCCGACCTATTTGCTCGCTGCTGCGTCCGGTCGCTATGTGCTGCGACGCAAGCCGCCGGGCACCTTGCTGCAATCTGCACATGCAGTCGAACGCGAGTACCGCGTAATCAGTGCGCTCTACAAGGTCGGCTTTCCTGTGCCGAAGCCGTATTTCCTGTGCACGGAAGAAGATGTGGTTGGTACCGTGTTCTATGTCATGGACTTTGTTGACGGGCGCATCGTCTGGAACCTCGACCTGCCGGACGGCGACGTCGAGGAACGGGCTGCGATTTACGACGATCTCAATCGAACGATAGCGCGCCTGCACAGCATCGATTTCAAGGCGCTGGGCATGGAAGACTTCGGCAAGCCCGGCAACTACTTTTCGCGACAGATCTCACGCTGGACGAGGCAATACCAGGCTTCCGAAACTCAATCCGTGCCGGCGATGGATAGCCTTATCGAATGGCTGCCTGACAACATTCCGGCCGATGAGTCGTCCTCCATCGTGCACGGTGACTTCCGCCTCGATAACGTTGTACTGCATCCGACCGAACCACGCGTGATCGGTGTGCTCGACTGGGAGCTTTCTACCATCGGTCACCCACTTGGCGATTTTACCTATCACCTGATGGCATGGCAGATGCCGGAGATCGGCATTGGCTCAACCGGTCTTAGAGGCAAGGATCTGGAGAAGTTCGGCATACCGAGCGAAGAGGAATACGTACGCCGGTATTGCGAACGCACCGGTCGCAGCGATGGCATTCCGCATCGCGACTTCTACGCGGCCTACAACTTTTTTCGCCTGGCGGCGATTCTGCAGGGTATCGCCGGGCGCGTGCGCGACGGCACGGCCGCCAGTGCGCATGCGGCAAACGCCGCGAATGCCGTAGCGCCACTTGCGGACCTTGGCTGGAAATTTGCCGCTCGCGTGGGCTGAATTCGGTTGTCACCAGACGTCTCTGGTCCGGAAATTACCAAATCGTCAGTCGACTTGCCGTGCATGTATTGCAGCCATAGAATCCCCGACAAATTCAGCACAGACACGGGAGCCTGATGTCACAGTTCGTCCTCAAATCCGCAGTGAGGCCTGATACTGACCATCCGCTGTTATCGGTCGCGCTCGACGACCAGCCGATCAGTTACTCTGATCGGGACGCGATCCTCTATGCCCTTGGCGTCGGGTTCGGCGCCGATCCCAAGTTCGGCAAGGAGCTGGCCTATGTTTTCGAGCAGCCAATGCTGAAAACCCTGCCGACGTTCTCGACCATGCTCTTGGGCCTCGACTTTCTGGAGGACGCTGCCTGGGATGTCCGGCAGGCTCTGCACATCGGCCAAAGACTCGAGATGTATCGGCCACTTCCGGCCGCCGGCAACCTGCTCGCCAATCAGCGCGTTATCGCTGTGTACGACGACGGGTCGGAACAAGGTATACGCATTGTGGTGCAGTCAGACGTCCGGCTTGCCAGCGACGATACCGCCGTTTTCAAACTCGTCAGCACCCTCGTTGCGCCCGCGGACCGTGCTTACAGTCAGCCGCCCGCAGGCAAGTCGATGTCAAATCGAATGCCCAGGCGCAGTCCGGATCTGAGCTGCAGCATCGCCACGCGTCTCGACCAGGCGCTGCTCTTTCGTCTGTCCGGTGACAACAATCCGCTACATACGGATCTGCACGCTGCACAGGCAGCCGGTTTCAATGGGCCGTTGCTGCACGGCCGATGCCTCCTGGGTATCGCCGGCCGCGCGATTCTCAGGACTATCTGTGACTATGATTACACCCTGATTACCGGCATCGAGGCGGCCTTTGTAGCACCAGCCTATCCCGGTGACGTGCTGACAACCGATATGTGGCAGGAACGCAATATCGTGTCGTTCCGCTGTTCGGTAAAAGAGCGTAAAGCCATCGTCGTCGACAACGGGAAGTGTACGCTGGCTGCGTAACGTTGCATGCCGCGGGGCCGGCGCGGGGCGGGCGGCTGATTGCTGCCGGATTACATCCCTTCGGTTTTCGCGACGATGCGAAACTTCACCAGGAGTTCGTCCGCGACCCGCAAAGCTCCCAAGCCGGCCTGGAACGGGGCCAGGCCGATCTCCTTGTGACTTATGCGCACACGGCCGATCGCGATCAATCCGCCATCGAAAGTGTTGATGCTGACCGGCACCCGCAATTCATGCTCGCTGCCTTTGACGGTTACAACGACTGTCGCGACAACGTTCGGAAAATCGCCAGTGATCGTGGACGATGCAATGTGCAGATGGCTATGCCGATCGGCGTCAAGTGGTTTGGGCCCGACATAATGACCTCGATGCTCGCAGCCGGTAAACTTTACTGCGAGCGAGAATACAACAACCATGCGCGGAGCATGCAAGATGGCAGACCGTGTCACCGTCGACATCGACGATCACATCGCCCGGGTCACTTTGAACCGGCCCGACAAGCGCAACGCCGTCGATCACGCAATGTTCGAAGCGATTGTCGAGAGCGGCGAAACGCTGGCTGCGAATCGCTCCATCCGGGCGGTGATCCTGAGCGGGGCGGGTGAACACTTTTGTGCAGGTATCGACGTGTCGATGTTCACCGCGGCGGATGCACGACCACCGGATCCGGCTGATATGCAAGCGCGCCCGGGCTCAAATGCCAATCTCTACCAGAGTGCTGCCATGATCTGGCGGCAACTTCCGGTGCCGGTGATCGCCGCCGTTCAGGGAGTCGCCTTCGGCGCAGGCTTGCAAATTGCGCTGGGCGCCGACCTGCGATTTGCGACTGCGAACAGCCACTGGTCGATAATGGAAATCAAATGGGGCATCGTTCCCGATATGGGCATCACTGTCACAGGTCGTCACCTGATGGCGCCGGATCGACTGAAGCGACTGGCGTATACAGGCCAGATTATCGATGGGACAGATGCCTGCCGACTCGGACTCGTGACCGAGCTTCACGACCATCCTCACGAGGCGGCCGCCAGCCTCGCAAGCGACATCGCAAGCCGTTCTCCGGATGCCATTCGCGCCCTCAAGGCGCTGCTCAACGAGTCGTGGAACGACTCAATTGACGGCGCATTGCAACGCGAGGCCCTGCTGCAGGGACAACTCATCGGCTCGCGGAACCAGATCGAAGCGGTTATGGCCAATCTGCATAAGCGGTCGCCGGAATTTGCGGATTTTCGCGCGAAAACGGACGACAGTTAGAACATTTAGACGACTATAGCCGGCACAAGGAACTCCCGGCATCGGCCCCGACTCCAAACAGATCATGGCAAAGCAGCACTTTTTGAACGGCTCGGGACGGCTCGCCGGGCAGGTTGTCGCACTGCTGGTCGTTCTGGTCGGTTTACCGATACCTGCGCAAGCCGACGAGTACAACCTGTTCCCCGGCAAAGCTCTCGATGGCCGAACCGTCAGCGTGCAGCACAAGGTAGAGAAGCTTTACTCATCCGGTGATTTCGCCCGGGCATTTCTTATCTATCGGAAAGAGCTTGCGCCGATTGGCGACAAGTACGCCCAGTACATGGTCGGTTACATGCGATTGAACGGACAGGGGGTCGAGCGGCATCCGGCAGAGGCGCTGGCCTGGTATCGCCTTGCCGCGGAGCGCAGTCAGTCAGTTCTTTCGCAGGCACGCGACGCATTGCAGCAGTCGCTTGACGCAGACGAACGAGCCGAAGCGGAACGAATCTTCGCACAGCTCTGGCAGCAGTACGGCGACCGCAAGCTGTTACTGGAACTCATTCGCGAGGATCTCTCGATCCTGCGCAACCGGGTCGCCCGGGAGATTGCAGAAGGGGCGCCGAAAAGTACGGCCGATGGTCCGCCGCGTTTGATGATCGCATCCGGTTACAGCGCCAGCGGGAGCGACAGCGACGTCTACCGGCGCGTCCGCGAGCGGCTGGACCGTCGCCTCGTGTACCTCGATCACGCCGCTCGTTTCGAACCTGCCGACAGTGCTGCAGGGAGCCGGGCCATTGAGGCACTGGAAACTGAAGTTATACAGGAGCTCGAGGCGCTCGAAATACGCCCATGAAATACGCAGATGAAATTACCTGGCGCTGCGGCCTGTATCGGGCGGTCGCGCAGCATCGCCAAGACTGCGTCCGAGAATCGCGGGAAACTCCGCGAGCACCTTTTTAGCTGTTCTGGCGTCGCCATGAAACCATTTGGGTATCCAGTTGATGGCGCCCATTATCGCGTTGCCGGTCATACGCACATCACCGCAAACAATGCTGCCGTCCCTGAGTCCGGTGGTCAGAATATCTTCGAATTCGAGACTGTGCTGTCTCGATACCGCAAGAATGCGATCACGGTGCGGCTTCTGTAGTGAAGGAATCTCGCTCATGATGGCAACCGGACCACGGTCCCCGACCATGATCTCGACATGGTATTGAATGTACAGGGTCGCCTGCTCGAATCCGCTTTGCCCCTCTGAGCGCGCCCGCTGCATCGCCTCGCTGCCGAGTTCGGCAGCGCGCAGGTAGCACAGATAAACCAGCTCTTCCTTGCTCTTCACGTAGTAGTAAAGTGCCGCGTCGGTCAAACCGAGATGCTTCGCCACGTCCTTCAGCGATGTACCACTGAAACCCTTCTGGTTGAAGCAGGTGGCCGCGGCCCGCAGGATGCGGTGGCGTTGCAGTTCGAAACGGGTTTCCTCGGCAGCTTTGACCATTCTGGTGTAGGTTCTCTTGAGTTCTTCCTGCAGCTGCATTATTTTAATCAGGATTAAAACCTTTTCAACCCCAGAAGCTGCTGATTTGAAAAGAAATCCAGCGCTGACAGCGAGGTTATTCGGCGCCAATCCATCGCAGGAGCAGACTCCATGAGCACCGCCGCAAGCGATTTGCCGCAGGTGTCCGGCAAAGCCGAACAGGCACCCCTCCGATTTGTTACTGCCGCGTCGCTTTTCGACGGTCACGACGCGGCCATCAACATCATGCGCCGGCTGATCCAGGCCCGGGGCGCCGAAGTCATACACTTAGGTCATAACCGCAGTGTCGACGACATCGTTCGGGCGGCAATCCAGGAAGATGCCGACGGCATCGCAGTCAGTTCT